>JBBQGU010000060.1:0-14357 GCA_038323315.1 Rhodobacterales bacterium | reverse complement strand
TATTCGGTCTTGCAAGAGGTGCAGCGCGTCCAACTGGCCCCGGTGAACGAGGCGCCCAGCGTGGTCGCCGAGATTGACCCCTTGGGCAATGTGATGGGCGACGCGCCCCTGGTCCGTTCGGCCCCCGTGGTTGCCGCCGCGACCCAAGGCGACCGGTTGTACCGCCCCGAGGCGTTGTCTGTGCCGGTGCTGACCGCGCGCGATGGCCCGATTGCCGCGATCAAACCGCAGGACAACGGACTGGCCCCGCAGCAGGTCGCCTTGGTGGATCAGCCTTTGGTGCAGACCGAGGCGGATGTGACGCAAGACGCTGACGACACCACCGCCGTTCAGGTCGTGGCCGATATCGAGCCCGGTGTCGCCATCCTTGCGGTGCGTCCGTCCTGGGTCCGCGTCTCGGCAGGCGATGGTACGGTGCTGTTTGAAAAGACCCTTGAGGCGGGCGAACGGTATGTCGTGCCGCGTTTGCAACAGGCAGCGGTCTTGCGGTCAGGCAACAGCGGCTCGGTCTATTTCGTGGTGAACGGCAAGACCTTTGGCCCGGCCGCGCCCGGTGCGCAGGTGGTCAAGAATGTCTCGCTGTCGGCAGACAGTCTGACACAGGTTTACGCGCTGGCCGACATGACCGACGATGCCGATCTGGCGCAATTTGCCGATGCAAGTGCGGTCCAACCGGCGGCTGCCGGTAACTGACAGTTGCCGACCGGGCGGCACTGGCCTATCTTGCGGTCATAGCCCATGAGAGAGCCGCAATGACCCACAATCCGATCCGCCCTTGGCGCAATATCGAACGGCGCGTGTCGCGGCAAATCCGCGTAGGCAAGGTGCTGGTCGGCGGCGATGCGCCGATCTCGGTTCAGACCATGACCAACACCCTGACCACCGACATCAAAGCCACCATCGAGCAGATCCAGCGCTGCGCCATTGCCGGGGCCGATATCGTGCGGGTGTCTACGCCCGACGAAGCCTCGACCCATGCGTTGAAGGAAATCGTGGCGGAAAGCCCGGTGCCGATCGTGGCCGACATCCACTTCCACTACAAACGCGCGATCGAGGCCGCCGAGGCCGGTGCCGCCTGTCTGCGGATCAACCCCGGCAATATCGGTGACGCGCGGCGCGTGCGCGAGGTGGTCAAGGCCGCCAAGGATCACGGCTGTTCGATCCGCATCGGCGTCAATGCAGGCTCGCTGGAGCGGCATCTGTTGGAGAAATACGGCGAACCTTGCCCGGATGCCATGGTGGAATCGGGTCTGGATCACATCAAGCTTTTGCAGGACAACGATTTTCACGACTACAAGATTTCCGTCAAGGCATCTGACGTGTTCATGGCCGCCGCCGCCTATCAGCAACTGGCCCTGGCGACCGATGCGCCGATCCATCTGGGTATCACCGAGGCCGGCGGGCTGGTCAGCGGCACGGTCAAGTCGGCAATTGGTCTGGGGTTTTTGTTGTGGATGGGCATCGGCGACACGATTCGCGTCAGCCTGTCGGCGGACCCGGTCGAAGAGGTGAAGGTTGGCTTTGAAATCCTGAAATCCCTTGGCCTGCGCCATCGCGGCGTCACGATCATCTCTTGCCCGTCCTGCGCGCGGCAGGGCTTTGACGTGATCCAGACCGTCTCGGCCCTGGAGCAAAGGCTGGCCCATATCACCACCTCGCTCAGCCTGTCGATCATCGGCTGCGTGGTGAATGGCCCCGGCGAGGCGTTGATGACCGATATCGGCTTTACCGGCGGCGGGGCGGGGTCGGGGATGGTGTATCTGGCGGGCAAACAAAGCCACAAGCTGGGGAATGAGGCGATGGTGGATCACATCGTCGGCTTGGTCGAACACAAGGCCGCGCAGATCGAGGCGGCAGAGGCCGAGGCCCTGGCGGCTGAGGCCGTGACCGCCCAGGCTGTCATTGAGGCTGCCGAATGACCCGCCAACGTGCATAGGTCGGATATCGATGGTGTTGCGCGTGACCGGGGCCGCATGACGGGCTGAACCGGCTTAAGGCGTCTTGCTTTCGATCGAATATCTGTCGGCGATAAAACGCAACCCGCTCTAGCTGCCCCGCTGCTCGGCCACGATGTTGCGCATGTCTTCTTCGGGCAGATAGCCGCGCACCAGCGCCTGATCCACGACAAAGGTCGGTGTGCCGGTGATGTTCAGCTTGCCCGCCAATTCGTGGTTGGCGGCGATGATTGCGGTGACAGATGCGTCGCCCATCATGTCCAGCAGCGGCTGCGCCTCATATCCCAACTGGACCGCCAGCCGACCCAAAGTATCTGTGTCGGCCGCCCCCCGCAGGGCAATCAACTCGTGATGCACGGCCGCATAGGCGTCGTCGCCGTGCAGTATCCGCGTCGCAATGGCAAAGCGTGCCGAGGCGACCGAGTCATCCCCCAATATCGGCAGCTCTTTGACCACAAAGCGGATATTGCCGTCGGCCTCTACCAGGCTGGACACCTCGGTATAGGCTTTGCGGCAATAACCGCAGCGGTAATCCATGAACTCGACCACGGTGATGTCGCCGTCGGGATTGCCGCCGACCCAGGAGTTGGGGTCGTTCTGGATCAGGTCCTTGTTGCTGGACAGGATCTGCTGATCCTGATTGGCTGCGGCCTTGTCCTGGCGGTCTTGCAGAACCTGCATCGCCTCCATCATGACTTCGGGGTTGTCCAGCAGGTACTGGCGCACCTCGGCGCGGAACGCGTCCCGCTCGGCGTCGGACATGGTGCCAAGGCCGCCGCCAAAGGCCGTGCTGGCGGTCAGGACAATGGCGGTGATCAATAGGGTCAGACGGCGCATCGGGAACCTTTGGGTGGGCTTGACCTTCCGGTCAGGCGAGGGACTATGGGCGCATACTTTGGGGCAAGCGGGTGGATAGATCAAGATATGCGCAGGTCGGGCCGGGGTCAGGTTGATCCCTTTATCGTGATGGACGTGGTCGAAGCGGCACGCGCGGCGGAGGAGGCCGGGCGGCACATCATCCATATGGAGGTGGGTCAGCCCAGCAGCCCCGCCCCTGCGGCTGCGCGGGCGGCGTTGGTTCGGGCGTTGGAGGGGTCGGCGCTTGGTTATACAACCTCTCTCGGCATCCCGGCGCTGCGGGCGGGGATCGCGGGATTGTACCGGCGGTGGTACGGTGTCGATCTGGACCCTGCGCGGGTGGTGGTGACGGCAGGCTCCTCGGGCGCATTCCTGCTGGCCTTTACGGCGTTGTTCGATGCGGGCGACCGTGTGGGCATGGGCGAGCCCGGCTATCCCAGCTACCGCCAGATCCTGAAGGCGCTGTCGCTGACCCCGGTCGGCATCCCCGCCAGCGCCGCGAACCGCCTGCAACCGGTGCCGGGTGATTTGCAGGGGTTGGATCTGCAAGGTCTGATCGTCGCCTCACCCGGCAACCCATCGGGCACCATGCTGTCGCGCGCCTCCCTTGCGGCGCTGATCTATCACGCGGAAGCCAAGGATATCAGCTTTGTCTCGGATGAGATTTACCACGGCCTGCACTATGGCGACCGGGCGGTTTCGGCGTTGGAGATCACGGATCAGGCCTATGTCATCAACTCCTTTTCCAAATATTTCAGCATGACGGGCTGGCGCGTGGGGTGGATGGTGGTGCCGCAGGATCACATCCGCACCGTCGAGCGTCTGGCGCAGAACATGTTCATTTGCGCGCCCCATGCGGCACAGGTCGTGGCCTTGGCCGCCCTGGACTGTGTGGAGGAGCTGGAGGGCAACCGCACCACCTATGCCGCCAACCGCGCGCTGATGCTGGACGGGCTGCCGAAGGCGGGCTTTGACCGCATCGCCCCGCCGGACGGCGCGTTTTACATCTATGCCGATGTCAGCGCCCTGACCCGGGACAGCGTCAGCTTTGCCGCCGAATTGCTGCGTGAGGCGGGGGTGGCGGTCACGCCGGGCCTTGATTTCGACCCGGTCAGGGGGTTGCAGACCCTGCGGTTTTCCTATGCCCGCACGACGGCAGACATTGTCGAAGGGCTGCGGCGGTTGCAGGCGTATATGGCGCAGCGGGTGCCGGCATGATGCGGCTTCTGGCGCTGATCCTGTATGTGTTCACCACCGGCGCTCAGGCGCAGGACCTGTCGGCTTTGGCGCGTCTGGACCCCAAGGCCAGCCATGTGCAGGCGGCATCGGGCGGGGTGGATGTCGTCCTGAGCCTGAGCCAACCGGTGCCGTGGCGGGTACGGGTGCTGGATGAACCGGCGCGTCTGGTGATGGATTTCCGCGAGGTCGACTGGACCGGCATCGACGCGGTGCCGCTGACCACGCGGGCGGTGACAGCGTTGCGCGCCGGGGTGTTCCGGCCCGGCTGGTCACGGCTGGTGCTGGATCTGGCCGTGCCGATGGTGGTGTCGGCCGCCGAGATGCGCACGACCGGTGGCGCCATGGTCCAGGTCGTGATGCGCCCCGCCAGCCAGGCCGAATTCGCCGCCAAAGCCGCCGAACCCGAACCGCCGGGCTGGGCCCTGCCCAAGGCTGCCAACTTGACGCCTGTGCCGCCAAGGGGGCAGGGGCCGCTGATCGTGGTGCTGGACCCCGGCCATGGTGGCCTTGATCCCGGCGCAGAACGGGACGGCATGTCTGAGGCCAGACTGATGATGATCTTTGCGCGGGGCCTGAAAGAGGTGCTGCTGCGCGACGGTGGATTCAAGGTCGTTCTGACGCGCGAGGAGGATGTTTTCGTCCCCCTCGAAACCCGCATTTCGATTGCGCATCAGGCGGGCGCGCAGGTCTTCATCTCGTTGCACGCCGATGCCCTGGCCGAGGGTGAGGCGGTCGGCGCCACGGTCTATACCCTGTCGCCCGAAGCCAATGACGCGGCGTCCGCCACCCTGGCCGAGCGTCACAACCGCGACGATCTGCTGGCGGGCATCGACCTGACCGCGCAGGATGATGTGGTGGCAACTGTGCTGATGGACATGGCGCGCACCCAGACCCAGCCGCGCACGGCACGTTTGGCCGACGCATTGGTGGCCGCGATCCAGGGTGCCAGCCTGAAGATGCACCGGCATCCCTTGCAGGAAGCCTCGTTTTCCGTGCTGAAATCGCCGGATATCCCGTCGGTGCTGCTGGAGTTGGGCTTTTTGTCCAGCGCGTCCGACATGGCGCGGCTGTCGGATGCCGATTGGCGGCTGACCATGGCGCAGGCGATCCGGGACGGGTTGAAGGTCTGGGCCGCCGAAGATGCGGCACTGGCAGCATCCACACCCTGAGGGCCCGCGTGAAAGCGTGATTGCGCCAAATGTCACGGTGAAGTTTTGACCTTTCCCCCGCCGCTCGTGTATAAGGCCAAAGGGATTGCGGGGATTGCAGACGTGCTGAGGTTTATCGGGTCATTCTTTGGGGCCATTTTCACGATGGTCACGATGGGTATCATGTTCGCGGCCCTGACCGTGGGTGGCATATTTTATATGTACTCCAATGACTTGCCCAGTGCCGACAGCCTTGCCAATTACGCGCCGCCGACCATCAGCCGAATCTATTCGGCCGAAGGTGCCGTGATGGACGAATTCGCCACGGAACGCCGCATGTTCGTGCCGATCGGCGACATCCCCGACATGGTCAAGAACGCCTTCATCTCGGCCGAGGACAAGCATTTCTACACCCATGCCGGCTACGACGTCGAAGGCATGATCGCCGCCGCCCGTGACGCCATCCTGTCGCGCGGCAAGAACACCCGTGGCGCCTCGACCATCACCCAGCAGGTCATGAAGAACTTCCTGCTCTCCGGCGACCGGTCTGCCGAACGCAAGATCAAGGAAATCATCCTCGCCGCCCGTCTGGAAAAGACCCTGACCAAGGACAAGATCCTTGAATTGTACATGAACGAGATTTTCCTCGGGCAAAACTCCTACGGTGTCGCCGCCGCCGCCCAGACCTATTTCAACAAGGACCTCGCCAGCCTGTCGCTGCATGAGGCGGCGATGCTTGCCTCGATGCCAAAGGCGCCATCCGACTTTCATCCCGTGCGCAACAAGGACCGTCTGCTGGAACGCCGCAACTATGTGCTGCTGCAGATGAGACAGAACGGCTATCTGGATGAGGCAACCTATAACGTCGAGAAGAACGCCCCCCTGCAATCGGTGCAGAACGGCGACTTCCCGGCCTATCGCAACGTGCTTCCGCCGCGTGATTACTTCACCGACGAAATCCGCAGGCAACTGTCCGGCACCTTTGGCGAGAACGAGTTTTTCTCGGGTGGCCTGTCGATCCGCGCGACCGAAGACCCCGAACTGCAAAAGCTGGCCGCCGAGGCACTGCGCGAGGGGTTGGAGAAGTACGACCGCGCCCAAGGCGTCTGGCGCGGCACCACAAAGGTCCTGGCCCAAGCCGATACGGAGCCCACCAAATGGCGCGACGCCCTGTCCGATGTCGCGGGCCTGCCGCGCGATGTCGAAGGCTGGCACGCCGCCGTGGTCCTGCAACTGGGCGACGATACCGCGACCCTGGGGATCGAGGGCATCGACGAAGGCACCGACTCGACCCTTCCGGCCAAGGACGTCACCTGGGCGCGCAAACGCAATGCGGACGGCACCTTGGGCAAAAAAGCCAAGGTGCCCGCCGATCTGGTGGCTGTGGGCGATATCGTGATGGTCCGCGCCGTCACCGCCGAGGATGGCAGTTTCGCCCGCTGGTCCCTGCGTCAGGTGCCCGAGGTGCAGGGCGGTTTCATGGCGATGGATGTGAATACCGGCCGCGTCATGGCGATGCAGGGCGGCTTTTCCTATCAGGACTCGGTCTTCAACCGTGCGACCCAGGCCACCCGCCAGCCCGGCTCCAGCTTCAAACCCTTTGTCTATGCCGCCGCCCTGGACAGTGGTTTCACACCCGCCACCATCATCATCGACGCGCCGATCGAGATCGACACGCCGCAGGGCCTGTGGACCCCGCAAAACTCGACCGGGAAATATTACGGCCCGACGCCGATGCGGACGGGGATCGAACAAAGCCGCAACCTGATGACGATCCGCATCGCGCAAGAGGTCAGCATGGAGACGGTCGGCAGCTATGCCGAACGCTTTGGCGTCTATGACAAATTGCAGCCCGTGCTGGCCAATGCGCTTGGCGCGCAGGAAACCACCCTGTTCAAGATGGTCGCGGCCTATGCCATGTTTGCGAATGGCGGCGAGCGGGTCGAGCCGACGCTGGTCGACCGTGTGCAGGACCGCTATGGCACGACGATCTACCGCCACGACAACCGCAGTTGCGCGGATTGCGCCACCGACAGCTTGCCAGCCGGTCAGGCCGTCAGCATCACCTCTGACCGCGAACGCGTGATGAACGCCATCACCGCCTATCAGCTGACCTCGATGATGGAAGGCGCCATCAAGCGCGGTTCGGGCAGCGGCGTCAATCTGCCGGTGCCGGTGGCCGGCAAGACCGGCACGACGAACGACGCCAAGGATGTCTGGTTCGTAGGCTTTACCAGCAACATCGTCGCCGGGTGCTATATGGGCTTTGACACGCCCCGCACTTTGGGTCCGGGGGCCTTTGGCGGCACGCTGTGTGTACCGATCTTTCAGGCATTCATGGAAAAAGCCGTGCAGCGATTTGGCGTAACCGAATTCAAGGTGCCGCCGGGTGGCCGTTTCATCAACATCGACCGCTTTACCGGCGCGATGTTGCCCGAAGGGGCATCGGGCGCCAATGTCCAGGCCGAATACTTTCGCGATGGCGAGGAGCCGGTCTTTGGTCTGGGCGCAATGGTCGATGGCGGGTTTGGCATGGGCGAAAATCTGCCCTTGTTCGCGGTGGGCGAGACGGATGGTGCTGGCAGCCAGGCCATCACCACCGCCACGGGTCAGGTCAAGACGGTGCCGAAAAAGGCCGACTTCGGGTCGCTCAGTTCCGGCGGTCTTTACTGACCAAGGTCCCTCGGCTGACCCGGGCTTGCCCCTTGGCCAATCTGCCGCTATCACCCCGCTCCAACCTGTCTTGACCTGAAAGCCTTGCCCCATGCGCGCCGAAACCCAGAACCATGTCGATGCGATTGCCAAGTCGTTGAAACTGCTGGGCCAACGCATGGACCGCGAGACCATTCAGCACCGCCTGGAAGAGTTCGACGCCATGATCGAGGCCCCCGATCTGTGGAACGACCCGGCCCGCGCCCAGAAACTGATGAAGGAACGTCAGGGCCTGATCGACGCCTTGGGGTCCTACAAACTCGTCGAACAAAGCTTGCGCGACAATGTCGAACTGATCGAAATGGGCGAAGCCGAAGGCGACGCCGACATCGTGACCGAGGCCGAGGCTGCCCTGATCGCCTTGGCCGATGTGGCCGCGCAAAAAGAACTTGAGGCGCTGCTGAACGGCGAAGCGGACAGCAACGATACCTTTCTGGAAATCAACGCAGGTGCCGGCGGCACCGAAAGCTGCGACTGGGCGCTGATGCTGGCGCGGATGTATATCCGCTGGGCCGAGCGCAAGGGCTATACCGTCGAACTGTTGTCCGAAATCGACGGCGACGAGGCGGGCATCAAATCGGCGGCCTACAAGATCAGCGGCCACAACGCCTATGGCTGGCTGAAAACCGAAAGCGGCGTGCACCGTCTGGTGCGGATCAGCCCGTTCGGTTCGGGTGACAAACGCCAGACCTCATTCGCATCGGTCTGGGTCTATCCGGTGGTCGACGACAACATCGAGATCGAGGTGCAGGACAAGGACATCCGCATCGACACCTACCGCTCGTCCGGCGCTGGCGGCCAGCACGTCAACTAGACTGATTCTGCGGTGCGGATCACGCACTTCCCCAGCGGCATCGTGGTCACGTCATCGATGAAATCCCAGCACCAGAACCGCGACATTGCGATGACGGCGCTGAAGGCGCGGCTCTATCAGATGGAGTTGGACAAGCGCAACGCCGCCACCAACGAAGCGCATGAAAGCAAGGGCGATGCCGGCTGGGGCAACCAGATCCGCTCCTATGTTTTGCAGCCCTATCAGATGGTCAAGGATCTGCGGACCAACTATGAAACCAGCGACACCGGCGGTGTGCTGGACGGCGATCTGGACCGCTTCATGGCCGCCACTCTGGCCCTGGACGTGGCGGGCAAAAGCCGCGCCGAGGCCAATGCCGAGGACTGACAGCGCCAGAGTAACCGCACCCAAGGGCAAGGCTCAGTTCCTCCATTCACACTGACCTAAATACTCCGTTTCGTCACAAACCCAATTTTGGGTTTGTGACCTGGGCGCAGAGGAGTGAAACCCCCGGTCACGCCAGCCGAAGGCACTAACTCGGCCGCCTGATCATCCCAGAAATCACCGCAGCGATCAAAGCCAATCCGCTTGACGCCCAGGCAATATGCGAAAACGCCAGCCCGGATGCCGCAATGTGCCCTGGGTCCGCACCTGGCAGCCCAAACCCGGGGTTATCGGCGGTGACCGCCCCATAGGACCACCGCGCCACGCGCCCCATCAGCGCGACCGCGATCAAGCCTGACACCCGCGCGACGGCGTTGTTGATACCGGATGCCGCGCCTTGCTCGCTGTCCTTGGCATAGGCCATCACGGCGGCGGTCAAGGGGGCCACAACCAGCGCCATGCCCAAACCCACCAGCACCATGAATGGCACGATATGGCTGAAAAACCGACCCTCAGGCGCGTTCACTGCGATCCCGGCATATCCGAAGGCGACCAGCACTGATCCGACGGCCATCAGCGGCCCCGGCCCGATCCGGTCGGCCAAGCGACCCATGCGAGACGACAACAGCGTGATCAGCACGGATACCGGCAAAAATGCGGCTGCCACCTCAAAGGCGCTGATGCCCCAGACCGAAAGTGCTGTCATCGGCAGATAGAACATCACCCCCGTTATCGCGATGTACAGGAACAATGTGGCGAGGTTGGTCAGCGCAAAGCCGATATCTGCAAACATCGACAGCCGGATCATTGGGTCCGGGGTCACTGTTTCGCGCCATAGGAACAGCGCGGCCGAGACACCAGCACCCATCAGCCACGGCAGGGCCTGCCCCTCGCGCGTGAACCCCTCGGCCATCAAACCCAGTGCCAGTGTCGCCAGAACCGCCCCCGGCCAATCGATTTGGGTGCCGGGCCGTCCGGCATCGGGCAGGGCAGAGCGCCACAGCAACCACAACGCCCCGGCGCCCAAGGGCAGGTTCAGGGCAAAGACAGCGCGCCAGACCTCTGCCCCGCCCAGCGTCAGCAGCAGGCCGCCCAGCACCGGCCCAAAGGCCGTGGTGGCGGTGGCAGCCGCGGCCCACAGGCCAAGGGCAGCGCCACGCTGCTCACGCGGATAGGCGCGCGAGACCAGCACCATCGACCCCGGCACCATGAAGGCCGCCCCGACCCCCTGCAACGCGCGGGCAATATTCATCTGGCCCATGCTCTGTGCCACGGCGCACAGGGCCGAACTGGCGACAAAGACCAGAATGCCCCAGACAAATACCCGCACGACGCCGAAGCGGTCCGATGTGGCACCCCCGACCAGAATCAGGGCCGACATCGTCAGCAGATAAGCTCCCGACACCCATTGCGCCTGCGCCAGGGTGCCACCCAATGACGCCCGGATCGCAGGCAAGGCGATCGAGGTGACCGAACTGTCGATAAAACCCATGGACGAGGCCATCACGGCGGCGGCCATGATCAGACGGCGATGTTCGGGCCGGCAGATCGGGCCTTGATCGGGCAGGGTTACAGGATCGTCCATATGGGGCAGGCATCCCTTGTGCACCCGAATTGCGGATGCGGCCAGACCAGCCGACGTCCCGTCATCATTCCATGGCGGTCATTCGTCGTGGGGTCCAGCGAAGAATGACCGAACGGGAATGATGAGCAGCCCGGCAAGACAAAAGGTGCGCCGCAGCGCACCCTATGCAGAACGTGCGCCGCCAACCGACGGCGAAAATCAAATCCCGTCGGCCGGGGCCGAGGGCGGCGGCAGCGCTGTCCGCCCCGTGGCCAGGGGATCTTCCTGACGCTGCACGGACCCTTCGAAATGCGCACCCGATTCGATGGCGATCGTCTTGTGGATGATGTCGCCCTCGACCCGCGCCGATGAGGTCAGCCGCACCTTCAACCCGCGTACCTTGCCGATCACGCGGCCATTGACCACGATGTCATCGGCCACAATCTCGCCCCGGATCGTGGCGCTTTCGCCGACCGTCAGCAGATGGGCGCGGATATCGCCTTCGACCGTGCCTTCGACCTGGATGTCGCCGGAGGTGCGCAGATTGCCCACAACCGTCAGGTCCGAGGACAGAATAGAAACCCCGGCCTTGCCCTTGGCAGTGGGGGTGAAATCCATCGAGGGTTTGGTCACGGCGGCCTCCGGCGTCTTGGGTTTGTCACCTTCGCCCGTCTTGGGACCCGGTTCATTGATACGGCTTTTAGAAAACATTGTTCGCTGCCCTTATGAAGGTCATCGGATTGACGGCAGATCCGCTGAGCCGAACCTCGTAGTGAAGATGTGTGCCAGTGGACCGGCCCGAATTGCCCATATCACCGATTCGGTCGCCGCGCGATACTTTTTGACCGACATCCACCCTGATCTGCGACAAGTGTGCATAACGCGTCTCGATTCCATAGGCGTGCTGGATCTTGATCAGCCTCCCATAGGCACCTTCCCAGTCTGCATAGGTGACGACTCCATCGGCGGGGGCATAGATGGGCTCGCCGTAATTGCCAGCCATATCCTGGCCCTCATGCATCCGGCCCGAGCCGTTGATCGGATCGTTGCGGTGGCCGAAGCTGGATGTGAAGCGGACCGCCGCGCGGACCGGCAGGCCCAACGGCACGCGGAAGGCGGCAAGCCGGTACAGGTTCAGATTGTCCAGACCCGCCAGAATAGCGTTGGCGCGGGTTTCATCCGGGCTGCCTGACAGGCCCATCGTCGAAAAGGAGATCGGCGACAATGGCCCGCCCTGGCCTGAATATCCCGACCTGACCGCATCCAGCAGTTGATCGGGGTTCAGCCCCGCATCGCGGAACATCTTGTCCAAGGGGGCGACAGAGACGGTCAGAGCCTCTTCCAGCTTGGCAAAGATCACGGCATTGCGGGCCACGACCTCGGCTTTGGATCGTTCGACGGCGGCTGTTTCAGCTTCGGCCCTGGCCACCTCGATCTGCTGGGCGTCGCGTTCGCGGGCGGTGTCGGTCAGGGCGGAACTGACCAGATCCAGCGTCAGTTCGGTGTCGCGAATCCGCCCGGCATCGGAATTTCCGACCCCGGATTGTTGCGCCAGCGCCAGGGTCATGCGCGACGATTCGGTGCGGGCCAGGTCGCGTTCCTGAAGGGCGCGGCGCAGCGTGTTCTGGATCACGTCGATCCCGGTCTCCAACTCGCGGCGGCTGTCTTCGGACGTCAGCAGCCGTTCCTGCATGGCGGACACCTGCACCAGGGCCAGATTGAACCGATCTTGCGCGCCCGCCGCCTCGGCGACCCGCAGGTCGCGGTCGGCGGAAAGTGCATTCAGCCGCTGTTCATACAGGGCCGTCTGCCGCTGGATCTGATCGCGTGACGACCCCGACGATATGGCATCCATCAGCAGGATCGCCGTGGCAAGGATCATCCACGCCAGGGCAACCACCCCCACAGCGGCCCCGACCGCCTGGGTGATCGGGCGCAGCCGAATGAAGCGGGTCGTCGTGTCGGATTTCAAAAACAGCCGCTGTTCGGGAAAGTATCCTTCCAGCGTCAGATGGGTCCGATAGGCAAGGCGCGTGAGCACGTGAGTCTGTTCCGGTCTGTTAGGGGAAAGGGTCGCCAACAAATGTCCGCAATCGCAACCAACAACATTGCCTGACGATCTGCAGGACGTACACGGTCTGAATAGCCATCACTTTTCGACCCTGCAACAATTTTGGGCCAAGGCTTCAATCGCACTGCCATTTTCCGCTTGGCATCGGCAACATGCCGCCGATCACGGCGGTGTGATGTCTGGAATTGGCAAGACTTTGCCGCGCGCGGGTCTGCACAAACGAAAGCAAGGTGGATATTTAAGTCAGAATGAAAGCAGGAGGCTCGGGGGTCGGGTTACGGCTCAGGGGTCGGCTTGGTCGGTCAGAGGCCAGTAAAAATCGGGGGGAATACCAGCTTCGGCGCGTTTTTCTTCGTTGAAGGGCGGCTTCAGACTGCCGTGGAAATAGCGGCGCACAAGGTCGTGGAAGGCGTCCTTGGGGTCCAGACCCTGTTTGCCGCACAGCCAGTTGAACCATTTCGACCCATAGGCGACATGGGCCACCTCCTCGGCGTAGATGGTTTTCAGGGCGGCGATGACCTGCGCCGCGTCCGCCTTGACGAACAGGTCGATCATGCCGGGCGTCACATCGAGGCCGCGCGCCTCGAGCACCATGGGCACCACGGCCAGACGGCCCAGCAGGTCCTGTGACGTATCCGCTGCCGCCTGCCACATATAGGCATGGGCGGGCAGGGCGCCGTAATGCGAGCCCAACGCCTCGAGGCAGTCGGACAGCAGGTTGAAATGCCTGGCCTCGTCATCGGCGGCTTTGACCCAGTCGTCGTAGAACCCCATGGGCATCGGGGACGCGGTAAAGCGCGCGATGATGTCCCAGTGCAGATCGACGGCGTTCAACTCGATATGCGCTACCGCATGCAGCAGGGCGATGCGGCCGGTGGGCGAGTTGGCGCGGCGGCGCGGCACGTCGCGGGGGTGCAGAAGTTCGGGCGTGGCGGGTCTTGCGGGTTGGTCAGGCGGGGTAGCATGGCCTATGGCCAAGGGCGCGCCATCTGCCCGCGCCTTCAGCCATACGGCGGCATGGGCGCGGCCCAAGGCCGTCTTGGCGCGGCCATCAGCGGTGGTCAGAACCTGCACCGCCATTTGTGCCAGCGTGATCTCGCCCGCGTCAACAGTGCCCTTGTCCATCATGGCCGGGCTTTCAGATAGGCCAGAACCTCGGCCGCATGGCCCTTGACGCGGTCGACTTGCCACACCTGTTCCACCAGTCCGGCGCTGTCGATCAGGAAGGTCTTGCGCAGGACGCCCAGAACCTGCTTGCCGAAGAACAGCTTTTCGCCGAACGCGCCCCAATCCTCCATCATGTGCCCGGCCTTGTCGGACAAGAGCGGCAGCACGATGCCCATCTTGGCGATGAACTTGTCATGCCTGGCGACCGGGTCCTTGGACAGCCCCATGACAGTCACATCCAGGGCGGCAAACTGTTCTGCCAGCCCGTTGAAGTCCATCACTTCATTGGTGCAACTGGGTGTCCCGTCGCCGCCATAGGCAAAGATCACCACGGGTGCCGGGCGCAGGGCGGACAGGGTCACCATGGCACCGCCATCGCGGGCCAGGGTGAAATCGGGGGCGGGTTGGCCAATCATGGGCGGCTCCTTGCTTTTTGGATGCGGATGGATGGTCATCTAGTTGCCTT
>JBBQGU010000059.1:0-14528 GCA_038323315.1 Rhodobacterales bacterium | reverse complement strand
CCAGTTCGAATTGGTTAGGGTCGCTCTTCTCGGACCGCCGCCCAAAAGCTGCCTGCTTGAAGGCCGCAACCAGTTTTTCCAACCGTTCGATCCGCTCGTCCTTGCGAAGGTTGCGCGCATCAGCGGCGATCAACATCGCACTCAGTGCAGCAATTTCCCCAAGTAAATCAGCGGTATTTGACATGCCACGTGTTTATCAAACCATCGCAGGCAATGCCCGTGGAAACAGCGCCCTGAGTCATCCTGCCGCAGTCATTCCACCACTTCAGGCGCACGCGCTTCAATGGCCCGAACCCGCCGCCAATCCAGCCCGGCGATCAGCGCCTCGAACTGCGCGTGGTTCAACATCATCAGCCCATCCTTCTGCGGGCCATGTAAATGTGTGTTCTTCCAGCCGCTTGTAAGCCATCACCAGCCCAGTGCCGTCCCAATAAAGCAGCTTTAATCGATCCGCCTTTTTGGCACGAAAGACAAAGACAGTCCCCGTGAATGGATCCTTGTGCAACTCGTTCTTCACCATCGCGGCCAAGCTGTCATGGCCCTTGCGGAAGTCGATGGGCTTGGTCGCCACCATGACCCGCACACGATTGGACGGGAAGATCACGGGCAGGCCCGCAGTGCCATGACCAGTTCCGCAACCCGGGCCACAGGCGTGGCAGCATCAAGCCGCACCATCACAGGGCCGATCAACAGATCAATCGAAGCCGTCGCGGCCGGGGTCTCCACTGGCTGCGCCACCATCACCGGCGAGGTGAACTCTGCCCCTGCAATATCCGGCTCGACCATCCTGCCCTGCCGCGCCAGTGTCCGCCACGACGACTGATGGTTTGCCTTCACACCGTGCCGCCGCGCCACCTCGCTCACCGTAACGCCCGTCACCAGCGTCTCGGCAACCATCCGGCCCTTCGCCGCATCCGACCAACGCCGCTTTACCGATGGAGCTGCCAACAACTCCACAAAACCATCGGCCTCCAAATCGCGCTCCCGATGGACTACCACTGACACCTCCCGTGCAAATCTCCACGTAAAGCCCAATCGCAGCTTCCTGATTCAAAAGGAACATGGGGTCAAGACAGCGCTTACAACGCTTCCCTTAATTTCACGGAAATGCGTCTAGTGGCGCCTGTCGTGGTAGCCCGGTGGTAGCCGGAAAAGAAAAAGGGATTAGGCATTTCCGCCTAACCCCTTGAATTTATTGGTGGACCCAGAGCGATTCGAACGCCCGACCCTCAGATTCGTAGTCTGATGCTCTATCCAGCTGAGCTATGGATCCACTGTCTGCGGGGATCTAGTCGCATGGGGCGGGGTTTGCAAGGGTGAAAACAGCCTGCGGCGTTGTTTGGTTTGACTTGCCGCGTGTCAGGTTTTGCCGGCCGTCTTTGCAACGCCCCACCGAAGAATGACCACAAGGGAATGATGAGGGACCACCCTATTGAAAGCCGGCGCTGTCATTCTGTTTGGGCAGGTGGATGGTAAACTCGGTGCCCTCGGCGTCGGAGCGGTCCAGCAGCAGTTTGCCGCCGTGGCCGCGCACCAGTTCGGCGGCGATGGCAAGGCCCAGACCCGTACCGCCGCGCCGCGCGCCGCCTTGAAAAGCGGCGAACAGGTGCTCGCGGGCTTTGGCGGGCAGGCCGGGGCCGCTGTCGCCGACCTTGATCCACCATTCGGCGTCGCTTTCACCTGCGGACAGTTCCACAGTCCCCTCGGCCCCGGTGGCGGCAATGGCTTGACAGGCGTTGCGCACCAGGTTGGTCAGGACGCGGTGCAGTTGTTCGGCGTCGGCGCGGATCGTCAGGCCGGCGGGTACTTCGTTCAGCATGGTGATCTGGCCTTGGGCAATCAGTGCCTCGCCCTCGGCCATGTCACTGACCAGACGGCGCAAGGTGAAGCGGGTCAACCGGGGGGGCGCCTCTTCGGCCTTGCCGAAGGCCAGCGTGCTTTCGCAAAGGTTGACGGCGCGGGCGATGGAGTTGACCAGTTTGGGGGCAGAGCGTGCCACGGCGGGGTCGGCGCTGCCCTCCAGCCGATCGGCGAACAGTTGGGCGGTGGTCAGGATGTTGCGCAGGTCGTGGCTGATCTTGGCCACGGCAGCACCCAACTGGGCCAGACGCTCTTTTTGACGCAGGGCCTGGGTCATCTGTGTCTGCAGCGACATCAATGCTTCCTCTGCCACGCGCAACTCGGTGACGCTGGCATTGGGTTCAATGACGAAACGGGCATCCTCGGGCGCTTCGGCATAGGCTTGCATGTTGCGCACGACGCGGCGGATCGGCAGCACCATCAGACGGCGCACGGCAAGAAACAGCAGGACCGCCGTCACAA
The DNA here is from genome assembly GCA_038323315.1 of Rhodobacterales bacterium. Classification (GTDB taxonomy): domain Bacteria; phylum Pseudomonadota; class Alphaproteobacteria; order Rhodobacterales; family Rhodobacteraceae; genus Stagnihabitans. Next base: position 12,206 of record JBBQGU010000059.1, on the reverse strand, counting down.
CCGAGATCAGCGCAGACAACGCGAGGATGCGTGCGCCGTAATCCAGCATCGCCACGCGCAGGGGCCTGGTCTGCATGGTGACCTCGATCAGCAACCCGCCGTCCTGAACGGGATTGCCGATCACGCGGATCACCTGGTTGTCAGGTTGCAACAGCGCCGTCGCCATGTCGGCGATCAGTTGGAACGGCCCCGCCTCGCGCAGGTCGTAAGTCGCGGTGATGGGTGAGGGCACGGGAGAGGACAAGACCAGTTGGCGGACTTGGTCGCGCCGCAGCACGACGTTGTAGACACCGGCATTCTTCAACAACTCAGCCTGCAATTCCTGGCTGATATCCTCGTTGGTGGCCAGTTGCGACAGCGAGGCGATCTGCGCCTCTTTCAGCCGCATCAGAAGGAAATCGGCCCGGTAGCGCGCCATCGACGGCACGAAGATCATGATTTCGGCCAGCATGACAAAGACCACCGTCAGCACCAAAAAGCGCCCTGACAGGGTGTTCATGAACCCACCCTTCGCTGCCTTGTCCAAACCTGTCCCCCTCTAGGGCAGCCAATCCTGCACAAATCGCACAATGCGTTTGATCAGCGGGTTGTCAAAGAGTTTCGGGGAAAAATAGCTGCCAGCGGCGCGTTTGGACACCTCACCCAGCGTCGGATAGGGTGCCACCATGCCCGCCACGGCGCTGAGCTTCAGCCTTTGGCTGATCGCCAGCGCCCAGAGGCCGATCAACTCGCCCGCGTTATGGCCCACTATGGTGACGCCGATCGGGCGGCCCTTGACCACCATCAGCTTCAGAAATCCTTGCTGCTGATCCTCGGTGATGGCGCGGTCGTTGTGGTGGTAATCGGCGCGGGTGACGGTCAGGCTGGTGCCGTACTGCTTGCGCGCCTCGGCCTCGGTCGGGCCGATCTGGGCAAGTTCGGGGTCGGTGTAGGTGACGGCGGGGATATGGTCGGTGCGTTCTTTTGCAGGCAGGCCAAGCACCACCTGCCGCAGCACGATACCGGCGTGATAGCCTGCAAGATGGGTGAACTGCCGCCCGCCTGCCACGTCGCCGATGGCATAGATGCGTCGGTTGGTGGAGCGCAGGCTGGCCGTCACCTTGACGCCTTTGTCCGTGGTTTCGACGCCTGCTGCGGGCAGGTTCAGCCGCGACAGGGCGGGCTTGCGGCCGAGGGCGAGCAGCAGGTGGCTGCCATCGACCTTGCGCCCGTCGTCCAGGGTCAGGGTCACATTGCCGCTGGCTGCGGTGACATTGATGTTTTCCAGCACCGTCACGCCTTCGGCCCTGAGCCGCTCCAGCACAACGGCGGCCGCTTCCGCATCGTCGCGGGTCAGGATGCCGCTGCGCGCGATCAAGGTCACATCAGAGCCCAGGCGGCGATGGGCCTGGGCCATCTCGACCCCGATCGGGCCACCGCCCATGATGATCAGGTGACGGGGGCGGTTGCGCAGCGTGAATATCGTCTCGTTGGTCAGAAAGGGCACGCCTGTCAGGCCGGGCAGATCGGGCACCACAGGATGCGAGCCGGTGGCGACGACAAAACGGCGGGCGGTGATCACATCTGCGCCCGCCTGCAATTCGGTGGGCGACAGAAACTGGCCCCAGGCGCGGACGACGCGGACGCCAAGCCCCTCGAACCGGTCCTGACTGTCGACCGGGGCGATCTGGGCGATGACGCGCTGCACATGGTCGGCCACGGCGGTGAAATCCACCACAGGGTCCGTGGGTTGGACGCCAAACCCTGCGCCATCCCGGCGCGACTGTGCGAGTTTGGCTGCCGCCAGCAGCGCTTTGGAGGGGACGCAGCCGGTATTCAGGCAATCGCCGCCCATGGCACCGCCCTCGACCAGCACGCAGTTGGCCCCCATTTGCTGGGCGCCCGCCACCAGCGACAGGCCCGCCGATCCGGCACCGATCACACAAAGGTCTGCCTTGATCCGTGCCATGTCAGGCCCTTTTGCTTTGGATGAACTTAACGACCAGGGGCAGCGCCGACAAGACCGCCAGCCCGATCAGCGGCAGGCTGAATTCCGGGCGCAGCAGAACATTCAGGTCCGGCACCTCGCCGCGCGCAAAGATCTCGCCCAATCCGGCGCCCACCGCCGCATAGATCAGACCCGCCGGAATGATGCCCACAAAGGTCGTGATTACGAAGGCCCAAAAACCGACACCCACCAGGGCCGGCACGATGTTGGAAATGAAGAAGGGCAATACAGGGGTCAGCCGCATCGTCAGCAGCACCCAGACTTCGTTTTGTTTCAGACTGGATTGCAGCCGGGTGACCGCGCCGCCCTGTGCCGCGATCTGTGCGGCGACGTCGCGACCAAGGCCCGCACGGACCGCGATGAACAGCAGGGTTGCGCCAAGGGTTGCCGCTGCGACATTGTAGATCACGCCGGGAAACAGTCCGAAAAGAAAGCCGCCGGTCAGGGTCATGATCAGGGCACCGGGCAGCGAGGTGACCACGACAAGGGTGTAAATCGCCATGAAGGCCAGTGAGGTCAGCAGGTAATGGGAGTCACGCAGCCCGATAAGCCGGTCGCGGTTCTGGCCCAGGACCTCAAAACTCAGATAATGACGGAAGTAGACCAGTCCGACCACCGCGGCGATTGCAATGGCAACAAGCGGCATGCGGCGCAGCCAGAATGTCAATCGGGGCGGTGCAGGTTCGAACATTGCTGGTCCTATCGGTTGCGGCACCTTGGCGCGCAAAATTTGCTGCATACCAGTGGCTTCACGCGGGCTTGATCGTCAAGCGGCAGGTTTGCGGCAAAAGGGAGCCGCATGACGGCTGCAGGTGCCTATGGCTGGCGCCGGACGCTCTGCGGGGAGTATTTTTGTCGGAATGAAGCTGGACGGGGCGTGGCGAGAGGATTCGTGCAAGATTTCATGCGGGCCTGCGTTGACTTGGCGGCAAAGCGCCACTAAAGGACGGGCTTCAAGTTTAAACCCTTAGAATCCTGTCCGGGTTCAGGGCATGATGGAGACCGCGATGAAGCGCACTTTTCAACCGTCGAACCTGGTTCGCGCCCGCCGTCACGGCTTTCGCGCCCGCATGGCTACCAAGGGTGGCCGTCTTGTGCTGAATGCCCGTCGTGCGCGTGGCCGCAAGAAGCTGTCCGCCTGATTTAGCTGATCCTGACTGGCCTGGTCACGGGCCGGACATCGGAGGCTGGAATGAAACCGTCGCAGGACCTGAAGCACGGCGAGATCGCCATGTCAGCCGGGCTTACTGCGGCGGTTTTGCATTTCAAGACGCTGGAGACTCTGCGGCATCGGGCCGACTTCCTCAAGGCGGCCTCGGCGCGGCGTCAAGGGGCGGGCAGTTTCATGGTGCAGGCGCGGTTCCGGGTGGATGATCAGGGCCCGCGGTTCGGCTATACCGCCAGCAAGAAGATCGGCAATGCCGTCGCGCGCAACCGCGCCAAACGACGTCTGCGTGCCGCAGTGCATGAACTGCGCGCGATGGCGGTGACGGGGTGGGATTATGTGCTGGTCGCGCGGCCAGAGGCGACCATTGCCCGCCCCTTTGCCGATCTGGTCGAGGATCTGCGCAAGGCCTTGCGCGCCGTCCACCCGACATGACGCCGGCCGCGCGCCTGATGGCCCTGCCGGTTCACGCCTACCGGCTATTTCTGTCACCGTGGTTGGGGATGGATTGTCGCTATCAGCCCACCTGTTCGGTCTATGCGTTGGAAGCGTTGGAGCGGCACGGGGCGGTCAGGGGGGGGCATCTGGCCGCCCATCGTCTGTGCCGGTGCCACCCCTGGGGTGGCCATGGCTATGACCCGGTGCCGGGCGCCGACCCCGAGTTTGACAAGTCTGCACGCTGATCACGCGGTTTGGCGTCGCGTGGCGCTGGACTAAGGCGCTGCAAAGCTGCCAAGGTTGGCGCAGTTGATCAGGAAGACCGTCATGCTGGACGACGACGACATTCACCCGCTGTTCGCCGGTGCCCCCACGACGCCAGATTTTCGCCGTCTGCGCAAGCGGCTGGTGCAGCAGGTGCGCGAGGCTGTCGAGACCTATGGCATGGTGGAACGCGGGGCGCGGTGGCTGGTCTGTCTGTCGGGTGGCAAGGACAGTTACACCTTGCTGGCCATCCTGCACGAATTGCAATGGCGGGGTTTACTGCCGGTGGAGTTGTTGGCCTGCAATCTGGATCAGGGGCAGCCGGGTTTTCCGGCCACGGTGTTGCCCGCGTTTCTGGCACGGACGGGCGTGCCGCACCGGATCGAATTCAGGGACACTTATTCTGTCGTGATGGACAAGACCGCGCCCGGTGGCACGATGTGCAGCCTGTGTTCGCGGCTGAGACGTGGCAATCTGTACCGGATCGCGCGGGAGGAAGGGTGTTCGGCGGTGGTGCTGGGCCATCACCGCGACGATATGCTTGAAACATTCTTCCTGAACCTGTTTCACGGCGGCCGTCTGGCCGCAATGCCGCCCAAACTGCTGAACGAAGACGGCGATCTGTTCCTGTACCGCCCTCTCGCCTTGGTCGCCGAGGCGGATTGCGCGGCGTTTGCCGCAGCGCTGAACTATCCGATCATTCCTTGCGACCTGTGCGGCAGTCAGGACGGCTTGCAGCGGACGCAGATCAAGAAGCTGCTGGATGATTGGGAAGCGCGAACGCCCGGACGCCGCAATATCATGTTCCGGGCGCTGATGAATGTGCAGCCCTCGCACCTTGCCGATGCGACGGTGTTCGATTTTGCTGGGTTGCTGCGCGAAGCAGGTTCCGCGCAGCACGCAGGGTCGTGAAAATTCGCTGCAATATTGGGAGGAAAATTAACGGATCGGTCAGCATCTGTGGCTAGCGTCGCGTCAAGAACTGGGTTCTTCGGCAATTGTGAGGCTATCGCATGTCCAGATTGAAATCGACCTTGGCCATGCTGGGCTTTCAAGGACTGATGGGATTGTTCCGGCGCCCTGAATTGATGGTGTTCGTGCCGGCGTTGACCCTGGCCGCGTTCTGGCTGGGGGGCGAACGGATGTTGATCCTGACGGCCCTTGGCACGCCGTTGCTGTTTGCCCTTGGCGGTGCGTTTCGGTTTTCGTCCGGCCAATCCTCCGTCTTGCCGGATGCACTGACCGGTCTGGCGATGCGGCCGCAGATCGTGCAGCTGATGGATGACGTTTTGCGTGATACCCCCGTCACCGCCATGACCACGGCCTGCATGGTGGTGCAGTTCGACGATGCGGCGGCGTTGGTCGACCGCCATGGCCGCGCGGCCCAGACCGAGATTCTGGCCCGCTGCGCCGAGCGCATCTGTGCCAGCCTGCGCACCGGCGACACCGTGGCGCGGCTGGAGGGGGGCGGTTTCGCCGTGGCCTTGGCCCGGGTGCGGCGGTTGGATCTGGAAAACGCCGTGCAGGTCTGTGCGCGACTTCAATCCGCCCTGTCCGCGCCGATCAGCCTCAACGGCGCGCGGATTTTTGTCACCTGTTCCATCGGGTTTTGCCTCGGCGAGCGGGCGCCCGGAAAGGGCGGTGCCGCCTTGCTGGACGCGGCACAGGTCGCGGCGGATGAGGCGTTGCGCAACGGCCCGGGGGCGATCCGCGCCTATGCGCCCGATATGACCCGCACCCGCGCCGACCGCGACGCCCTGCGCGAGGAATTGGAGAAAGCTTTGGATGAGGGGCAGATTCGCGCCCATTTTCAGCCGCAAATCTCGACCGATACCGGTGAAATCAGCGGCTTTGAGGCTTTGGCGCGGTGGTATCACCCCGAACGTGGCCTGATACCGCCGCTGGAGTTTATCCCCGCGATCGAGGATTGCGGGTTAAGCAGCCGCTTGGGCGAGGTGATGGTGTATAATGCCCTGATGGCCCTGACCCGGTGGGACAAGGCGGGGTACAATGTCCCCACCGTGGCCGTCAACTTTTCCAAAACCGAATTGCGCAGTCCCGGTCTGGCCAGCAAGTTGAAGTGGGAACTGGACCGTTTCGATCTGCCGCCAGAACGCCTGACTGTCGAGATCTTGGAAACTGTGGTGGCCGACAGCGAAAATGACGTGGTGGTCGCCAATATCGCCGCCATCGCCCAGATGGGCTGCGGGGTCGATCTGGATGATTTCGGCACCGGTCATGCCTCGATCACCTCGATCCGGCGGTTTGCTGTGCGGCGGATCAAGATCGACCGCAGTTTCATTACCCGCGTGGATGAAGACCGCGAACAGCAAAAGGTCGTCTCGGCGATCCTGTCCATGGCCGAACAGCTGGAAATGCAGACGATTGCCGAAGGGGTCGAAACGCCTGGCGAACATGCGATTCTGGCACAGCTGGGCTGCCGCCATGTGCAGGGGTTTGGCATCGCCCGGCCCATGCCGGTTGACGAAACGATGGAGTGGATCGGACGCCACCTTGCCCGGCAAACCAACGCGCCGCGCATCATCAAACGTGCCAAGTAAGGCACGGGGGGCGGCGAACGGCCCTGCCCGCCCCAATTGGCGCTGGTATTTGGCGCATGACGCCGCAGAGGGGCCAAAATCGCTTGACCTTTGCCGCCCCCTTCTGTTGAACGGCCGCTGATATTGCACAAAGGCGGCAGCAGTCCCCATGGACGATCAGAACAAGAATCTCATCCTCGCAACCGTGCTTAGTTTCCTTGTGATTCTGGGTTGGTTTGTGGTCGGCCCGATGCTGTTCCCCAGTTGGTTTCCGACTGAAACGGCGACGACAGCCCCCCTGACAGCCCTGCCCGCCGAGCCAGCCGCCCCCGCAACCGACGCCGCGACAGCCGCACTGGCCGCGACCCCGGCCGCCGAAGCGCCCCGCCTGACGCTGGACACGCCCAAACTGTTCGGATCGATCTCGACCCTGGGCGGTCGTTTCGATGACCTGTCGCTGAAAACCTATCGCCAGACTGTCAAGCGCGACTCGCCGAATGTCGATTTGCTGTCGCCGGTTGGCAGCGGTCCGGCCTATTACGCCGTGTTCGGCTTTCAGCCCGGCACGGGGATGACGGCGGCGGATGTCCCCGGCTATGACACGCAATGGCAGGCCGTCAGCGGCAAGCTGGAGCCGGGTCAACCGGTGACGATGACGTGGGACAACGGCAAAGGCCTGAACTTTACCCGCACCATCGCCGTTGACGCCAATTTCATGTTCACCGTGACCGACAAAGTCGACAATACCGGCACGGCAGTCGCCAATCTTGCCCCCATCGGCGTGATCGCCCGCCACGGTCTGCCGAAATTGGAACATATCTATGTGGTGCACGAAGGTCTGATCCGCCGCACCGATGGTATCCTGGAGGAAAGCAGCTACGACAACATCACTGGTCTGGCCGATTTCGAGTCAGCCAAGGGTGAAAAGATCGAGGCGGTTCAGGATGGCTGGATCGGCTTCACGGACCATTACTGGATGACCACGCTGATCCCCGAACAAGGCAAACCCTTTAGCGCCGTCACCAAATACACACCCGGCAGCGACATCTATCAGGTCGAGGTTCGTCAACCGCTGATGACCATCGCCCCCGGTGGCACCGCGTCCAGCGCGATCCAGCTGTTCGCGGGCGCAAAGGAATGGGAGGCGATCCACGCCTATCAAAACGAGCCGAACTGGTACGAATGGCTGCTGGGAGAGCGGATTGATCCGAACCGCCCGCAGATCGCCGGATTCATCGACAGCATCGACTGGGGCTGGTTCTTCTTTCTGACCAAGCCGATCTTTTCGGTTCTGCATTGGCTGCACGGCATGATCGGCAATATGGGCCTGTCGATCATCGCCCTGACCTTTATCCTGAAACTGCTGGTGTTCCCGCTGGTCTACAAATCTTCGGTCTCGATGGCGCGCATGAAGGAATTGCAGCCCGAGATGGAGGCGTTGAAGGAAAAGGCGGGCGACGACAAGCAAAAGCTGCAGCGCGACATGATGGCGCTGTACAAGGAGAAGAAGGTCAATCCGGCGGCGGGCTGTCTGCCCATTCTGCCGCAGATCCCGATTTTCTTCAGCCTTTACAAGGTGATCTTCGTCACCATCGAACTGCGCCATTCGCCGTTCTTTGGCTGGTTGAACGATCTGTCGCAACCCGACAGTTCATCGTTCCTGAACCTGTTCGGCCTGCTGCCGTGGGCTGGACCAGAACAAGGCACCCTTTTGGCGACGATCTTTATCGGCCTGCTGCCGATCCTGCTGGGCATTTCCATGTGGTTCCAGCAAAAGCTGAACCCGGCACCGCCCGACCCGGTCCAGCAGCAGATCTTTGCCTGGATGCCGTGGGTGTTCATGTTCATGCTGGGCGGTTTTGCCAGCGGGCTGGTTCTGTACTGGATCGCCAACAACACGATCACCTTTGCGCAGCAGTACCTGATCATGTGGAGCCATGGTGCAAGGCCCGACCTGTTTGGCAACATCACTGCCGGGATGAAACGCAAAACCGCCGCAGTGACCAACTTGCCCGGAAAGCCCAAGAAATGAACGGGCAACTGGCGCATATCACGCGCCACCCGATCAAGGCCCACGGCCGCGAAAGTTTGCAGAAAGTACAGTTGTCGGCAGGACAATGCCTGCCCTATGACCGCCGCTGGGCCGCTGTGCAGGACGGCGCCAAGACGGTCGATGGCTGGAACAGCTGTGTGCTGTTTTCACGCGGCGCGAAATCCCCGCAACTGATGGCTGTAACGGCGGAACTGGAGGAGGCAGGCGAGCGCGTGACTTTGGATCATCCGACGCAAGGCCGGATTGCCATTCGTCCCGACGATCCGGCCGACCTGCCCCTGTTTTTGGATTGGGCCGTGCCCTTGGTCGCCCCGGGCCGGATCCCGCCGGTTGGTCTGGTACGCTACGACGGTGGGCTGACCGATTCGGATCGTCCTTCGGTCTCGATCCTGTCGCTGACCTCTTTGGCCGATCTGTCGTCGCGCATGGGGATGGATCTGTCGATCCATCGCTGGCGGGCCAATTTCTGGATCGATGGGGCGGAGCCTTGGGCCGAATTCGCCTGGATAGGCCAAAAGCTGGCCATCGGCGGCGCGGTTCTGGAGGTGGTCGAACGGATCGGGCGCTGCAATGCGACCAAGGTCAACCCGGACACCGGCGTGATCGACGCCGACACTTTGGGGACACTGGAGCAGGATTTCGGCCATACCGACTTTGGCATCTTTGCACGGGTCGTGCAAGGCGGCCCAGTGGCGGTTGGCGACGCGTGGCGCCTGCTATGACCGGCATGACCTTCCAACTGGCTGAGACGCCCCCGGACGAAGATTGCGAATTGGGGCGGCTGTTGTTTGCGGGGCCTGTGGATTTTGTCAAAGGCGTGGTCGCCATGGCGGGCCTGCCCCCGGCGGACCGGTTGGAGGTTTGCTTTGCAGGCCGCTCCAATGTTGGGAAATCCAGCCTGATCAATGCGCTGACCAACCGCAAGAACCTCGCCCGCGCCTCGAACACCCCGGGCCGGACGCAAGAGATCAACTTTTTCGCGTTGGGCGATACCCGCTATCTGGTCGACCTGCCCGGCTATGGCTATGCCGAGGCGCCTTTGGCCATCGTCGCCAAATGGCAGGCGCTGCTGAAAAGTTACCTCGCCGGTCGGGTCAACCTGCGCCGGGTCTTTGTTCTGGTGGATGCACGGCACGGGATCAAGGATGTCGATGAGGAAATCCTGAAGCTGATGGACCGCTCGGCGGTGACCTTTCAGGTGGTGCTGACCAAAGTCGACAAGATTTCGCTGGCGGACAAGGCCGCTGTGATCGAGCAGGTCAAGACCGCCCTCGCCAAGCACGTCGCGGCATATCCCGAAATCATCGTAACCTCGTCCGAAAAGGGTGAGGGGATCGAGACGTTGCGCGCTGTTATCGCCACGATGGTTTAGGCGTGCTGCCCGCCATTGATTTTCATTTCCGTGCCAGTGATGTATTGCGACTGGTCCGAGCATAGGAACCAGACCGTATCCGCAACCTCGGACGGCTTGCCGAGGCGTCGCAACGGCAGCGCCTCGACAATCTTTTCGGTCCCCGGCGACAGGATGGCAGTGTCAATCTCGCCCGGCGCAATCGAGTTGACACGCACACCCAACGGCCCGAAATCATGCGCCATCTCGCGCGTCAGGGCCGACAGCGCGGCTTTTGACGTGGCATAGGCCGCGCCCGCAAAGGGATGCACCCGCTCGCCCGCGATCGAAGTGACGTTGACCACGGCCCCCTTGGCCGCCGACAATTCCGCTTTCAGGCCACGCGCCAGCACGATGGGGGCAAAGAAATTGACGTGAAACACCTGACCCCAACTGCGCAGGTCGGTCTCCAGGGTATTCATCCGGCCACCACCGGGGCCTTTAGGCGAGATGCCCGCGTTATTGACCAAGGCATCCAGACGACCATTCAGTTTTTCCTTGATCCCCTCCAACGCGGCGATGGTCTTGTCGGGGCTGGCGAGGTCGATTTCGATATGGTTGTCCTGCCCGTTCGGCCAGGGGCAGCGCGGGTCAAAGGGTTGGCGCGAGCAAGTCAGCACGCGCCAGCCCTCACGCGCGAATCGGATGACGGTGGCGTGGCCAATTCCGCGCGAGGCGCCGGTCAACAGAAGGGTCTTTTGTTCGCTCATGCCGCCAGTGTAGCCGAGCGTTGGGCAGAGGCAAGGCTTGGCAGTGGTCGGCAAAGGCCTTAAACGGAGGCTGCAACCCCCGGAGAGCCCCATGAAAGCCCAAACCGTCAGCCGTCAAGAGGCCCAGACCATCGCCAAGATGTTGACCGAAACGCTGCCCCATATGCTGCGCTTTGATGATGCGGTGGTGGTGGTCAAGTTTGGCGGCAACGCCATGGGTGACGATGCCGCGATGGCCGAGTTTGCCCGCGACATCGTGCTGATGAAACAGGTCGGGGTGAACCCGATTGTCGTGCATGGCGGCGGGCCGATGATCAACGAGATGCTGACCAAACTGGGCATCAAGTCCGAGTTTGTGCGCGGCAAAAGGGTGACCGACAAGGCGACGGTGCAGGTGGTCGAGATGGTGCTGTCCGGGCTTGTGAACAAGCGAATCGTGCAGGCGATCATGGATGCGGGCGGCAGGGCGGTCGGGATTTCCGGCAAGGACGACGACCTGATGGTCTGCGTCGCCGATGATCCGGATCTGGGCTATGTCGGGCGGCCAGTCGAGATGAACGTGCAGGTGCTGCGCGATCTGTACAAGGCGGGGATCATTCCGGTGGTGGCGCCGGTCGCGACGGGGATGGCGGATAACGAGACGTTCAACGTGAACGGCGACACGGCGGCGGGGGCGATTGCAGGCGCTTTGCAGGCGGATCGTTTGCTGCTGCTGACCGATGTGGCCGGGGTCAAGAATGCGGCCGGAGAGGTGATGACCAACATCACACCCGATGAAATCCGGGCGATGATTGCGGATGGCTCGATTTCGGGCGGGATGATCCCCAAGACCGAGACGGCGCTGATGGCGTTGGAGCAGGGGGTGCGGGCGGTAACGATCCTGGACGGGCGGTTGCCCAATGCCTCGATCCTGGAATTGTTCACCGATCATGGGGCGGGCAGCCAGATCCGCACCACCGAGCCACGGGTGAAACCCCGGATCAAGCGGTGATCCAAGGCCTGCTGGATGCGCATTTCTTGACGATACTGGGGGGCTTTAAGGTCGCCGAGGGCGAGGTGGGGTTTCCTTCGGGCACGCGGACCCTGCTGCTGATCGGCCCGCAGGAGCCGGGTTTCTGGCCGCATCTGCAGGCGCAGCCGGAATGGGGTGGGCCCGACCCGGTCGATCGCTGGTCGCGCCGGGTGATCGGGCGGCTGGCCTGTGATCTGGGGGGCAAGGCCTTGTTTCCGTTTGGTGGGGCACCTTATCAGCCGTTTTCCAGTTGGGCTTTGCGCAGCGGGACGGTCTGGGAAAGCCCGGTCAGGTTGCTGGTCCATGCCGAACAGGGGTTGTTTGTCAGCTTTCGCGGTGCCCTCGCCCTGCGTCAGGACATGGACATGCCCCCTGCCCCGGCCCGGCCCTGCGATATTTGTGCTGACAAGCCTTGCCTGAGCGCCTGCCCCGTCGCGGCCCTTACGGGTACGGGCTATGATCTGCCGCGCTGTCACGTCTACCTGGACCAACCCGGGGGTGCCGCCTGCATGACCGGGGGTTGCCTTGTGCGAGCCTCTTGCCCCGTGTCCCAAGCCTATGCAAGGATGCCGGAGCAGTCGGCCTATCACATGAGGCAGTTCCACCGATGAAGCGTTTGATCCTGACCCGCCATGCCAAATCAAGCT
>JBBQGU010000058.1:0-14541 GCA_038323315.1 Rhodobacterales bacterium | reverse complement strand
CGAAAAATCGCCCTATGCCCGGCGTTGCACATCCAGCCATATGCCGTCGCGTGCCCTGACTGTCAGGTGTGCGACGGGCACTGGCACGCGTCCCGGCACGGTCTGAAACCGGAATGCCTGCGCCAGCATTGCCAGCAGCAGCACCCCTTCGAACATCGCAAAACCCGCACCCGTGCAAACCCGCGCCCCCGCCGAAAACGGCATATAGGCCTGTTGGGCATGCACCCGGTTGGCCTCGGTCTGCCAGCGGGCCGGGTCAAAGGCGTCAGGGTCCGGCCAGATCCGATCATGGCGGTGCAGGTGCCACGGGCTCAACACCACCTGCGCGCCGGGCTGCACCTTTCGCCCCCGGAAATCCTCGGTCAGCGCAGTCTGTCGCACCATCATCGGCACCGGCGGGTACAGCCGCAGCACCTCGCGGAACACATCACGGGTGTATTTCAGCCGCGACAGGTTGGAAAAGCTGGGATCGGCGGCGAACAAAGCCCCCTCTGCCGCAACTCTGTCCTGCACCTCGGGGTTCGCCGCCAACAGGTACAGGCCCCATGCGAGGGCCGAGGCGGACGTCTCATGCCCGGCCAGAAAGAAGATCGCGACCTGATCCACCATCTCCTCGGTGCCAAACCGCGCGCCGGTCAGCGGGTCAGCGGTGGTCATGATTTTCGTCGCCAGATCATCGGGCGCGACCCCCGCCGCAATCGCCGCAGCCCGTGTCTGTGTCAACCTACCGATCAGTCCCCGGATCGTCCGCACCGCCTGCTTCGTCTCGGCCCGGTGGAAGCGCGGGAACCAGCGGGGGATCGGCAGGAAGGCGGCAAGGTTCAGGATCGGCTGGCTGCGCTGATAGGCGCGAAACCCGTTGAACACGTCCGAAGCAATCTCATGCTCGATGGGAATGGAAAACAGCGTGCGAAAGATCACATCCGCCGCGACATGCGAGGCGGGCTCCTCGACCTCCAGCACCCCTTCACCCATCCGCGCCACCGCAGCCTCGGCCGCCGCCAGCATGGCTGGAAAAGTATCGCGCAACCGCCCGCCCTCAAACGCCGGGTCGATGATCCGGCGTTGACGCTTCCAGACCTCGCCATTGGTCACAAAAACCGAATTGCCCAGCAAGGGCCGCAACCCCTCGGCGATCCGCCCCGATTTGGGGAAGTCGTCAGGCCGTTCGGTCAGTACCCGCGCCACCAAGGCGGGGTCATTGATCAGGTAAGACCGGAAAAACAGCGTGCGAAACTCGGCCATCCAGGCATGATACAGCCGTGCCGGTTGCGCCGATAGAATATCCCGGCGGAACAGCCGGACATAGGTCCAAAGCGAGACCTTGTCGGGCCGTGCAGGGGGCTTTGGCGCAATCATCGGCTGCGATACCCTGACAGCGGCGTCTCGATCCGGTTTTTCGACGGCATACGGCCCCTGTAACGGTCGGCCAAGGTCACGCGCCCCGCCGTGATCTGGAAATAGTCATAGTCGCCCGGCCGGTCAAAGGCGCACAGATACTGAAAATGCAGTCGAAAGAACCGCCAGCGCAGTTCCTTCCACCGCTCGGCCGACAGCGTCTGCGTAAAGGCTGCCGAGATCACCAAAGGCCACCGCTTGCCCTCCGGCGCCACCCCCGTGACCGCCACCGGATCGCACAGGGCAAAGGCGCAGCCATCGCCGGGCGCGGTGACATCGACCCAGGTCAACTCTTCCCGCGCCGCCAGATAGTGCAAATCCCCCCGCAACCGCCGCGCACCAGGCAGGAAAGAGATCATCGGCACCACCTGCCCCAACGACAAGTACCCCAGTGCCGGGCGCTGCTCCGGCAGCCCCGCACGGATCATATCCGCCAGAATGGACACCGCCAGATGCGCGCCGGAAGAATGCCCGACCACCAGCACCTCGTCATGATCGCCCACCATCGCCTCGGCGATCACCTTGCGAAATTCCGACATCCGCGCTTCCAGTTTCGGTGGATTGGCCCCAAGCGACCGCGCGGAATAGGCAAAATCATGCATCAGGTAATAGGCAAACAGCCGGTTGTCATATCTGCGAAACCCCCGCAGAACCACCATCACAACCGCCAACCCAGCCACCGCCCCCACCGCAGGATGCACCCGCAACCCCAGCTTCAACACCCCATATCCAATGCCCAGCGCCAAAGCCAGTTGCAGCACCAACATCCCGATCGGGTAAAGAGCTGCAATCATCGGCCCCTTGCGCAACCGCATCAACCGAAACAGCGCCCCGGTCAGGATATAAGCGCCCGCGGTCCGCACCAGTTGCAGATAGGTCGCCAAAATCCCCTGCGCCATGCTGGCCCGCACAATATCCGACCAGACCAGCACCTCGACCTCGGCCTCGACCTTGCCGCCAATATCCGCCTGAACCCGCCAGCCATACGCCCCTTTGCCGATCTTGGGCGTCAAAGTCAGTGCATAGCCCGAGATCGCCGCCTGATCCGCCCCCTCCTTGCGGTACAACTCGCGGTAGCGGCGGGGGGGGATCGGGTCATAACCGGGGATATAGAACACCTTCCGGCGAAACGGCCGGGTCTGTGCCTGCTCAGTCAAAGGGTCATCATCACTCATTGCGCCGCATCATGCGCCAGGATTGTGGCAAGTCTAGGGGCCAGTTATCCCAACTGCATCCAGGGCGGCAAATGCTCCAGCAACCAATAGGAAAACTGCGAAAATCCCCCGGTCAACATCAGCAACCCGATGGTCCACAGCATCAGGCCCATGACCCGTTCGATCCGCTCCATATGCCGTTTCATCGCGGCCATCACCCCGGTCATCCGCGGAAAGAACGCCGCGCACAGCACAAAGGGGATGCCCAGACCCACGGCGTAAACCCCCAGTAACGCCGCCCCCCGTCCAACCCCATCCTGCTGCATCGCGATGGACAGGATCGCCGCCAGGATCGGCCCTATGCACGGCGTCCAGCCAAAGGCAAAGGCCAGCCCCAGGATATAGGCGCCGAACGCCGACCCGCCATTATCCCCCGCCGCAAACCGCACATCCCGGTCCAGAAACCGCAACCGGTACACACCGATGAAATGCGCGCCAAAGACCATGACGATCACCCCCGCCACCGTCTCCAACCACCCCTTATACGCCAAAAACAGCATCCCAAACGCCGAGGTCGCCGCCCCCAGCACCAAAAACACCGTCGACAACCCCAGCACAAAAAACACCGAGGCAAGTACCGCCGACCGCCCCTGCCGCAACTCCCCCACCGAAATCCCGCTCATATAGGCAAGGTAGGGCGGCACGATCGGCAACACACAGGGCGACAGAAACGATAAAACCCCCGCCAGCAGGGCGACCGTCATGGCGGGCAGCAGGCTTGCGTCTATGATCTCGATGCCGAACATGGTGTCTCCTCTGCCGCCGGTCTACAGAGGAACCCGAACGGCGTCACCCCTTGCGGTGTCACTTTGGCGTGGGGGGAAAGATGATGGACCGAGACCTCGACTGCGAAGGCCTGCTCTGCCCCCTGCCGGTGCTGAAGGCGCGCAAAACCTTGTTGGCGATGACCCCCGGCCAAACCCTCTACATCCGCACCACGGACAAGATGGCCCTGATCGACCTGCCGCATTTCTGCACCGAAGCCGGCCACCACTACCTCAGCGCCACCGAGAACGGCCCCGTCACCACCCATGTCATAAAACGTGGCTGATCCGTTTCATTCCGACACAAATACTCGATCTTCAGGCCGTGCGCGACGGCAACCGCATCTCGAACCACCGAAAGGCCAGCACGATAACCCCGGTGATCGCCATATAGATCAGGGCCAGCACCAGCAGCGGCTCATAGATGATGAAGGTGTCCTGCCGGATGCGCCCGGCGACCGCATAGGTTTCCATGATGGTGATGGTCGAGACCAGTGGTGTCGATTTCAACTGCAACACCGTCTCGCCGCCAATCGTCGGCAGCACCCGCTGCACGGCCTGCGGCAACCAGATCCGGCGCAGGATGGTAAAGCGCGACATCCCCATCGACTTGGCGGATTCCAACTGGCCATGCGGCACGCTCTTGAATGCCCCGCGCATCACCTCGCCCTCATAGCCCGCCACCGACAGCGACAGTGCGACCACGGCATAGGGCCAGGCCTGTCGCAACAACGGCCAGAAAACGCTGTCGCGGATGCCGGGGATCGCGGGGAACAGCGACCCCAGCCCATAGTACAGCACCCAGATCTGCATCAGCAGCGGCGTGCCCCGGATCACCGTGCAGAACACGCGCGCCGGGATTGCCAGATACCACGGCCCCACGGCCTGCGCCAAACCGATCGGCACCGCCAGCACCATGCCGATGCACATGGTCACCGCGGTCAGCCAGATCGACCGCCAGACGCCCTCGACCAGCAGCGTCTGGTATTTCGGGTTCGCCAGCCATTCCCACCGCATCTGCGTCACACAGGCGAACACCAGACCCACCGCAATCAGGATCAGCACGATCCGGTGAGGTTGCAACAGCGCCCGCATCAGCCCCTCACATCCCGCTGGCCCTTGCGAGCCCATTTCTCGATCCGCCCAAACGCATAGATCGAGGTCAGCGAGACCAGCAGATACAACCCCATCGCAGCCGGATAAAAGGTGAAGAACGCCTTGGTGGTGGCACTGGCCTGAAATGTCGCCTTGGTCAGTTCCGAAAAGCCGATCACCGCCAGCAGTGCGGTGTCCTTGGTGGCGTTCAGCCACAGATTGCCCAGACCCGGCACGGCGTTGGCGGTCATCAGCGGAAAGATGATCCGCCGCGCGATCAGGGTGGTGGGCATCCCCATCGCGCGCGCCGCCTCGATCTGGCCCTGCGGTACGGCCAGGATCGATCCGCGCAAAACCTCGGTCTGATACGCACCCTGCACAAAGGCCAGCACGGCGACGCCGGTGATGAATTGCGGCAGGATGATCCGTTCCTGACCCATGGCCAGCAACACCTCGTTCAACGCGCCCGGCACGGCGTAATACAGGATCAGGATCAGCACCAGTTCCGGCACCGCCCTGACCAACGTCGTATAGATGGCGGCCAGATCCCGCGTGACCGGGCCGCCATACAATTTGCCAAAGGCCCCGAACACCCCGATCACAAAACCAAGGGCATAGGCACCCAGCGCGATCATGATCGAATTGCCCAGACCCAGCAGCAAGGTATCCCCCCAGCCACATTCGCCAAAGCCCAAAAGCTCGAACGATGACAGTTGCGAGGCGGGGGGGCAGGCCATTATCCGCCGTAGATGTCGAACGGGAAATAGACCTTGGTGATGGTGTCGTAGGTTCCATCAGCGCGAATTGCCTTGATCGCGTCGTTCAGCTTGGCCAGCAACGGATCGCCCTTGCGCAGACCAAAACCTACACCCGCGCCCAGAATAGCCGGATCAGTCTTGGCATTGCCTGCCGATTTGCAGCAGGCTTTGCCCGCCTCGCTGTCAAGAAAGACTTGCAGCGCGATGCTGTCCGCCATCACGGCATCAAGACGGCCTGCCGACAGGTCCTGGTTCGCCTCGTCTTGGGTCTGGTAGGTTCTGACCTCGGCCGCGACCGGGCCAAAATACTTGGCAGTATATTCGGCATGCGTGGTTGAAACCTGCACGCCCACGATCTTGCCGGTCAGGCCCGCCTCATCCGCGGTGATCGTGCTGTCTTTGGCGACCATGATCATTGCAGGGGTGTTGTAGTAACTGTCCGAGAAATCGATGGTCTTGGCACGTTCCTCCGTGATCGACATCGACGACATGATCACGTCGATCTGCCCGGCAGTCAGGGCGGGGATGATGCCATCCCAGGCCGTGGGGGTGATCACGCATTCGATCGCGGCCTGCTTGCAGATCGCGTTCATGAAATCAACCTCCCAACCGACCCAGTTGCCAGTGGCATCGGGCGAGGTGAAGGGCGGATAGGGTTCGGCTGCCACACCCATTTTCACGGCTTGCGCCATGGCGGCCCCCCCGAAGGTCAAGGTGGCCACAAGGGCGAGTGCAATTTTCTTCATTGTTTTCTCCAGGTTAAGCTAAGACGTGGTTCATCCCACGGTTTTCAGGAACTGCTTCAGCCGTTCCGATTTCGGCGCGCCGAACAACTGTTCGGGCGGGCCTTCTTCCTCGATGACGCCGTTGTGCAGATAGATCACGTGGCTGGCGACTTCGCGGGCAAACTTCATCTCATGGGTGACAAGGATCATGGTGCGGCCCTCATCCGCCAACCCCTTGATCACCTGCAACACCTCGCCGACCAGTTCGGGATCAAGGGCGGATGTCGGCTCGTCAAACAGCATGGCGCGGGGGTTCATGCAAAGGGCGCGGGCGATGGCGGCGCGTTGCTGCTGGCCGCCGGACAAGAAGGCAGGATAGGCGCCCTCTTTCTCGGCCAGACCCACGCGTTTCAACAGGGCGCGGGCGCGGTCCACAGCCTCGGCCTTGGGGGTTTTCAGGACATGGACCGGCACTTCGATCAGATTTTCCAGCACGGTCTTGTGGGTCCACAGGTTGAAGTTCTGAAACACCATGCCCAAACTCTGCCGCAACCGTTCGATCTGCCGCCGGTCCGACGGCGCGCCATCGGGTTTCATCGCGACCTTTTCGCCGCCGATTTCGATCGCGCCGCCCGAGGGGGTCTCCAGAAAGTTGACGCAGCGCAGCATGGTCGATTTGCCCGAACCGCTGCCGCCGATGATGGCCACGACATCGCCTTCGCGTGCGCAGAGCGAAACGCCCTTCAGCACCTCATGTGTGCCAAAGCTTTTGCGCAACCCGCTGACGCGTATGGCTATGGGCTGTTCAGACCCGTTCAATCCCTGATCCGGCATGGGCTCCCGCCGTTGTTTTGTTGACCTGACCAAGCCTTGACGGATTCGGCAAGCAAATAAATGGGCAAGTCGCCCCGGAAACCGCCTATTCTGTCATCAAGGATGCACAAACCGGGTGGTTTTACCCGATTTCCGGCAGTCCGTTTGAGGCAGTCCGTTTGGTGCAGTCTGTTTGAGGCAGTGTGGCGGTCAGGTCAGCAGGAATCGAGGCTCGGGCAGGCCGCGTCCGGCATCCGGGGCCTGAAAGGTGCTGCCGGACAACGGGTTCGCGGCCAGGATTTCGGGCGACAGGCCTTGGGTGGCGGTGGTGCAGTACAGGATCGACAGGTCGGGCCCGCCAAAGGCCGGGCAAGTGGTGTGCGGGGCCGGAAAGGGAAAGGTCCGCAGCAAACTACCCTCGGGCGAATAGACTGCGACCCGCGACCCGCCCCATTCGGCGCAGACAAAGTTGCCAAGGGCGTCCACCACCGCGCCATCGGGCGAAAAGCCGTCTGCGGTGTGGTCGATGAACACGGCAGGCTCGCCCATCGGCCAGCCTTGGGCATCAAGGGCGACCTTCATCACATAGGGGGTGAAGTTGTCCGAGAAATAGGCGTGCTTGCCATCGGGGCTGAAACACATGGAATTGGGGATCGAGATTTCGGGGTAAAGGGTGCGCAGTTCGCCCTTGTAGTACCGATAGATCGCGCCCTTGCCCTTCATCTCGCCACCCTTGGACATGGTGCCGATCCAGAATCCGCCTTGCCGGTCGGCCCTGCCATCGTTCGACCTGTTGCCGGGCTTGTCAGCCTCCAGATCGCACAGCACCTCGATCTCCTCGGTGATCAGGTCGAACAGGAACAGGTCACGCTCGCCCGCAATCAGCAGGACGTCTTCACTGACCCATGCGGCGGCCGAGACCAGTTCCGGGAAGCGCCAGACGCAGGGGCCGTCAGTGTCCTGCGACATCAGGCATTGACCCAGAATGTCGAACCAGAAGAACTGCTTGCGCAAGGGATGCCAGAACGCGCCTTCACCCAGGGCACAGATGCGGGAGTCGTGTATCATTTCAGGACCTCATCATAAGCGGCAACGATGTCATGGGCGCGGGCGGTGATGTCGGCCACCGACAGGCCAGGGGTGTAAAGCGCAGTCCCGATGCCAAAACCATCGGCCCCGGCCCTGATCCACTGGGCAAAGTTGTGGGGGCCGGCGCCGCCAACCGCATAAACCTGCGTGCCCTTGGGCAGCACGGCGCGGATGGCTTTGACGCCATCGGGACCGATCAGGCTGGCCGGGAAGATTTTCAGCCCATCCGCCCCGGCTTTCAGGGCGGCAAAGCACTCGGTCGGCGTCATGACGCCGGGCCACGATGCCATGCCGGCGGCTTTGGTGGCGATGATGACGTCGGGGTCGCAGTTGGGCGAGACGATCAGGGTGCCGCCCGCGTCGCGGACGGCGTGGACATCCTTGGTGGTCAGCACGGTGCCCGCGCCGATCTCGGCCACGGCGCTGTATTCGCGGGCCATGGCAGCGATAGAGTCCAAGGGGTCGGGCGAGTTCAGCGGCACTTCGATCCGGGTGATACCGGCGGCAATCAGCGCCTGGGCGGCGGGCAGCGCTTCGGCGGGGGTTAGCCCTCGCAGGATGGCGATCAGCTTGCGGTGGGTCATGGTGTGCGGCCTGAATTGGAGTGCAGGGCGGACAGGCCAGCCAGAGTGCAGGCCGTCGCATCAAGGGTTTTCGCTGTCAGCCCCTGCTGTTGCAGGGCGCGGATATAGTTGCCGGCGAGGGCTGGCGCGCCGATCAGGATGACATTCTGGCCCAGCCAATAGGGCTTGGAGCCTGCAAGCTCGATGCCGATCAGCAGGCCGGACAACCTTGCGCGGGCTTGGGCGGGGGTAAGTCCGTGCAGCAGAAACTCGGCGCGCAGCGAGAACAGGCGGGCGGCGATGCGGTCGGGGCGGGACAGGGCGTCGGACAGGCCTTCGTCAAAGCTGACATCGTCCCAGGCCTCGCCGCCCTCTGCCACGAGCAGGGAATGGCGCAGGACGGATTGGGTGGACAACAGGGCAAACAACTCGCCGGTCAAGTAGGTTTGAAACGCCACGACCTCGCCCGCCGACACCTGCATCCATTTGCTGTGGGTGCCGGGCGCGCAGATCACGCCGTCAAAACCGGGGTTCAGGGCCAGCGCCCCTGCGACCTGGGTTTCCTCGCCCCGCATGACATCGGCGGGCCGGTCCTGACGCAGACCGGGGGCGATGTGGAAGGTGATCCTTTGGTCTTGTGTGGCGACATGCAGCACACCCGCCGCATCGACGGGGGTGCAGGGGACCGTGCGGTAAGCCGCCTCGCGCCAACCCTGCCGCGCACCGACCATGCCACAGGCAAGGACCGAAGTGACGGGCGCCGTCAACCACGGGTCGATCAGACGCAGCAAAGCGGGTTCAAACTCGTCTGGTTTCAGCTTGCCCATGCCATCATCCGACACAGCCTGCGCCTGCGGGCCGTCCGGCCCCATCAACCAAGCGCGCAGGTTGGACGTGCCCCAATCCACCGCGATCCAAGTGTTGTCCAAGTCATTCCTCCGGTTGACGGTATCTTTGCCGTGTTCCGCATGAAAGGGCAATTGCCGCGATGGCGGTCAGCGGACGCCCATTGCCAAATCTGGACTTAGCGGCGATTGGTCACTGGCCCTATCTGTCTGTGGACGACAGGCAGATGATGCGGCAAAATCAGGGTCATCCGCACTCTGGCCCGATTCGCCTGGCCCAGATCCGTACCCTCAGGAGTTTTCCGATATGAATGATGCCACCAACGACATGACCGGCGTGATCGAGGCCGACCGCGCCCATATCTGGCACCACCTGATCCAGCACAAGCCGTTCGAGACGATTGACCCCCGCATCATTGTCGAGGGCAAGGGTATCAAGGTGTGGGACGCCAAGGGCAAGGAACACATCGACGGCGTGTCGGGCGGCGTCTGGACGGTAAACGTTGGCTATGGCCGCGAAAGCATCGCCAAGGCGGTCTATGACCAACTGGTCAAGCTGAACTACTTTGCAGGTTCGGCAGGCTCGATTCCGGGGGCGAATTTTGCCAAGCGTTTGATCGAAAAGATGCCGGGGCTGACGCGGGTGTATTATTCGAACTCGGGGTCCGAGGCGAATGAGAAGGTTTACAAGATGGTGCGCCAGATCTCGCACCGGCACCACGGCGGTAAAAAGTTCAAGATCCTGTACCGTGACCGCGATTACCACGGGACGACGATCACGGCGCTTTCGTCGGCAGGGCAACCGCAGCGGGCCATGCAATACGGGCCGTTCACGCCCGGCTTTGTCGAGGTGCCGCATTGCCTGGAATACCGCAAGCAGTGGGATGTGGCGAACTATGGCGAGCGGGCGGCGGATGCCATCGAGGAGGTGATCCTGCGCGAGGGCCCGGATACCGTCGGCGCGCTGGTGCTGGAGCCGGTAACGGCCGGCGGCGGCGTGATCGTGCCACCGGCGGGATATTGGGAGCGGGTCGGCGAGATTTGCCGCAAGTACAACGTGTTGCTGCATATCGACGAGGTTGTCTGTGGCGTTGGCCGGACGGGCGTGTGGTTCGGCTATCAGAACTATGGCGTCAAGCCCGACTTTGTGACGATGGCCAAGGGGGTTGCGTCCGGCTATGCCGCGATTGCCTGCACCGTGACCACCGAGGCCGTGTTCGACATGTTCAAGGATGATCCATCCGACCCGATGTCGTATTTCCGCGATATTTCGACCTTTGGCGGCTGTACGGCGGGCCCTGCGGCGGCGCTGGAAAACATGCGGATCATCGAGGATGAGGGGTTGCTGGACAACACGCTGGTCATGGGCGAGCGGCTGCGCGCCAATCTGCGCGGGCTGATGGAAAAGCACCGGGTGATCGGGGATGTGCGCGGGGCGGGCCTGTTCTGCGGCGCCGAACTGGTGGCCGACCGCGTGACCAAGGAACCGGCGGACGAGAAGAAAGTTGCGGCGGTGGTGGCGGACTGCATGGCGCAGGGCGTGATCATCGGCATGACCAACCGGTCGTTGAACGGGTTGAACAACACGCTGTGCTTCAGCCCGGCGTTGATCGCGACGGCGGACAATATCGACCACATCACCGACGCGGTGGACCGGGCCCTGATCCGGGTGTTCAACTGAGCGCAGCGCATATTTGATCGGTCAGGAGCGGGGGTTTCACACCCCCGCGCCCCCGTGGGATATTTGCGTCAGAATGAAAGGGTTGGAGGGTGTTGATCCCGGCTGAGGCGTTTCATTTGCCGCAGGCGTCGCTGGGGTCGTTGCAGCAGCGTATCCGGGCGATGGTGACCGAGGGTGTGCTGGCCGGACGGTTTCGGGCGGGGCAGAAGATGCCATCCTCGCGTGGGCTTGCGGCGCATCTGGGGGTTAGCCGCATCACGGTGACGCTGGCCTATGCCGAATTGGTGTCGGCAGATTATCTGACGGCGCGGGGGCGATCGGGGTATTTTGTATCCGAGGGCGCGCCTTTGGCTCCGGATTTGCCACCTTTGGTCGCGCGGGCGGAGGCTGCGGAGTTTGCCCGGTTGCTGGGGCCGAGGTTTTCGTCTTTGGCTGGGGTCGAGCGGCCCGCGGATTGGGAGCGGTTTGGGTATCCGTTCATCTATGGCCAGGCGGATGCCGCGCTGTTTGATCATCAGAACTGGCGGCAATGTGCCTTGCGCGCGCTTGGGCGGCGGGATTTTACCGCGCTGACGCAAGATTATTACGACCGGGACGACCCGTTGCTGATGGATCACGTCCTGCGGCAAATATTGCCCCGGCGCGGGATTGCGGCGCGGGAGGATGAGGTGCTGCTGACCTTGGGCGCGCAGAATGCGTTGTGGATCACGGCGGCTTGTCTGCTGGGGTCAGGGCGGCGTGCCGTGATGGAAAATCCGGGCTATCCGGGGTTGCGCGCGATCTTGGGGGCCAGCGGGACGCAGGTTCTGGCGGTGGATGTGGATGCCGAAGGGTTGCCTCCGTCTGCGCTGCCTTCCGGCATCGATGTGGTGTTTACCACTGCGAGCCATCAATGCCCAACCAATGCGACCATGCCATTAGAGCGGCGCCTGGCGCTGTTGCAGTCGGCCGAAGACCGGGGCTTTGTGGTGGTGGAGGATGATTACGAGTTCGAGATGTCGTTTCTGAAACCTGCCTCGCCTGCGCTGAAGTCATTGGATGCCGGGGGCCGGGTGATTTATGCGGGGTCGTTTTCAAAGTCTGTGTTTCCGGGGATGCGACTGGGCTATCTGGTAGGTCCGCCCAGCTTTATTCGTGAGGCGCGGGCGTTGAGGTTGATGTCTTTGCGGCATCCCCCCGGCCATATTCAGCGCACGATGGCGTATTTCCTGAGCCTTGGGCATTACGATGCGCTGATCAACCGGATGCGGGCGGCATATAAGCGCAGGCGCGTGGTGATGGAGGAGGCGATTGCCGCACATGGCCTGACCGTTGCAGGGCAGGGCGGCTTTGGCGGGTCAAGTTTCTGGATGCGGGCGGGGGTGGATACCGAACGGCTGGCCCTGGCGTTGCAGGCGGATGGGGTTTTGATCGAACCGGGGCGGGCGTTTTTTGACCCGGGGCGCGCGGATGCAGGGCATTACCGCTTGGGGTACAGTTCGATCGCTGTGGCGAAGATACCCGAGGGGGTGGCGCGGATTGCGGCAGCAGTGCGGAAACTGGACCTATCTCGGCCTTGATGCTGGCCCTATTGGCTGGGGTGGCATAGGTCTAGAAGGGCGCAAACCTGAAGGAGATCCCCATGAAGATGACCACCGAAGAAGCCTTTGTCAAAACCCTGCAGATGCACGGGATCAGCCATGTGTTCGGCATCATCGGTTCCGCCTTCATGCCGATCTCGGACTATTTCCCGCAGGCCGGGATCAAGTTCTGGGACTGTGCGCATGAAGGCTCGGGCGGGATGATGGCGGATGGCTTCACGCGGGCATCCGGCAAGATGTCGATGATGATTGCGCAGAACGGGCCGGGGATCACCAACTTTGTCACGGCGGTCAAGACAGCCTATTGGAACCACACGCCGCTGCTGCTGGTGACGCCGCAGGCCGCCAACAAGACCATCGGCATGGGCGGCTTTCAGGAGGTCGCGCAGATGGACCTGTTCAAGGACATGGTCGCCTATCAGGAGGAGGTGCGCGACCCCTCGCGCATCGCCGAGGTTTTGAACCGGGTGATCGTGAATGCCAAGCGCGCCTCGGCCCCGGCGCAGATCAACGTGCCGCGCGATTACTGGACGCAGATCATCGACATCGACCTGCCGCTGGTGGTGGAGTTTGAGCGTCCTTCGGGTGGCGAGGAGGCACTGGCTGCTGCGGCGGCCCTTCTGTCCAGCGCGAAGTTTCCGGTGATTTTGAACGGGGCCGGGGTTGTGTTGGGGGGTGCGATCCCGGCCTCGATGGCACTGGCCGAGCGGCTTTCAGCGCCGGTTTGTGTGGGCTATCAGCACAACGACGCCTTCCCGGGCAGCCATCCGCTGTTTGTCGGGCCCTTGGGCTATAACGGGTCGAAGGCGGCGATGCAGTTGATTGCGCAGGCCGATGTGGTGCTGGCCTTGGGGACGCGGTTGAACCCGTTCTCGACCCTGCCGGGCTATGGCCTGGACTATTGGCCGAAGGACGCGAAGATCATTCAGGTCGATATCAACCCCGCGCGGATCGGCCTGACCAAGAAGGTTGCGGTCGGGATTGTCGGGGATGCCCGGAAGGTCGCCGAAGGGATCCTGGCGCGGTTGTCCGACCGTCCGGCGCATGATGCAAGGCTGGGCGTTATCGCGCAGACCAAGTCGGCCTGGGCGCAGGCCCTGTCGTCGATGGACCACGAAGATGACGATGTCGGCACGACCTGGAACCAGCGGGCGCGCGATGCCAAGCCGGATTGGATGAGCCCGCGCATGGCGTGGCGGGCCATTCAGGCGGCCTTGCCGAAAGAGGCGATCATCTCCTCCGACATCGGCAACAATTGCGCGATCGGCAATGCCTATCCCAGCTTTGAGGCGGGGCGCAAATATCTGGCGCCGGGGCTGTACGGGCCTTGCGGCTATGGGATGCCCTCGGTGATCGGGGCCAAGATTGCCTGCCCCGATATGCCGGTGGTGGGGTTTTCGGGCGACGGGGCGTTCGGGATCGCCGTCACGGAACTGACCGCGATTGGCCGGGCCGAGTGGCCTGCGATCACGCAGGTCGTGTTCAGGAACTACCAATGGGGGGCGGAAAAGCGCAACTCGACCCTGTGGTATGCCGATAACTTTGTCGGCACCGAGTTGGACACCGGGGTGTCTTATGCCGGCATTGCGAAGGCTTGCGGGTTGCAGGGCGTTGTCGCGCGCACGATGGACGAGCTGACAGCGGCCCTGCGGCAGGCCATCACCGATCAGATGGCGGGCAAGACCACGCTGATCGAGGCGATGATCAATCAGGAACTGGGCGAACCTTTCCGCCGCGATGCGATGAAGAAACCGGTGACGGTGGCCGGGATTTCGGCGGCGGATATGCGGCCCCAGCAAGGTGCTTGAGTTCACCCTGCCGTTCGGGATGGACCTTGGCACGGCAGGCTTCATGGCGGTGGCCTGCCTGATCGCGGCCTTTGTACGCGGCTATTCGGGGTTCGGGTTCTCGGCTTTGGTTGTGTCAGCCTCGGCCTTGGTGATGAACCCCCTGCATATCGTGGGTGTGGTCATGATCTGCGAGTTTCTGATGACGTTCCAGCAATGGCGCGGCGTC
>JBBQGU010000057.1:0-14544 GCA_038323315.1 Rhodobacterales bacterium | reverse complement strand
CACGGCAGGAAGATTGCCGTGCGGAAGATGGCCCGGCCCTTCAATTTGGGATCGTTCAGCGCCACGGCGAACAGAAGTGCCAAGACCAGCATGATGGGGACCTGCACCACCAGAAAGATCATCGTGTTCGACAGCGCGTGCTGCAACACCGGGTCCTTGGTCAGCCGCACGAAGTTGGCAATCCCGCCGAACTTGAAATTCAACCCCTTGCCGGTCTGAAAACTCATCCAAAGCGACCAGAAGATCGGATAGACCATGAACAGACCCAGCAACACCATGGCCGGAGCGATAAAGACCCACCCCGCCCGGTTCTCGCGTGAACTGATATCCGCCATGCGCCCCTCCAACCCGCCAACAGCGCCGCGGCCCTTCTCAGGGCCGCGGTCTCAGGCTGTTTCCAACCGTTTTACCGCCCGAAACCGGGACGCCGCTTTATTGGATCTGCTGCTCGATCTGCGCATCGATCGCCACGATGGCGTCGTCAATCGACCCGCCAGCGACCAGCCCCGGCAACTGCGTGGCAACTGCGGCATCGGCCTCGTTGGTATAGATGCCATAGTTCACGCCCGGAATCTTGGCCTGCCATTCCGAGAAGTTGGCCAAGGACGACCATTCCGAGAAGTTGGCCCAGACAGCCTGACCGCCGAAATAGTCGTCCTTGGCCGAATAGGCCTCCCCCTCGCGCGCGGGCAGATAGGACGAGAATGCACCCTGCCCCACCAGAATCTTCTGGTAGAAATCAACGTCCGAACCCCAGACGGTTTGCAGGAAATCAATCGCCGCATCCTTGGACGGCGCCGAGGACAGGACATACCAGCTTGACCCGCCCAGGTTGGAATAATGCGTCGATCCTTCGATATCCAGACGCGGAACGGGCGCCACAGCCCATTTGCCGGACATGTTGTTTCCCTTGATCCCGCCCGTCATCCACACGCCCGAGAATACGCCCGCGACATCGCCATTGTTGAACGCGCCGGTATAATCCCCCCAGCCCGAGACCGGCTTGTACAGATCGGTCGCTTGCAACATCTTGACCCAGGTTGTCAGCGCCGCCTTGAACACTGCGTTGTCCTTGACGTTGACCGTGCCATCGTCGTTGAAATACCAGCTTCCTGCCGATTGCATCATGATGCGGATCGCACCTGCATCACCTTGGTCGATCGACAGCAGCGGCTTGCCGGTCTTCTCCTTGACGACCTTGCCGATGTCGATCAGCTGATCCCAGGTAATGTCCTGCAGATCAGCGGCCTTGTAACCCGCCTGCTCCAGCAGATCCGACCGGAAGAACAGACCTGTGACACCAGAATCGAACGGCAGCGAATAGGTCTGGCCATCGACCGTCGCAAGCTCCACCTTATAGGGCGCGAATTTCGTGTAATCGATCTTGTCGGTCAGCGGCTCGAAAGCGCCGGGAAACGACAAAAGATACTTCTTGGCGCCGTAATCTTCGACCAGCACGATATCCGGCAGGCCCTCGGTCTGGCCCGATGCCAGCTGGGTCTGCAGCTTTTGCTCCATATCGGGCTTGGCAAAATCGACGACGTTGATCTTGACGTCAGGATTTGCCGCTGTGTAGCGCGCAATGGCTTCATTCATCGCAGCGCCGTTGAACTCGGGCGCCCAGCACCAGACGGTCACTTCGGTCGCCAGGGCCGTCGTCGCCAACAGCATGCTGATCCCGGCTGCGCCCAGCAGGGAACGGTGCCACTTCATGGCATATATCATTATGTCATCCTCCCAGATGTGGGGTGTTTTCCTTCCGCCCCATCCGGCAAGGCTAACGCAGTAAAATCCGTTGCGCAAATTTATTTACTAAAAAACCCATGTCAGCAAAGGCCTATTCCGGTTTTGACGACACGGTGCTGCCCCGCCAGATGATGCGCGACGCAAGGATGGCGCGCTTCGCCGTCAATCGTCCTGCAATCCGCTCCAGCAACATGTCGACCGCACTCTCGCCAATCTCCTCGGACGGCAGCCGCACGGTTGACAAGGGCGGGTTTAAAAACTGGGCAACCGAGATGTCGTTGAAACTCGCAACCGCAATATCCTCCGGAATTTCAAGCCCGAATTCGTGAATGGCGCGGTAGGCGCCGACCGCCATGTTATCATTCCCTGCCACAATCGCGTCGGGCCGGACGGCCAACGTCAGGATCTGTTTGGTCAGCGCATAGCCGCTTTGTTCGGTATTGCGGTCAAACAGGCACAGCGCCGGATCAAATTGTGCATTCTGCTGCATCCACGTCATATAGGTCAGGCCGCGCTCCTCCCACTGGGTCTTTTGCTGGCCATGAATTTGGTCCCACCACCCGATAAACCCGATGCGGCGCAAGCCCATATCCGTCATGCTCCGCAGCAGTTTGCGCATGGCCAGCACCCGGTCGGCATGCACCGAATCAATCTCCTCATCCGGCGGCGCGAAATCGGCAAAGACCAGATGGCGGCTGTGCTGCTTCAACCACGCCGCCTCGGCCTGATTGTGCCAGCCAATCGCGATGACACCCGAGGTCGCGCGCAGCAACTTGGGGTCAGGCAGCGCATCGGTGTGATAGATCTTGACAGTCTCCAGCTTGTGCTGCGCGCATCGGCTTTCGATCCCCAACCGCAGACTGACATAATAAGGGTCCGCCAGCTCCTGTTCCGGCCGCAGAAAATGCACCAGTGCCACTTTGGTCGCCGTAGTCGCCGACGGGCTGCGATTGCGATTGCGCGGCGTGGCATAGTTCATCGCCTCCGCCGTCTCGATGATCGCCTGACGGGTCTGAGGCGTGACCGACAACGTCTCATCGAAATTCAAAACCCGCGAGACTGTTGCCGACGACACGCCCACAGCCGAGGCGATTTGCTTGAGCGTGACCATGGCTGGACCAGCATCCATTTCGACAGTTCCGGCTTTGGCATGACACGAATGCCCGATGCAAGGCAATGGGCTGCGGTATTTTTAGGCAACAGAACCGAATTACTGCCTGATTCGCATTAGACGATTACCAGCACTGTTGCCGCCAAGAATGGCGACAGGATGCAGACGGAATGTAGACGCACTATCGCCTGAAATTTCGCAGAAATTTCGCCCGCTAACCCAACGCGCCCAAGCCCTTGACCGCCAAAATCCCCCCTGCCTGATCACGAGGACCGCAGCAGGACTTTCGTCGAATTGACCACCTGCGCGACTTCGGTAAATGCCACTGAACGCCGCTCGGACCCTGAACTGGACCGCAGCAGCACCAGCCTCGCGCCGTCGATGATCGCTGCCGCCTGCGCATTCGCCGCTCCCAAGGCCGCCGTCGAAATCGCCGTCAAGGCGCGTGACGACCGCTGGCCCGCAGCACGGGCTACGGTCCGCGCCAGGTCGTCCGAGGCATTCGACAAAACCAGCGCATGCAACTGCTCCGCCGCATCTTCCAACGCCGCCCGAACTTCGGCATATTCGCCAACCGCCGACAGCCCATCTGCCACCGCCTGCAACCGATCACTCAGGCAATCGATAACGTATTCCTGATTGACCAGAGCCTTGCAGAATGCCGTCCCTGCATTGATCTCATCCATGATCCTTTGCGTGGTCTCGGTCGAGATCAGCTCCAGCCCCAGCGCCGGCCCTGCAGGTTCGCCCAGCGGCGTGGTGGCAAACGTCAGCAACCCCCGGGGTGCCGGGATGGCAGGCTGCGGCAACGGGACATTGCCAATCAAACCAGGCCCTGAAGCGGTGTTGGGCAGGATGTAATTCGACAACAAGGTGCTGCTGTCCGCAACATAATCACTGTTGGTCAGTGCCACCGTGACCGTGTTGCCCGCCCCCACACCCGACGCGGTATAGCTGCCCTCCGTCTCGGTGATCGTCGCACCCTCCCCCGCCACAAACCCGCTCAGCACAAAGTCGGCAGCCGTCAAGGTGGCAACATCGGTCCCGTCAAACGGTTTGGTCGGAACACCTCCGATGGAGACGAACAGCTGCGCCCGGTTGATCACCCCGTTCCCTGCAACGGATGTCGGCAGCACATAATTCGCCAGCACCGTGGCATCATCCGCCACGAAATCCGCCCCAACCAGGACCACTGTCACCAAATTCGTTCCCGACGCATTCGCCGACGCATATTCCCCCACATCCTGCGCCACTGTCGCCCCTTCACCCGCCACAAACCCGCTTAGCGCAAAGTTCCCGGACGTCAGCGCCGCCAATGTCGTGCCATCATAAACCTTTGTCGGCACCCCTATGATCGAGCCGGTGATCTCAGCCAGCGAAATCACCCCATTCCCGGTCACCGACGTCGGCAGTACATAATTCGCCAGCACTGTACCTTCATCCGCCACAAAATCCGCATTCGCGAGGACCACCGTCACCAAATTCGTCCCCGACGCATTAGCTGAGGCATAAGCCCCCACATCCTGCGCCACTGTCGCCCCCTCACCAGCGATAAACCCGGTCAACACAAAGTTTCCGGACGTCAACGTCGCAAATGTCGTGGCATCATAAACCTTGGTCGGCGCCCCAATGATCGAGCCGGTGATCTCAGCCTGCGAAATCACCCCATTCCCGGTCACCGACGTTGGCAGCACATAGTTCGCCAGCACCGTCCCTTCATCCGCCACGAAATCCGCACCAGCCAAAACCGCCGTCACCAAATTCGTCCCCGACGCATTCGCCGACGCATATTCCCCCACATCCCGCGACACCGTCGCCCCATCACCAGCGATAAACCCGGTCAGCACAAAGTTCCCTGACGTCAGCGCCGCCAATGTCGAGCCATCATAAACCTTGGTCGGCACCCCAATGATCGAGCCGGTAACTTCAGCCTGCAAAATCACCCCGTTGCCGGTGACCGTCGTCGGCAGCACATAATTTGCCAGCAACGTCCCGGAATCCGCCGCGAAATCTGCATTCGCCAACATCACCGTCACCACATTCGTCCCGGACGCATTGGCCGAGGCATAGGACCCCACCCCCTGCGCCACAGTCGCCCCCTCACCCGCCACAAACCCGGTCAGCGCAAAGTTCTCAGACGTCAGCAACGCCAATGTCGTGCCATCGAACACCTTGGTTGGCGCCCCGATGATCGAGCCGGTAATTGTCGCCTGTGTGATGACCCCATTGCCAGTGACTGTCGTCGGCAGAACGTAATTCGCCAACAGCGTCCCAGACTCGGCGGCAAAATCCCCCGCCGCCAATCTGGCCGAAACGGTGATCAATCCAAAGGCGTTGGCATTGGCCGACGCGTAACGCCCTGTGGTCTGCGTGACCGTTGCCCCCTCATCCGCGATGAAACCCGTCAGGGCAAAGTTCAGCTCAGTCAAAGTTGCGATATTGGTGCCGTCATAGACCTTGGTCGGCCTGGCGATGATCGCCCCTGTGACCACAAGCCGGTCTACCGTCAACTGTCCGAATTCGGTCAGGAACCCGCCGACAAGCGTCACCGACGGCGTCACGATCGAGAGATTGGCGTCCAAGGCAGTCGCATAAACCCCGGCATTGACAAAGCCCGAGGGGGAAACCGTGACCTCGCTCAGGTCCAAAAAGGTGCCGTCCAGCGACAAGCCAAAGTCGGCTGCATCGACGACAACGCCATCCACCGTCATCTGCACCCCCGGCAAAACCAGCGTTCCGCCATAGGTCGTGGTGGCATCCGCAACCTCGATCACCGGCTGCACGGCAAATACGAAACCATTGCCAACATTGGCAACGCCAAAGGGGCTGGCCGGGTCATATTCCGTCGAATAGCGGATAAAGCGTGCATCCATGACGCCAATGCCGCCGATATCAAGGTCTGGCCGGGTCGAGTAAACCAGCCAGCGGCCCTTTATCGCCCCAAAGGCATCCGCACCGGAACTGTTCGCGAATGCCCCTCGCGCAGCCAGCGCAACATCGCCACCCCCGGTGTTGGAAAAGAAGAAGCTTTCCTCAAGATGGATGTCGCCACTTGCCTGAATGACCAGATCACTGGCCGACACGATGAAGTCGCACTCGCAATCGTTTTGTGCGGTCGTACCCGACAAGGCCAGACTGCTGTCCGTCGCAGTCACGCTGAAATTGCCGCCCAGCAGATTATCCGCGACCATCGCAATGTCCAAACTGCCTGTGCCACCCGATCCGACATCGGCGCCAGCGTCAAAGTCAAAGGCCGCCGCGGTCAGGAAGATGTTGGCATTCTCGAAGGTGCCGGACTGTGTCTGATGACCGATCCAACCCAGCGTCGTCGCTTCCGTGGGTCGCGCGATGCTGATTTCGCCCCCCACCGTGATGGTGATATCGCCAGACCGGTCGCCCAGGGTCTGAAAGGTCGAGAAATCATCCTTGGACCCATTGCCGATCATCGCATAGGTAAAGCCGACATTCTGCCCACCCTGCACCACCAGATCGCCCAGCGCCTCGATGGAAATCGCGGCGGTCGAGGACACAAGGCTTGCCAGGCTCGGTTCGTCGGCGTTCAGGCCGATATTGCCGATCTGCGCCACAGCATTGCCGGACGTACCGCCCAGCACCGACACGTCACCGGTAGCCCGCACGGTGATGGGGGAATTCAGGTCAAAGCCTGCACCGATACCCGTGACGTTATAGCCAAGCTGCGCAAATGCGTAGAAACTTTCCCCATTCTGCGATCCGGTCAGAACCAGATCATTGCCATAGACCCGTGTGTCGCCCAGCAAACTGCCCACCGCCACGCCACTATTCTGACTGCCGTCGGCGATAAACACGCTGCCCGACGCAAGTCGGCTCACACCGTCATACTGATACAATATCCCCGTCGCATTGCCGAAAATCGTTTGCGTGGCCAGATCGGCCCCGTCAAACACAGCCGCGTCAAAGGCGACGGTGCTGGTGCTGCCATCCCATCCAGCAACCAGATTCAGTCCGCCCCCAGTGCTATCCCCTACCTGGATCGAGGCATTGGCAAGAATATCGCCATGCGCCAGCAGGGTCAGCACAAAGGGCGAGGCTACGGACAGGGTGCTCGACACGACAATCGTCCCGGCCTCGGCTGCGCCACCGGTGGTCTGAATGATCAGATCGCCGGTGCTCAGCAGACTGGTGATCTCGGTCGTGGTCAAAACGCTCGCCCCGGACAGCCGTGCAGAGCCATCGGTGATCTCGATGTTTTCGGGGTCGATCAACACCGTCCCGCCGCCGGTATCCACCGTGCCATCATAGGTCAGGTGAAGGCCCGAAACCTCGACAAAACCGCCTGTCCCGACAGCACCCGTGCCAAAGGCCAGTACCCTGCCCGAAAACACTGTCTCGATGGCCGAGGTGATCCGTACTTCGCCGCCACTGGTGCCGGTCACATCCAGGAGCCCCGCCATATCGACCATGCCGCCGCTGACGGTGATCTTGCCACCCTTGCCAGCGGCACCGGTCGCCTTGACAGCCTTGTCGACCTGCACGCGACCGCCATCACCTGCTGTCAGGAATATTCGGCCCTTGACCGATGCCACGCCGGTTGCCGCAATCGTCCCATCGGTGTTGCCCGCCAGCGCATAGACATTGCCACCATTGGCCCGCAACTCGGCCGCCGCCGCCTGAATAGCCCCCGCCTCGGTGACCGAACTGTCACGGCCGCCGATACGGACCGAAAACAAGCCGTCGTCCAGGGACGCATCCCGCATCAGGATCTCGCGCCCTGCCACCAGCCCCACGGTGCCGTCAGGGGCAGCGATGGTCCCCTCATTCACCACATTGCGCCCCAGCAGCGCCACATCGCCGCCCAGCGCCGAAATCCGGCCAAGGTTGATCACATAGGCGTCCGACCCACCGGCAAACACATCATCGCCGCCCGCCAGAAAGTCCTGGTTGGCGATATCCAGGGTCGAGGCGACAAAGGTGCCCCCCGTATTAACCACACCAGACTCGCCAAAAACGATGCCGTTGCGGTTGATCAGATAGACCGACCCGGTGGCATCGAGCGTACCCATGATCGAGGACAGATTGCCCCCCGTCACCCGGTTCAACGTGGCCCCGGTGCCATTGTTGAACTGCACCCCGTTGCCCGCACCAATCGAAAAGCTGCCCCAATCCACGATTCCGGCAGCGCCAGATTGCCGTACCAACAACTGTGTCGGCGCGGGATTGGTGATCGTGATGTCGCCCGCGACCACGTTAGGACCCGTCGGCAACGGCCCATCCGCCATCAATGCCGCAGCGGGCATCAGGCAGGTGGTCAAAAGCACGGCCAAAAGCGTCTTGGTATTCATCATCTCACCTCGTCCGGTCGGACAAAAAGAAGTCGTCGAAATCAAGCGTCACGGTGGTGTTGCCAGGGGCGCGGCACACAGAGTTGCCCCCGGCGATAACATCAAGGCGCAGGCAGGCCCAGCGCAGCGAAAGCATCGCCAAAGCCGGTCATATCGACCGGGACAGTGATCTTCTTGGCCCCGGCCAGGGCTGAAAAGGTCACGTTGGTCGTCTTGGCCAGTTTCAGCGCGTCCATTACATCAGGCTTCACCACGGCATCGGCGATGCAACCTGCCGGGGTGCATGCGAAATAGCTGGCGGTCACCAGATCGGTCTGCGGCTTTGGGTCAGCGCCGTCCGTCTCGGCATCGACACTGACCACCAAAGCCTCGCGCAGCGCCACATCAATCGGCACCTGCACGACAATGCGCGGCGCATCGCCGCCCGGCGGCAGCCCGATGGCAATCTCCAGCAGCGGGCGCACTTGACCGTCATTGCCCTTCAGGTTCAGCTTGGTCGTCATCTGACACACCTTCTGCGGTGTTGCAGCACCCGCCACGGCAGCATCGCCACAGGTGACGGTCCAATTTCCGTAAGTCGCGGTCGTCGCACTCGGCTCGGCGGTCTGCGCGACCGCGGGGGCGGCCAGCAGGGCCAGCAATGCGAAAGATATAAGGCCGGTCTTGGGCATGTCAGAACCTGACTGTCATCTGAAAAGCGACGCTCATTGAATTGGCCGGCGTCGTACCCGCACCGTTGAAGACATGCGCCAGATCAAGTGTGGCCACGACATTGTCGCCGCCCTGAAATTGCCCGCCAAACCCCACCGATTGCAGGTACTGATCGTTGAAAACACCATCCCCCCGCGCAAAGCCATAATCGGCAAACGCATGGGGATGAAACGTCGCATCCTGCCCCCCCACCGTAAAGTTGATCGCGCCTGTCCGAAATTCGATCCCGCCCGCCACTGCCGCCGAACCCGAGACGCCGTTGACATCATAGCCCCGCACCGTGCTGGCACCGCCCAGAGCCAATTGGCTCAACGGGTGCAACCTGTCTCCCGAGGTTTGCGCCGTCAACCGCACAGCGATGGACGCGTTGGGGTTCAGGAAAACTTCCTCGTTCACGGTGACCTTGGCAAACGCGTAATCCGTTACCGCAAAGCCTTCCGCATCACGTTGCCCAAAAACCAGCCCGATATCCACATTGCCGCGCGAAGACTTGCCGAACAGCGGCCCGGAAATGCCACTGCGCAAACCCAAGGCGATCTGGGTCAGCTTCGTGCGTTCTTCGGTGATCGGCAAGCCGACAAAATATTGCTGACTGGCGTAATCGTCATATTCCAGCTTGGCATAAACCTCTGGCACAAGGGAAAATTGCCCATTGGTTTTGGGCAATGGCACCGCCAGTTCAGCGTCCAGCACGGTCGTTTCAGCCTCGGATGTGAACGGCCCGCCCGGCACGGAATAGCTGGAGATATGGCTGGCACCAAAGGTCAGTTTGGTCCGGAACCCGCTGGCGGTGGTGATCGGGATCAAATAGCTGATCGCATGGGACAGATAACCCTTTTCCTCGTTGGTATCCCATAGCTGCCCTGACCCGATGCTTTCGGGCGCGCCGGTGAATTGATAAGAAAGTTGCTGATCCTTCCAAGCCAACGGCGAGGTGTTGAAGCCGGCAAAGAGTCGCGCGATCCCTGTGGCCTCATTGCCGGAATTGGACGTACCAGCATAGCCCGACCATGTCCGACCGGCTTGTACCTGCAAGGTCAGCACGGTGGTATCGCGGTCTGCCCCCGGCTCGAACTGCACGGCCACATGACGAAACGGGTTCTGGTTCAGCCAGTTCACATCCTCCAGCAGCCGGTCGGTATCCACCTCTTGCCCGGGTTGCAGCCGGACATTGCGCTGCAAGAATGCCGCCGATGTGCCGTCTGCCCCTGCCACCTGCGTGGTCGCCAGAACAAAGGCGGTGACGTTGATCTGGACGATGCCGCCGGTAATCTCTTGCTGCGGAACGGTGACCGACACCAAGGACCGGCCATTGGCCCGGTAAAACTCGGTCACGTCGGTCTGAATCTCGGACAATACCTTGAATGACAACGGTTGACCCAGATACTTGGCCAAACGTCTGCGCAGCGCGTCGTTCTGCGCGGTCGGGCCACCATTGGTGGTGTTGATGCCGCCCGTCGCATCCTGCGCCACCAGTCTGCCGCCGTTGACACGCGAATCCACGATCGTAAGCCCGCGCAGATCAACCCCAAACGGGGTCGGATCACCAGGTCGCGCGGCAAACGCCGCCGCATTCAACGCAGCCGTCCGGGTGCCTTGCAACGCTATGGCCGGATTGCGCTCGATACTCTGCGCCTGCAGCCCGGATGCACCCAGTCCGATGCAAAAACTAGCAAGTGCAATCCGCGCAAATAGATTTCGTCTGAACAGTTCGGTAACCGGTGCCGTCATCAACCCAACCCCGCCTTTGGTGGCAACGCCGCAATCCGTATTTTCGCCATTCAACACAAACGACGGCACATGATCAAGCCGCAAGTCCGAAAACATGCCGTCCATGACAATATGGCCACCCCGCCGCACCTTGACCACAAAACATCCTCTGTCCAACCCGCTTCATGTCGCCACTTTGCGAGGATTTGGCCCCAGCACACGTTTCAAGGCGCGCAGCAGATCATCCTTGGTGACAGGCTTCATCAGTTTGATGTCGTCAACTCGCAGGCCGTTGCCGTGGATGGCGGCTTCGTTGGGATAGCCGGACATGAAGATGGCCTTCATGTCCGGATTGATCTCCCGCAGGGCCTTGACCAGCCCCGTTCCCTGCAACCCGCCCGGCATGACGATATCGGTCAGTATCAAGTCGAACGGCTCTTCCGTTTCATAGGCCCTGATCGCATGTGCCGCATTTTCGGCCTCGACCACTGTATAGCCCTCGATCTGCAAGCGCGCTTTCATGACCCTGCGCACGGCAACTTCGTCTTCAACCAGCAAGATTTTTCCGCGCAGTGGCGCAAGGCCGACAGACTCGATCACCAGCGGCTGGTTTTCTTCCTGATGGAAAACGGCGCGGAAATAGACTTTGACTGTGGTACCGACACCCAATTCACTATAAATCCGCACCGTCCCGCCCGATTGCCGCGCAAAACCCATGACCGACGACAGGCCAAGTCCTGTCCCCATGCCGATCGGTTTTGTCGTGAAAAAGGGCTCGAACACCCGGTCCAGATTTTCGGGTGGAATACCTTCGCCGGTATCAGTCACCGCGATCATCACATATCTGCCCGGATCAATCGCTTCACCCCGCAAATCGACATATTCTTCGGTCAGGCGGATATTCGCGGTTTCGATGGTGATCTTGCCGCCCTCGCGCATCGCATCGCGGGCATTGATGGTCAGGTTCAGGATCGTGCTTTCCGTCGAGCTGCGGTCGGCTTGAACTTTCCACAACCCACCGCTCAGCGCGACCTCGATCTCGATGTTTTCCGGCAGGGTGCGGCGGATCATCAGGTCCAGTCCGCGTGCCACATCGTTCAGGCTCATCGTGACAGGGGCGAGGGGCGCCTTTCGTGCGAAACTCAACAGACTGCGGATCAGATCACGGCCGCGCAATGTGGCTGCGACCGCCTCGCTGACATAGGTTTCCAGCTGGGCAGGATCGGGGTCTTCCTGCAACAGTTCAAGATTGCCCAGAATGACAGCCAGCAGGTTGTTGAAATCATGGGCCATGCCACCCGTCAGGCTGCCCATAGCTTCGACCTTCTGGGTTTGCAGGATGATTTCACGGCTCTTGCGCAACTCGTCTTCGATCCGGGTCTGATCGGTGATATCCAGCACCAGAACGGTCCGCGTGATCGCAGCCGGTGAAACTTGCTGTGGGGCGGCAAGAAGGTGGATGCGCTTGCGCCGACCTGATGCGGTTGTGATGTACACTTTCGCATCCAACGCGGCGCTCTTGTCACTGGACGGCGAGAACGCCTCTTTCAGCGTGTCAGCATCGGGAACTGCGGCCATAGTCCAGATACGGTCGGGCTGCGCCATGATTTCCGCCGCCGTCAGACCCCAGATCTCCTGACATTTCGGCCCGACATAAGTAAAGATGGTCGTGCCGTCCGTCTGTCTGCTGCACCGCACGATGGCACCGGGGACGCTTTCGACCAGATCGGCAAAGTTCGCTTCCGTTTCTGCCAACCGCTGGCGCATGGTGATGGCGTCCGTCACATCGCGCAGCGCGCCAACCATGCGTTCGGGGCGACCCGTGGCATCCCGTTGGATCACCCGACCCAAGCCCTCCACCCAGATGACCGAACCATCGGCCCGGCACAGCCGATAGGTGGCCAAATAGGTCGAACCCGTCTCGATTGCAGTGGCGACCTTCTGCAGAACCCCGCCGATGTCTTCGGGATGAACAGCAAAGGACGCCATCGGGAACGGATGTGCCAATAGCCCGTCGTGGATGCCCGCGATCTTGCTGAACACTTCGCTATGGGTGACAATATTCGTGTTCATATCCAAGTCCCAAGTGCCTGCGCCAATGGCATCCAGCACAAGGTTCGACAGGTCTTCCGACTTACGCATCCCGGACTTCCTCGATCTTTTCACACGGACGCAATACGTTACCCGGCCTGATCCAGATTAGCACCTACGTATCAGGCAGACCAACCTCTAGTTGCAGGTCATACCTGAATTGCTTGGACCGTGGCGAATTCATCAACAAATCTGTCAACGCGATATCCCGGTTCAGGGGGCGCCGCTTGTTTTTCTCATCGCAGCATAGGCAAGGTCGAATCGAAGTCATAACTCCAGCAAGGCTCATTCCGACAGGTGCGACCAGCCATGCAGCACAACTCGCGTTGAAACTGCAGGGTCTGCCCTTGCAGCCTTCAGCGTTATGATCCAAACAGAGCTTTCAAAATCAGGTCGGGCGGCAGGTGTCGCCGGGCCCGCCCAAAGATGGACTGGACCCTTTCATGCTCGATACCGTCGCAAAGCCCACTGAAGAGATCTCGGTCCGCGAGGTGTTCGGCATCGAGACCGATATGAAAATCAAAGGTTTTGCCGAGGCGACCGACCGCGTCCCTGCCATCGACCCGACCTACAAGTTCGACCCTGACACAACCTTGGCCATTCTGGCGGGTTATGCCTACAACCGTCGCGTTATGATCCAGGGCTATCACGGCACCGGCAAATCCACTCATATCGAACAGGTCGGCGCCCGTTTGAACTGGCCGACGGTGCGGGTCAACCTCGACAGCCATATCAGCCGCATCGACCTGATCGGCAAGGACGCCATCAAACTGCGCGACGGTATGCAGGTGACCGAGTTCCACGAGGGCATCCTGCCTTGGGCGTTGCGCAACCCCGTCGCCATCGTGTTCGACGAATACGATGCCGGCCGCCCCGACGTGATGTTCGTCATCCAGCGCGTGCTGGAACATGACGGCAAGCTGACCCTTCTGGACCAGAACGAGATCATCACCCCGCATCCCTCCTTCCGGCTGTTCGCCACCTCGAACACCGTGGGCCTCGGCGATACGACGGGTCTGTATCACGGCGTCCAGCAGATCAACCAGGCGCAGATGGACCGTTGGTCCCTGGTCGCCACGCTCAACTACCTGTCCCACGATGCCGAAGCCGCAATTGTTCTGGCCAAAAGTCCGCATTACAACACCGACAAGGGCCGCAAGCAGATCGGCCAGATGGTGACCGTCGCCGACCTGACGCGCACCGCCTTCATGAATGGCGATCTGTCGACGGTGATGTCGCCCCGCACTGTCTTGAACTGGGCCCAGAACGCCGAGATTTTCCGCAA
This sequence comes from Rhodobacterales bacterium, assembly GCA_038323315.1. GTDB lineage: Bacteria > Pseudomonadota > Alphaproteobacteria > Rhodobacterales > Rhodobacteraceae > Stagnihabitans. The sequence continues at coordinate 569 of JBBQGU010000057.1, read as the reverse complement.
TATCGGCTATGCCTTCCGTCTGTCCTTCCTGAACAAATGCGATGAATTGGAAAGGACGACTGTGGCTGAATTCTATCAGCGTTGCTTTGGCGAGGAACTGCCGGAATCTGCGGCCGCGATGGCGATGAAGTGATCAGACACGCCGCCCTGTTTCGCCTGACTCACAGCAGGGGATCAGCCTCCGAGGCTGATTTTTTATCTGCCTTGTCGGGCCTGCACGACATACCGGGCGTGCAGGATTTCGACATCGCGCGTGAGATCAGCCCCAAGAATGATTTTGACTTCGCCGTCTCGATGCACTTTGCCAGCCATGCCGAGTACTCCGCATATAACGATCACCCCCGTCATGTAACCTTCGTCCAAAGCCGTTGGCTGCCCGAGGTAGCCGCCTTCATGGAACATGACACGGTGTCCCTGACCCTCTGATTTGCCTTACCTACGTGACCCGTCAGCTTCCACGCCACCGACCTGTAAACGTTGAACAATGCGTAGAACTCTGACAACGAATCCGCCCCGCAGCGAGATCAAGACGGCTTATCAAGCCACTCATTTGACCGACAGCGACACTT
>JBBQGU010000056.1:0-14558 GCA_038323315.1 Rhodobacterales bacterium | reverse complement strand
AATTTCTTCACGCAGATCGCGTTCATTGTCGTGTCGGTCTGCATGGGGCTTTGGGTGGGGGATGGGCATCTGGCGGGCTCGTCGGATGCCTCGCTGGCGTTTCTGTTCCGGGTTTGGCACTGGCCGCCGGTGGCGGATTGGGCGTTCTTTGTCGGCACTGGCGTCTCGGTGGCGGCGGGGGGGATGTTGATGGGGCATGCCTACCGGACCAATCCGCCGGCCCTGATCGCGCCGTTCGAATATACCGCGATGCCGTTGGCGGTGATCTATGGGTTGGTGTTCTTTGGCACCTTTCCCGATGCCCAGGGCTGGGTGGGGATTGCGCTGATTGTCGGGGCGGGGTTGTATACGCTGTGGCGAGAGACTGTGATGCGTGCGACTGGCAGGCGAGGGACTGGCAGGCGAGGGACTGGGAGGCATGAGGATGCGGGTTGAGGCAGTGATCTTTGACATTGGCAATGTGCTGACGCGCTGGCAGCCCGAGGCATTCTATGACCGCGTGATCGGCGAGGAGCGGCGGCAGGCGCTGTTTGGGGCGGTCGATCTGCATGGGATGAACGACGATATCGACGCGGGCGCGTTGTTTCGCGAGACGATCTATGACTGGGCCGAGCGGCATCCGGAATGGGCGCCCGAGGTGCGGATGTGGTACGACCAGTGGATCGAGTTGGCGTCGCCCCGGATCGAGGGGTCGATTGCGTTGCAGCGCGCGTTGCGGGCCAAGGGGGTGCCGGTGTTTGCGCTGACCAATTTCGGGAAGCATTCTTTCGCCGAGGCCGTGCCGAAGATGGATTTCCTGGCAGATTTTGACCGGCGCTATGTTTCGGGGGAGATGGGAGTGATCAAGCCCGACCCCCGGATTTATGAGATGGTGGAACAGGATTGCCAGATTGCAGGCGACCGGCTGTTGTTCACCGATGACCGGCCCGACAATATTGCGGCGGCGGCAGATCGGGGCTGGCGGACGCATCAGTTTGAAAGCTGGCAGGGATGGGCCGGCCGGCTGGTTGCGGAAGGGTTGTTGACACACGGGGAGGCGGGATTGTGATCGAGTTTGTTGGCAAGGAGGCCGAAGCGGTGATGTCCTGGGCCGGTTTGACCGCGGCGATCGAGGCCGGGCATCTGTTGCCCCGGGCCGAGATTGCCGATCTGCTGCTGTACCGGGGGCAGGATGTCTTGCTGGACCGTGCGGCGTGGATCACCGGGTTGGGGTCGCTGGTCAAGGTGGGGACGATTTCCGCGGGCAATGCCGCACTTGGCCTGCCGACGGTCAACGGCGTGGTGACGCTGTTTGACGATGTGACCGGCGTTCCAAAGGCCCTGCTGGATTTCCACCTGGTGACCAGGTGGAAGACGGCCGGCGACAGTTTGCTGGCGGCCGCGCGTCTGGCGCGGAAAGGGTCGCGGCGGTTTTTGCTGGTGGGGGCAGGGGCGGTGGCGCGGTCGATGGTGCAAGCCTATGGCAGCCAGTTTCCGGGGGCCGAGTTTACCGTGTGGAACCGGAGTGCTGCGGGGGCAGCGCGGATGGCGGCGGAGGTGCCGGGATTGCAGGTGGCCGACGATCTGGAGGCGGCGGTGCGGGCGGCGGATGTGATCTGCACGGCAACAATGGCGACCGAGCCGGTTGTAAAGGGCGCGTGGTTGCAGGCGGGGCAGCATCTGGACTTGATCGGGGCCTATACTCCGGCAATGCGTGAGGTGGATGATGAGGCGATGCAAAGGGCGCGGGTGTTTGTGGATGCGCGGGCGACGACGCTGCATCACATTGGCGAGTTGATGGCGCCGCTTGCGAGCGGGGCGATTGTGGAGGCGGATGTGGTGGCGGATTTCTACGACCTGGGCGCATTCGTGCGGCGGTCGGAGGATGAGATCACCATAGCCAAGAATGGCGGCGGGGCGCATCTGGATCTGATGACCGCAGTGTATATTCTGGCGTGCTGGCGTGGGCGTTGAGGGCAGGAGCCGGGGGTTTCACACCCCCGCGCGATTTTGCCCAAGGGCATGATCGCCGCCCCCGTGGGATATTTGGATCAGAATGAATGGGGGGGTCAGACGCCGATAAGTTTGGAATGGGCCTTTAGTGCGTGCAGCCAGGCCAGACCGTGGACGGTGGCGCGGGCGGGGCGGTATTCGGCGGCGACCCAGCCCTGGTAGCCTATGGCATCGAGGTCGCGGAACAGGGCGGTGAGGTCAAAGCCGCCGCCGCCGGGTTCAGAGCGGGTCGGGAAGCCTGCGATTTGGATGTGGTTGACGTGGGTTTTGTGCTTTTCCCACACCGCCCAAGGGTCGCCATGGATGCGGGCGGCGTGCCACAGGTCGAACTGGATTCCGATGCGGGGGTTGTCAAGGTCGGTCAGGATGCGGGCGGCCTGATCGAAATCGTTCAGGAAATAGCCTGGCATATCCTCGGTGTTCAAAGGCTCGATGCACAGGGTCAGATTTGGGGCCTGAGCGGCGGCCCAGGCGAGGTGTTCGGTGTATAGCTGGGTCGCCTCGGACCCGCGCGCGACACCGGCCATGACATGCAGGCGGTCGGCGCCAAGGCGGGTGGCAAGGTCGGCGGCCCGCAGGAAGCCGTCGCGAAAGCGGGTTTCAAGCCCGGGCACGGCAGCGTGGCCGCGGTCGCCTGCGACCCAATCGCCGGGCGGGGTGTTGATCAGGGCGAGGGGCATGGCGCCCAAGGCTGTCTGCCAATCCTTGGCGGGGTGATCATAGGGAAACAGCATCTCGACCCCGTCGAAACCGGCTTGGGCTGCGAGGCCCGGCCGGTCGAGGCTGGGTACTTCGGTAAAGAGCATCGTCAGATTCGCGGCGTAGCGGGGCATCACGTCATTTCGTTTGAGGGCAGGATCGGGAAGAACTGGCCTTGTGACCAGATGCCAAACCAGCTTTCACGGGATTGGGGTTCATGGCAACCCAATTCGACCAGCCGGTAGAACGACTTGCGGTCGATCAGGGCGATGAGCCCGGCGCGGACGTGAATATAGGGTGCCGGTTCACCATCTGGCGCGATGCGGAAGGTCAGGGCGTGGTCGGCATCGGCGGTGACGGTGTCCTCGGTCTTGGTGGTGAAGGTCAGGGTCTGGTCGCGGCCGGTGCCGGTCGCGGTGAAATCCACGGCCAGCAGGGGGGCGTCGTCGACCTTGATGCCGACCTTTTCCACCGGGGTGACGAGGAAATAGGCATCCCCATCGCGCCGCAGGATCGAGGAGAACAGTTTCACCATTGGCGCGCGACCGATGGGGGTGCCGAGGTAGTACCACGTGCCGTCCCGGGCGATCCGCATGTCGATATCGCCACAAAACGGCGGATTCCACAGATGCACGGGCGGAGGGCCTTTGACGGCGCGCACAGCTGACATCAAACCTTCGGCCGATGGCTTCACGATAAGTTTCGGGTCTGTTTGCGGTGGAAGCGATTTTGCCATTTGTACCCCGGGCCATGATTGGCTCTAATGCACATATAACCTGTACGGGAGCATTGTCATGACCGAAGCGAACCTTGTAGCCGAGATCGAAGCGCTGGGGGCCGGATTGGCCGCCGCCCGGGTCGAGGTGAACCGGCGCTTTATCGGGCAGGACCGGGTGGTGGAACTGACGCTGGCCGCGATGCTGTGCGGGGGACATGCGCTGTTGGTGGGCCTGCCGGGGTTGGGCAAGACGTTGTTGGTGGATACGTTGTCGACCGTGATGGGGTTGCGGGCCAACCGCATCCAGTTTACGCCGGACCTGATGCCGGCGGATATTCTGGGGTCCGAGGTGCTGGATGGGGCCGAAGGTGCCCGCAGTTTTAGGTTCATCGAAGGGCCGATCTTTTGCGAATTGCTGATGGCGGATGAGATCAACCGCGCCAGCCCCCGGACGCAGTCGGCTTTGTTGCAGGCGATGCAAGAGCGGGAGGTGACCATTGCGGGCCAGCACCGCAAGTTGGGGCCGCCGTTTCACGTGCTGGCGACGCAGAACCCGATCGAGCAGGAAGGCACCTATCCGCTGCCCGAGGCGCAGTTGGACAGGTTTCTGGTGCAGGTCGATGTCGCCTATCCGACGCGGGCGACCGAGCGGGATATCGTGCTGGCGACCACCGGGGCGGTCAGCGCCACGGCGGCGCAAGTGTTTACCGGGCCGCAGTTGATTGCGGCGCAGGCCCTGCTGCGGCGGATGCCGGTGGGGGAAAAGGTGGTCGAGGCTATTCTGGATCTGGTGCGGTCGTGCCGTCCCGGCGAGCCGGAGGGGGCCGATCTGGCGGGCATTCTGAGCTGGGGGCCGGGGCCGCGGGCGGCGCAGGCGTTGATGCTGATGGTGCGGGCGCGGGCCTTGCTGACCGGACAATTGGTGCCCTCGGTCGAGGATGTTGCGGCGCTGGCGCGGCCGGTTCTGGAACACCGCATGTCGTTGAGCTTTGCCGCGCGGGCACGGGGTGAGACCTTGACGGGGGTGATCGACCGGGTGGCAGGGCGGGTGTTGGCTTGACCGACCCAGTCGCCTTGCGGGCTCAGGCCGAGGCTTTGGGGGCATCGCTGCCCGCTTTGCTGGCTGCTGCCGAGCATCTGGCGGCCAATGTCGCGATGGGGGAGCATGGACGCAAGCGGGCGGGTACGGGCGATGACTTCTGGCAGTACCGCGCGGCTATGGCCGGCGATTCGGCGCGCAACATCGATTGGCGCAGGTCGGCGCGGTCGGATGTGCAGTTCGTGCGCGAACGCGAATGGCAGGCGGCGCAGTCGGTGATGCTGTGGGTGGACCCGTCGCAAAGCATGGGGTTTTCGGGGGCGCGCGAGCGGGTGACCAAGGCGGACCGGGCGCGGTTGATCGCGTTGGCGTTGGGTGTGTTGCTGTTGAGGGGCGGCGAGCGGGTCGGGCTGGCGGGACAGGGTGCACCACGGTCGGGCCGGGGGCAGGTCATGCGGCTGTTGCAGGGCTTTGCCGACAGCGGTGTCGACTATGGCACGCCGGTCGAGGATGGGCTGGTATCCCATGGCCGCGCAATGTTCCTGTCGGATTTTCTGGGCGACCTTCAGGGCGTCGAATCTTCGTTGGCCCGCGCTGCCGACCGTGGCGTGCGCGGCGTGTTGTTGCAGGTGCTGGACCCGGACGAGGAGGCGTTTCCGTTTGACGGGCGGACGGTGTTCGTCTCGATGGGCGGATCGGTCCGCCATGAGACGCAGCAGGCGGGTGATCTGAAGGTGCGCTATCTGGCACGGTTGGCGGAACGTAAGGCGCGGCTGGCAGAATTGGCCGCGCTGTCGGGGTGGTTGTACCAGACGCACCATACGGGGGACGCGGCGCAGGTGGCGTTGCTATGGGCCTACCGCGCGTTGGAGGGGGGCCGATGATGGGGCTGGCCTTTGCCTCGCCCCTGTTGTTGTGGGGGCTGCTGGCGCTGCCGGTCCTGTGGTTCTTGCTGCGGGCGGTGCCGCCTGCCCCGATCCGGCGCAGGTTTCCGGGTGTGGCGCTGCTGCTGGGTCTGATGGATGAGGACCGGCAGGCGGACAAGACGCCGTGGTGGTTGATGGCACTCAGGATGGCGGCGATTGCGCTGGTGATCCTGGGCTTTGCCGGGCCGGTGCTGAACCCGCAGGCGGTTGTGAGCAGTGGCAAGCCGCTGCTGGTGCTGGTCGATGGCGGCTGGGCCGAGGCGCAGGATTGGGCGCAGCGGATGCAGCAGGCCAGCGATCTGGTGGCGCAGGCCGGGCGGGACGGGAGGACGGTGGCGCTGGTGCGGCTGACCGATCTGCCGCAAGAGGTGGTGTTTCAGGCGGCGGATGCGGTGACGGGGCGGCTGGCGGCGTTGCAGCCGCAGCCGTGGTTGCCGGATTATGTGCTGTGGCGCAAGGTACTGAACCTGGGGGATCATGACAGTTATTGGCTGTCGGATGGCCTGTCGCATCCGGGGCAGAATGACCTGCTGGCCGACCTTGACAGCCACGGCGCGGTGACGGTGTTTGAAACCGGGCGGCCTGTGGTGGCGTTGCGGCCTGCGACGTTCGAGGAGGGGGCGGTGCAGGTTTCGGCGGTGCGGTTGGCCGGGGTTGCTGCCGAGGCGGAGGTGGTTGCCAAGGGTCCGGACCCGTCGGGCGTGACCCGTGAGCTTGCCACGGGCAAGGTCAGTTTTGCGGCGGGCGACACTGTGGCCAAGGCCGCGCTGGTGTTGCCGCCGGAACTGCGCAACCGCATCACGCGGTTCGAGATTGTCGGGCAGCGGACGGCGGGGGCGGTCAGCCTGACCGATGACAGTTTGAAGCGGCGCAAGGTCGCGCTGGTCGCCGATGGGGCGGACCGTGAGGGGCTGCAACTGCTGTCGCCGACGCATTACCTGCGGCAGGCTTTGGCCCCTACAGCGGAATTGATCGACGGCGGCATCACCGACATTCTGCCCGCAAATCCCGATGTGATCGTGCTGGCCGATGTGGCGCGGCTGTCCGCGACCCAGGCTGCGGGGTTGGAGGCTTGGGTGACCAAGGGCGGCCTGCTGCTGCGCTTTGGCGGGCCAAGGTTGGCCGCCAGCGATTTCGGGCGGGTGGAGGAGGACCCGTTGATGCCGGTGCGCCTGCGTGAAGGCGGGCGGACGGTGGGCGGTGCGATGAGCTGGGATGATCCCAAGACGTTGGCTCCGTTCGCGGAAGGCAGCCCGTTTTACGGGCTGGTGATCCCGGCGGATGTGACGGTGACCAGTCAGGTTCTGGCAGAACCGGACGCCGAACTGGGCGGGCGGACGATTGCCGCCCTGACCGATGGCACGCCGCTGGTGACGCGCAAGGTGGTGGGGCAGGGGCAGGTCGTGCTGTTCCATGTGACCGCCAATACCGATTGGTCCAGCCTGCCTTTGTCGGGGTTGTTTGTCGATATGCTGGAGCGGTTGGCGGTGTCGACAAGGCCGGCCTTGCCGGATGCGGCGGAACTGGCCGGGCAGATCTGGGTGCCCGAACGCGTGCTGGATGCCTTTGGGGCCGAGGCCAAGGCCGATGCCGTGGCGGGCGTGGAAGGCGAGGCTTTGGCGGCGGCCCTGCAGGACGGGCCATCGGCCATGCTGCCGCCCGGCCTGTATGCCGGGGCGGACCGGCGGGTGGCGCTGAATGCGGTGGGGCCAAAGACGGAACTGGTGGCCGCCGCATGGCCTGCGGGCACGCAGATCGAGGGGCCGACGGCGGCCCGGGAACAGCCGCTGAAAGGTGTCGCGCTGGCGGCGGCGCTGATGCTGTTGTCGGTGGATATCCTCGCGGCGCTGCTGGTGTCGGGGCGGTTGGGGCGGCTGGCGGCGGGATTGGTGCTGGGGCTGGTGGTGCTGCACGCGCCGCCGTCGCAGGCGCAAACGCCGGATGAGATGGCGATTGCGGCGACCGAGGGGGTAATCCTGGCCTATGTCAAGACCGGCGATGCGCAGGTTGACCGGGTGTCGGCGGCAGGGCTGCAGGGGTTGAGCGAGCAGTTGTACAACCGCACGGCGGTGGAACCTTTGGCGCCGATCGGGGTGGATATCGAAACGGATGAACTGGCGTTCTTTCCGTTTCTGTACTGGCCCGTGACGGCGGATGCGGCAGTGCCATCGGCTGCGGCCTATGCCAAGCTGAATCGCTTTTTGCGCACCGGCGTGTTGATCCTGTTCGACACCCGCGACGGCGATGTTGCCGGGGTCGGCGGTGCCTCGCCCGAGGCGCAGGCGCTGCAACGGCTGGCGCTGGGTCTGGACATTCCGCCGCTGGACCCGTTGCCGCAAGATCACGTGCTGACCCGGACCTTCTATCTGTTGCAGGATTTTCCCGGCCGTTATGCCGGTGGCGGTGTGTGGGTCGAGGCGGCCCCGCCCGAGGCCGAGCAGGCCGAGGGGATGCCGTTTCGCAACCTGAACGATGGCGTGACGCCGGTGGTGATCGGCGGCAATGACTGGGCCAGTGCCTGGGCGGTCGATGACAACGGCATGACGATGTTTCCGGTCGGGCGTGGCTATGCCGGAGAACAGCAGCGTGAATATGCCTACCGCTTTGGCGTCAATATCGTGATGTATGTCCTGACCGGCAATTACAAATCCGATCAGGTCCACGTGCCCGCATTGCTGGAAAGGCTGGGCGAATGAACCAGACGCTGATCTTTGACCCCCTGTTGCCGGTGCCGGTCCTGTGGGTGTTGGCGACTGTTGCCGTGGTCATGCTGGCGCTTGCTGTCTGGCGCAGGCTGGCAGGCTGGGCCCTGCGCGCGCTGGCGGCGGGGTTCGTGCTGGCGGCGCTGTCGAACCCGTCCGTGCAAGTCGAAGACCGCAAACCCCTGACCGATATCGTGATTCTGGTGGTGGACCAAAGCGCCAGTCAGGGATTGAGCGACCGCACGGCGCAAACCGAGGCGGCGGTGGCGGACATCACGGCCAAAGTCGCGGCCCTGGGCAACACCGACCTGCGCGTGGTCACCTTGCGCGATGGCCGCGACAATGCCGGGACGCTGGCGCTGACCGCGCTGACCGAGGCGTTGGCGCAGGAACCCCGCGCCCGGGTGGCCGGTGCGATCATGATCACCGATGGGCAGGTGCATGATCTGGGGCTGGTGCCCAACCTGCCCGCACCCTTGAACGTGCTGCTGACCGGGTATCAGAGCGATTGGGACCGCCGTTTGCTGATCAAGACCGCGCCCGCCTTTGCGATCATGGGCGAACAGGCCGTGATCTCGGTTCGGATCGAGGATCAGGGGCAGGTGCCAGCGGGGCAGGGCGGATCGGTCGATCTGACGGTGTCGCTGGATGCCGATGCGCCGGTGACGTTTTCGGTGCCGTTGGGGCAGGACATGGACCTGCCGGTCAATCTGCCCCATGCCGGGATGAACGTTCTGCAACTGTCTGTGGCTGCCCAGCCGGGCGAGTTGACCGACCGCAACAATGCCGCTGTTGTGCAGATCAACGGCGTGCGCGACCGTTTGCGCGTGCTGCTGGTGTCGGGTGAGCCGCATGCCGGTGAGCGTGTCTGGCGCAATCTGCTGAAATCTGACCCTTCGGTGGACCTTGTCCACTTCACCATCCTGCGGCCGCCGGAAAAGCAGGACGGGATTCCGGTCAGCGAGCTTAGTCTGATCGCCTTTCCGACCAAGGAATTGTTCGTCGACAAGATCAAGGATTTCGACCTGATCATCTTTGACCGCTACCGGATGCGGGGCATATTGCCGCTGAGTTACATCGACAATGTGGTGCAATACGTCAAGAACGGCGGCACCGTGCTGGTCGCCGCTGGTCCGGAGTTCGGCGAGGTGGACAGTCTGTGGCGGTCGCCTTTGGCGGAGATTCTGCCGGTGGAACCCACCTCGATGATCATCAACCAGGGCTTTCAGCCCGCCGTGACCGATCTTGGCAAACGCCATCCGGTGACCGAGGGGCTGGCGGCGCTGGCCCCCAAGGACGGCTGGGGCCGCTGGTTCCGCCTGATCGAGGTGGTGACGCGGCAGGGGCAGGTCTTGATGTCCGGCCCCGGTGACAAGCCGTTGCTGGTGCTGAACCGGGTCGAAAAGGGCCGCATTGCCGTGCTGGCGTCCGATCAGGCCTGGCTGTGGGGCCGGGGATATGAGGGCGGCGGGCCGCAGTTGGAATTGCTGCGCAGGCTGGCGCATTGGATGCTGAAAGAACCGGATCTGGAGGAGGAGAGCCTGACGGCATCGGCCGTGGGTGAGGCGGTGACGTTCACCCGCCGGACGATCCTGGACACGCCGCCCGCCGATCTGGTGATTACAGCCCCGGATGGCACGGTCAGCACGCTGACCCTGCCGCAGGTCAGCCCGGGAAAGTATGAGGCCAAGTGGCAGGCGCCGATGCTGGGTCTGTTTCGGCTGCAACAGGGCGAATTGGCGCGGGTGGTGGCGGTGGGACCGTCGGCACCGAAGGAATTCGAGGAGACCATTGCCAGTGGTGCGGGTCTGACGCCTGTGGCGACCGACAGCCGGGGCGGGATCGTGGCGCTGGAGGCGGGGATGCCCGATATCCGTCTGGTGCGCGAGGGGCGGCCGGCGGCGGGGCGCGGCTGGATCGGGATCGTGCCGCGCGGGGCCTATGTGACGGGGGATGTGCAAGTCAGTGCACTGTTGCCGGCATGGCTGTGGTTGATCCTGGCCGCACTGACGGCAGTGGCGGCCTGGACAGTCGAAGGGCGCAGGCGCGCCGCCTGAGGAAGATGGGCACATTGCCCATCCTACGGCTTGACCCCTGCGGCGCGTGACCCTATACGCCCGCTGTCCGGGGGTACATTTGCCCATTGGACCCGATTCTTTTGGGCCTGGTCTTGCCGTTGTCTTCGACGGGGGTGGTTCAGGGGGGCGGTATCAAAGAGCAGGCCATACCTCTGGCGGGCGCCCAAGCGGAAACGTCTGGGCGGACCCGGGTGAAGACCAGAAGCTATGTGGCGGCATCACGCGGGGCAAACCCGTACAGGAAAGGACCAGGCATGAACCTGATCGCCATCATCGAGGCCGAGCAAATCGCCGCCCTCAACAAGACCATCCCGGATTTCAAGGCCGGTGATACCGTGAAAGTCGGCTATAAAGTCACCGAAGGTACGCGCAGCCGCGTGCAGGCCTATGAAGGCGTCGTGATCGGCCGCAAGGGTGGGGCGACCATCAGCGCGTCGTTCACCGTGCGCAAGATCTCGTTCGGCGAGGGTGTGGAGCGCGTGTTCCCGCTGTATTCGACCAATATCGACAGCATCGAGGTTGTGCGTCGTGGCCGTGTGCGCCGCGCCAAGCTGTACTATCTGCGCGATCGTCGCGGCAAGTCGGCCCGGATCGTCGAAGACACCAACTACAAGCCCATGTCTGTCAAAGGCGCGTCCAAATGAAAAAAGGTATCCACCCCGAATATCACACCATCACGGTCAAGATGACCGATGGCACCCTGTTCACCGCCAAGTCGACCTGGGGCAAAGAGGGCGATCAGATGTCGCTGGACATCGACCCGCTGGCGCATCCGGCCTGGACGGGCGGCAATGCCAAGCTGATGGACACCGGCGGCCGTGTGACCAAGTTCAAAAACAAATATGCCGGTCTGGGATTCTGATCCTGACCATGGGTTACAAAGGCGCTCCTTCGGGGGCGCTTTTTGCATTTGGGGGATGGGGTGGCTGATGGCCATGCTGGTGCTGATGGCCGCACCGGCCCATGCCGACCCGCTGAAAGACCGCTTGCAGGCCGGGCTGTGGGGGTCGGATCATTTCCGGGACCAGATGTGCGACAACCCGCATCGCATCCGGCTGGCACAGGGCGACCGGCGGATGATCTTTACCTGGCAGCGGCCGATCCGGTTTCACACCGGCGCGTTGGTGACCGAGATTGGCGCGACCGTCGTGGCCCGGACCTTTGACCGCTATACCGTGGTGCAGGACGGCGACGACCGTCTGGGCCGCGATGGCACTGCGTTGCAGTTTGATGTGTTTGTCACGGCCAAGGGCGGCTATTGCTTTTTCGAGACAGGTTTTGGCGTGGTCGATTGCCCGCACCCCAACCGCGATTGTGGCAAGGTCGCCGCGACCTCGTGACCCGTCTCACGCAGATGTGAGGCGACGGCATTCCGGGCTTGCGGCACAATCCGGCCATGCGTCATCTGATCCTGCCAGCCCTGTTGCTTTGCGCCCCCGTTGCACAGGGGCAGGCGGTGTTTGACGCCCTGCGTGGCCAATATGGCAGCGCCACCGACCCTGCCACATCCTGCGCCGCCAATCCGCATCAGTTGGACTTTACGACCAGTCCGCCCCATGCGGTGATGACCTGGGGCCAGCCCAAGGATGACGGTGTGGGCCGCCCGCGCACCTATGAACGCTATGACATCGAGGATTATGACGCGGGCGCCATGACACTGGAAGCGGATGGCGACTTTCGCCCAGACCGCGCCGGGGGGCTGTTGTGGGTGTTGCAGATCACCCAGGATCCGCCCGGCTATTGCTGGCGCAGGCCCGATTGGCCGCAAGTGCGCTGTGCAGAACAACAGCTGCGCTGCGAAAACGCGACCTCATAGGGTTGCTGCTTCCCTAGCCCCTGTCCGCACCTTATAGCGGAGAAAAGACTTCGGGGGACGGTCAATGGCGCACATTATCGTGGTGGGGAATGAAAAGGGGGGGTCGGGCAAATCGACCACCTCGATGCATGTGGCGATTGCCTTGTGCCGGATGGGCTTTCGTGTGGGCGCGTTGGATCTGGACCTGCGGCAGAAAAGTTTCGCGCGCTATATCGAGAACCGCCTGAATTACTTTGCCCGCATGAACCTGACCCTGCCCAGCCCGAACTATACTGATTTGCCCGAGGTTGCCGCCGCCCAGCTTGCGCCCGGCGAGAATGCGTTCGACCACCGCCTGTCCGATGCCGTGGCGGCGCTTGAGCCTGTGTCGGATTTCATCGTCATCGACTGCCCCGGCAGCCATACCCGGCTCAGCCAGGTGGCACATTCGCTGGCCGATACGCTGATCACGCCGCTGAATGACAGCTTCATCGACTTTGATCTGCTGGCGCGGGTCGATGCCGAGACGGGCAAAGTGAAAGGCCCGTCGATCTATTCCGAGATGGTCTGGGCCGCGCGGCAGCTGCGCGCCCAGGCGGGGCTGAAGCCCATCGACTGGATCGTACTGCGCAACCGGATGGGCGCGCAACAGATGCACAACAAACGCAAGGTCGGCGCGGCGCTGGAGGATCTGTCCAAGCGGATCGGTTTCCGCGTGGCACCGGGGTTTTCGGAGCGGGTCATTTTCCGCGAGCTGTTCCCGCGCGGTCTGACCGTGATGGACCTGCGCGACACCGGTGTGGACCAGCTGAACATCAGCAACGTCGCGGCACGGCAAGAGGTGCGCGATCTGATGACCGAGCTTAAGCTGCCAGCGGTTGAGGTTGCGGTCTGAACAGGACCCTGCGGGCCTGACGGTGACGCTCGCGGTTGCCGATGCGTTGCAGGCGCAGGTCAAAGGCGTCTGGGCCGGTGTCTTTCGGAGCGAACAGACCGAACCGGGCGAACAGACCGAACCTGGAGAATTGGGCATAACCGAATTTCATTGCGGCCTCCTTGGCGTTTGCTGAGAATGAATTTGCCGGTCAAGCGCGGCAGGAACGTGGCGTGTCGGCGGCTGGGATGCGATGAAAACCACAAATATGAAGACAATCGGTTTCTGATCTGGAAACAGTGACGGGGGGAAAGATGGCCAATATCCTGTATGATGGCGTGTTTGCCGGGCTTGCGCTGCGGCAGGGGGCATTGTTGATGCTGGAGGATGGGGCGCAGGTCACGGGGGTTCAGTTCCACGCGATGCTGGGGCGCATGGTCAATGCCTTGCGCGCGGCAGGGGTCAGGAAAGGCGACCGGCTGGCGGTGCAAGTCGCCAAATCACCCGAGGCTTTGGCGCTGTACGGCGCTGCGGTGGCGATGGGCACGGTGTTTTTGCCGTTGAACACCGCCTACACACCGGCGGAAGTCGGGTATTTTCTGGGCAACGCAACGCCCCGGCTGTTCTTGTGCGACCCTTCGAAGTCTGCTGTGCTGGGGCCGGTGGCCGCCGAACATGGCGCGGTCCTGATGACGCTGGACGGGTCCGGCGCTGGTTCGTTTGCCGCTGCGGTGCAGGTGCAAAATGCGGCGTTTGTGGTCGAGGATTGCGGCCCGGATGACCTTGCCGCAATCTTGTACACCTCGGGCACCACGGGCCGGTCCAAGGGTGCGATGCTGACCCATCGCAACCTGTTGTCGAATGCCGAAGTGCTTGCCGAACTATGGCGCTTTGCCCCTACGGACGTGCTGCTGCATGCCTTGCCGGTGTTTCATACGCATGGCCTGTTTGTCGCGTCGAATACCGCCCTGATCAGCGGTGCGCAGATGATTTTCTTGCCCGGGTTCGAGGTGGAGACGGTGCTGCGACTGCTGCCGAAGGCCAGTGTGATGATGGGCGTGCCGACGTTTTACACCCGCCTGCTGGGGGCAGTGCGGTTTGACCGCGATCTGGTTGCCCATATGCGGCTGTTCGTCAGCGGCTCGGCTCCCCTGCTCGCGGAAACCCATGTGCAGTTTGAGGCGCGGACCGGGCATCGCATTCTGGAACGCTATGGCATGACCGAGACGAACATGAACACCTCCAACCCTTATGACGGCGAGCGCCGTGCGGGGACGGTGGGCTTTCCGCTGCCGGGGGTGGAATTGCGGATCGTGGGCGGGGATGTCGGCGTGATCGAGGTGCGGGGCCCGAATGTTTTCGCCGGCTATTGGCAGATGCCCGAGAAAACTGCCGAGGAGCTGCGCCCCGACGGCTGGTTCATCACCGGCGATCTGGGGCGGTTGGACGCCGACGGCTATCTGTCCATCGTCGGGCGTGCCAAGGATCTTATCATCACCGGCGGCTATAACGTCTATCCCAGGGAGATCGAATTGCTGCTGGACGCCGTGCCTGGCGTGGTGGAAAGCGCCGTGATCGGCCTGCCGCATCCGGACTTTGGCGAGGCGGTGTTTGCGGTGCTGGTGGGCTCGGTCGTGCCTGCAGCGGTACTGGCGGCGGTTGCCGGAGAGTTGGCGCGGTTCAAGCAGCCCAAGACGGCGGTGGTGGTGGCGGACCTGCCGCGCAACACGATGGG
>JBBQGU010000055.1:0-14586 GCA_038323315.1 Rhodobacterales bacterium | reverse complement strand
GAAATCCCGATAGGCATAGTCGCCCTGCTCGGTGAAGATGCCAGACAGGTCGACCTTCTTTTCCGCCGCGAGTGCACGGATGAACGCCGGCGGTGCGGCGCCTTCGAGGTGCAGGTGCAGCTCGACCTTGGGGATGCTGCGAAAGTCGATGGGCTCCTCGCTCACGCCGGTTTCCTCACGTTCAGGTGGCCTGCGACGAGGGCCGCGACATCGGTGAAGGCGATATGCCCGAGCGGCCCGCTCTGCAAGCCGTGCGTCAGCACCGGCACCCTCTCGCGCGTGTGGTCGGTGCCGGTCCAGGTGGGATCGTTGCCGTGGTCGGCGGTCAGGACCAGCAGGTCGCCCTCGCGCCGGCGGGGCAGCAGGCGGCCGAGTTCCGCATCGAACCATTCCAGGGCACGGGCATAGCCAGCCACGTCGCGGCGGTGGCCATACTCGCTGTCGAATTCGACGAAATTTGCAAAGACGAGGGCGCCGTCGGGGGCATCGTCCACGGCCGCACCGAGGTGCCCCATCAGGTCCGCGTCGGATCCCTTCTGCACCGTGTCGATCCCGCGCATCGAAAAGATGTCGCCGATCTTGCCGATGGCATGGGTGGCGTGGCCTGCGTCGCGGACCCAGTCGAGCAGCGTGGGGGCAGGGGGGGCGATGGCATAATCATTGCGGTTGGAGGTGCGTTGAAAGTTGTTTTCGGTGCCGATGAAGGGGCGGGCGATGACGCGACCGACTTTCATGGCGTGCAAGTGGGGCGCGAGGTCGGCGCACAGCTTCAGCAGGCGATCAAGGCCGAAGGTTTCCTCGTGGGCGGCGATCTGAAAGACCGAGTCTGCCGAGGTGTAGCAGATCGGCCAGCCGGTGCGGATATGTTCGGCGAAGTGTCTGGCGATGATGGGCATGCCCGCGGCGTGGCAGTTGCCAAGGATGCCGCCGGTTCCGGCGAGGCGGCAGGTCAGGGCGGTCAGGTCGGGCGGGAAGGCGGGGGTGGTGTCGGGAAAATAGGTCCAGTTCCATGGCACAGGGACGCCTGCCAATTCCCAATGGCCGGAGGGTGTGTCTTTGCCGCGCGAGATTTCGGTGGCGGCGCCCCAGCGGCCTTGGGGCGTGGCAGTCAGGCCGGGGGTTTCGACGCCCGAGGCGAGGCGGGTGGCGGCACCAAGGCCCAAGGCGTCGAGGTTGGGCATGTTCAAGGGGCCTTGGCGACCGATCTCGGCGCGGCCTGCGGCGCAGTCCCTGATGATATGGCCGAGGGTATTGGAGCCGGCGTCGCCAAAGTCGGCGGCATCGGGTGCGCCGCCGCATCCGACCGAGTCCATCACGATCAGGAAGGCGCGGGTCAACCGATCCTCCGCATGATCAGCGGCGGTTCGGGCGGTTCGGTGTCGCTGAGGCTGTAGGCGGCTTGCAGGGCGCGCACGGCGTCCTCGGCCTGCGTCTCGGTCGCGGCGTGGACCATGCAGAGGGGGTCACCGGCACCGATATCCTCGCCGATGCCGGCAAGATCGGACAGGCCGACCGAGAGGTTGACCTTGTCCCCCTCGCGCTGCCGTCCGCCGCCCAAGCGGACGACGGCAAGGCCGAGGGCCTGACCGTCAATCGCGGTCACATAGCCGCGCCTGAGGCTGGGCACCTCGCGGATCACGGTGGCCGCTGGCAGGCGGTCGGGCCAGCGTTCGACGAAATCGGCGGGGCCGCCCTGGGCCGCGACCATACGGCCAAACCAATCGGCGGCGGCACCGGATTCCAACGCCTGCTCGATCCGACGGGCACCGTCGGCGGCGTCGGCGGCAATGCCGCCCAGGGCCAAAGCCTCGCCGCCCAAGGCGGTGGTGATGTCCCACAGGGCCGAGTTGATCGAGGTGCAGGTCAACGTCTCCATCACCTCGATCACCTCAAGCGCATTGCCGGCGGCGGTGGCGAGGGGTTGGGACATGTCGGTGATCAGAGCCGAGGTCATGCAGCCCGCCCCCTGCGCGGTGGACACCAGGGCACGCGCCAAAGCCTCGGCCTGTTCCAGAGTTTTCATGAAGGCGCCCGAGCCGCATTTCACATCCAGAACAAGAGCTTCCAACCCGCCGGCCAGCTTTTTGGACAGGATCGACGCGGTGATCAGGTCGATGCTTTCCACGGTGCCCGTCACGTCGCGGATGGCATAAAGGCGGCGGTCGGCGGGGGCGATGTCGGCATTGGCCGAGATGATCGCACAGCCGACATCGCGCATCTGGCGGCGCAGGTGGTCGTCGGTCAGGGTGGTGCGAAAGCCGGGGATCGCCTCCAGCTTGTCCAGGGTGCCGCCGGTATGGCCAAGGCCGCGGCCCGAGATCATCGGCACGAACCCTCCGCAAGCCGCCAAGGCCGGTGCCAGCACCAGTGACACGCAATCGCCGATGCCACCGGTGGAATGTTTGTCGATCACTGGGCCGGGCAGGTCCCATTTCAGCACCTGACCCGAGGCGGTAAAGCCGCGCGTCAGCGCGACGCGGCCCGGTTCGCTGAGGCCCTTGAGCAGCACGGCCATGGCGAAGGCCCCGGCCTGCGCGTCACTGACGGCACCCGAGGCGAGGCCTGCGGCGAACCATGTCAACTCGTCGGGCGTAGGGGTGTGGCCGTCGCGGATCGTGGTGATGATCGATCGGGCATCCATTCAACTGCGGGCCATATGGGCCGCCGTAAAGACGCCGGGCAACAGGTCGGCCACGGTCATGGTCAGGCTTTTGCCATCGGTCGTGTGCAAGGTGACCTTGACCGAGGGATCGGCAAATTCGGCGATCTTCTGGCGGCAACCGCCGCAGGGCGGCACCGGGCTGGGGCTGTCGGCAATCACCTCGATCTCGGCAATGCGGGTGTCACCGGCGGCGATCATGGCGGCGATGGCGCCAGCCTCGGCACAGGTGCCCTCGGGGTAGGCGACATTTTCGACATTGCAGCCGACATGGATTTGCCCCGAGGTCGACCGCAGCGCCGCGCCCACCTTGAAGCGGGAATAGGGGGCGTAGGCGCGGTGTCGGACATCGGTGGCGGCTTGCAACAGCATGGGACCCTCAGTTTGACCGGTTGGTCGGGATTGTGGGCTGTTATGTGGCGCAGCGCAAGCGGCTGGCGCCGGAACCGGGGGTTTCACACCCCCGCGCCCCCGTGGGATATGTGTGCTGGAAAGAAAGGCGGGGGGCAGAGTGGAGGATCAGAGTGGGGGATCAGAAATCGGTGGCGGGATTGCCGGGGAGGGAGACTTCCAGCAGTTCGAGGTCTGGCGTGGTGTCGCTGTAGCGGGTGGCGAGGCTGGGAGGGATGACGAAGGCGTCGCCGGGGGAGAGGCGGTAGGGGTCTTTGCCCTCGCCCTCCAGCGTCATTTGGCCGGACATCACGAAGGTGAACAGGATGTCGCCTTGGTGTCTGGTCCATGGGGCGGGGGTTCCGGCGATGGGGCGGGCGACCATCACCGAGGCTGTGCCCTTGGTATTGGTGTTGATCGTGGTGTCGCGCGCCTCGAATCCGGGGATGCGGAACGGGGTGAAAGCGCCCTTGGCACCCACGTTGTGCACGAAGCGTTGGCCCTGCCAGTCGCGGTCGGGGCGGAACCATGGGGTGGGCAGGTTCATCTCATGGTCGATTTGGGTGATGTGGTCGGCGGGGACGCCGATTTCGATCACCTCGATGCCATCGGAAGCGGTCAACACGCGGTGGCGGATTTCTGGGGGCTGGATGAAGCAATCACCGGCGGTCAGGCGGATCGGGCCGCCTTGATCCTCGTACACCACATCGACCCAGCCCTTGATGCAGAAGATCAACTGGAACCCGACCTTGTGAAAATGCACCAAGTCGGGCACCGGGCCGCCATCGGGGATGCGGATGTGGCTGGCGATCATCGCCCCGCCCAGGCGTGAGGGCACGAGGTCGCGGTAATGCATGCCGGCGCGGCCAATGATCCAGGGCGCCTGGTCGGCAAGGCGGCGGACGACGAAGGCGTGTTCGGTCGGGGGCAGGATCAGGGGCGGGTTCAGATCGTCGATCTCGATGCGCGTGCCGTTGGGTGCGGTCAGTTCGCGGCGACCTTCGGCAAAGGTGTCGGGGGTGTCGGTCAGGATGCGCAGGGTGCCAGGGGATTCGGGCGCGCCTTTCTGGATGCGCAGGCGCAGGCCGTGACCGGAGAGCACCGCCACCTCGGGGTTGTCGGCGGGGTAGATGCTGTCGAGGCGGAAGCCCAGCACCTTGGTGTAGAAGGGCAGATCATCGCGCAGTTCCTGCGTGGGCAGGCGAATTTCGGCGCGGGTGGTTTGGGTGGTGTCGGCCATGGTGTTCCTGTCAGCTTTGCGCCACACTGCGACCGGGCGAAGCGATTTGCAAGCCATGGCCTGCGCGCCGCCAAACCCATTGCTATCAGGCGGATACCGGGTAGTTTAACGGTAAACCAAATTATTCGGGGGCGGCAATGGACGAGGTCCGGCACGACACGATCAAGCAGGCTGCGCTGGATTATCACGAATTTCCCCGGCCCGGAAAGCTGGAAATCCGCGCAACAAAGCCGCTGGCGAACGGGACCGACCTGAGCCGCGCCTATTCGCCCGGCGTGGCCGAAGCCTGTCTGGAGATCAAGGCCGATCCCACGACTGCCAGCCGCTATACGATACGCGGCAATCTGGTGGGGGTGGTGACCAATGGCACGGCGGTGCTGGGGCTGGGCAATATCGGCGCGCTTGCTGCCAAGCCGGTCATGGAGGGCAAGGCGGTTCTGTTCAAGAAATTCGCCAATATCGACTGTTTCGACATCGAATTGAACGAGCCCGACCCTGTAAAGCTGGCAGATATCGTCTGCGCGCTGGAGCCGACCTTTGGCGCGATCAATCTGGAGGATATCAAGGCCCCCGACTGTTTCATCGTCGAACAATTGTGCCGCGAACGCATGAAAATTCCGGTGTTCCATGACGATCAGCATGGCACCGCGATTGTCGTGGGGGCGGCGGCGACCAATGCGCTGCTGGTGGCGGGCAAGCGGTTTGAGGATATCAAGATCGTATCGACGGGTGGCGGGGCAGCGGGGATTGCCTGTCTGAACATGCTGGTAAAGTTGGGGGTGCGGCGGGAGAATATCTGGCTTTGCGATCTGGAAGGACTGGTTTACGCGGGCCGGGTGGCGCAGATGACCTCGCAAAAGGCGGCCTATGCCCAAGGTGCAACGCCCGCGACTTTGGCCGATGTGATCGGCGGGGCGGATATGTTTCTGGGCCTGTCCGGGCCGGGGGTTTTGACGCCCGAGATGGTGGCGCAGATGGCACCGCGCCCGATCATTTTTGCCTTGGCGAATCCGGCGCCGGAAATCCTGCCTGGCGCGGCGCGGGCCGTGTCTGTCGATGCGATCATTGCAACCGGGCGCAGCGATTTTCCCAATCAGGTCAACAACGTGCTGTGCTTCCCCTTCATCTTTCGCGGGGCTTTGGATGTCGGCGCAACCACGATCAACGACGAGATGAAGCTGGCCTGCATCGAGGGGATTGCCGCCCTTGCAAGGGCCACGACCAGTGCCGAGGCCGCCGCCGCCTATCAGGGCGAGCAATTGTCATTCGGGCCGGATTATCTGATCCCCAAGCCGTTTGACCCGCGCTTGATTGGCGTTGTCGCCTCGGCCGTTGCACGCGCCGCGATGGAGACGGGGGTGGCGACGCGGCCGATTGCCGATCTGGACGCCTATCGCCGGCAACTGGACGGATCGGTCTTCAGATCGGCGCTGATCATGCGACCGGTGTTTGACAGTGCCCGGGCGTCGACCCGCAGGATCATCTTTGCCGAAGGCGAGGATGAGCGGGTGCTGCGCGCCACAAATGCGATGCTGGAGGAGATGACGGTCAGACCGATCCTGATCGGGCGACCTGACGTGATCGCGACGCGCTGCGAAAGGGCGGGGTTGCCGATCCGCCCCGACCGGGATTTCGAGATCATGAACCCGGAAAACGACAGCCGCTACCGCGATTACTGGGGCAGCTATCATGAATTGCTGGAACGGCAGGGGGTGACGCCGGATACGGCACGGGCCATAATCCGCACCAACTCGACCGCCATTGCTGCCGTGGCGGTGCATCGTGGCGATGCCGACAGCATGATCTGCGGCGCGTTCGGGCAATATCTGTGGCATATGGGCTATGTCCGGCAGGTTCTGGCGCGGGGCGGACTGCATCCGATCGGGGCTTTGTCATTGATGATTCTGGAGGATGGGCCGCTTTTCGTGGCCGATACTCAGGTCAACCCGGTTCCGACGCCGCTGCAGATCGCCGACGCCGCCATCGGTGCCGTGCGGCATGCCCGGCGCTTTGGTGTCGCGCCCAAGCTGGCGCTGTGTTCGCATTCGAACTTTGGCAACCTGGACAGCGACTCTGGGCGGCGCATGCGCCTGGCGATGGAGATTCTGGAACAACGCGAAGTTGACTTCGAATATGAGGGCGAAATGAGTCTGGATGCGGCCCTGGACGCCGAACTGCGCAACCGGATCTTTCCCAATTCGCGACTGCACGGGGCGGCGAACATCCTGATCTTTGGCTATACCGACGCTGCCAATGCCGCGCGCAACATGCTGAAAATGAAGGCGGGCGGGTTGGAGGTCGGGCCGATCCTGATGGGTCTGGGCAACCGGGCGCATATCGTGACGCCGTCAATCACCGCACGCGGGCTGCTGAATGTTTCGGCACTCGCGGGTTCGCCGGTTTCGCTTTATGGTTGAGTGATCGGCATTGCAATTTGCAAAGCAACTCGTATTCTGCGGGCAAGTTTCGCAAAATGCGAACGGGGCTCATCGTGGCAGACTGTTTCGACGAAAAAATGTTCGTGGCTCTCTTGGACCTTGCCGGTCACAAAACGGCTGCGGAACTGACGCAGCGGTTGGATGAGGATCTGACCGATGTCGGCTTGGCACTGACGAGGACGGTGGACCCGATTATATTGCATGCGCAAAGTCATATCCTTTTGTCGATTGCCGGCACCATCGGTGCAACGCGGGTCTTCGATCTGGCCAAACATCTGAACGCAATTACCAGTACCGCCGAACCTGCGGGTGTTTCTGCAGTGCTGGCCGAGATAGGTGTTGCCTTGAACGATCTGATCCTGCGGGTCCGCTCGACCCGGTCGGCCCAGACCAAGTCCTCATGAAAAGCCCCGCACGTTCTCCCGCGCGCTCCCCCGCGCGCTCCAAGGTGCCTTTAATTCTGTTGATCGAGGACACGGCGTCCTTGCAGGTGATATACCGCACCGTGTTGCTCAGCGCGGGCTACATGGTTCGGTTGGCAAGTACGGCTGCAGAAGGGTTGGCCGCCTTTTCCGCAGAACCGGCACAGGTGGTTTTGCTGGACCTTGGCCTGCCGGACCGCGATGGTCTGGAACTGATTCGCGACATGCTTGCGTTGCGGGCCGAGACCAAAATCATTGTGATCACCGCCAACGCATCGATCAACCGCGCGGTCGATGCCATGCGGGCCGGGGCGCATGAATTTCTGGTGAAACCGTTTACCGAAGGGCGGCTGTTGTCTGCGGTCAGCCAAGCCATGGTCACGCCCTTGGCAAGTTCAACGCCGGCCCCTGTGCCCGCCATGCGGTCAGAACGTGATGCGTCGCGGCCGTTTCTGGGCTCTTCCGAGGTGATGGCGCGCATCCATGGCAAGATCAACTCGGTCGCGAAATCCATGGCGACGGTGTTCATCACCGGCGACAGCGGCACCGGGAAAGAGCTGTGCGCGTTGGCCGTGCATGGCAGTTCGGGCCGGGCCACGGGACCGTTCATCGCGCTGAACTGCGGTGCTATCCCGCATGACCTGCTGGAATCCGAGGTGTTCGGCCATGTGAAAGGCTCGTTCACCGGTGCGATATCCGACCGGCCCGGTGCGGCCACGGCGGCGGATGGCGGCACGCTGTTTCTGGATGAGATTTGCGAGATGGCCCCGGCGCTGCAAACCAAGTTGCTGCGGTTCCTGCAAACCTCGACCGTGCTGCCCGTCGGCGCGAACCGACCCCAAAAGGTCAATGTCCGCATCGTCTGCGCCACCAACCGCGACCCGCTGGACGCGGTGCGCCGGGGCCATTTCCGCGAGGATCTGTATTACCGGCTGTTCGTGGTGCCCATTCACATGCCGCCCCTGCGGGACCGCGGCAATGACGTGATCGAAATCGCCGAATCCGCCCTTCAGCAATTCGCCGTGGAAGAAGGGCGTTTGTTTGATGGCCTGTCGCGTGAGGTGGTCGATCTGTTCCGCCGTCTGCCCTGGCCGGGCAATGTGCGGCAGGTGCTGAACGTCATCCGCAACATTGTGGTGCTGAACCCGGGGGGGCTGGTGACACTGGCCATGCTGCCCGACAATCTGGGCGATACGATGGACTTGATTTCGGTGCCCGTTGTGCCGATGGGGCAAGGGGTGATCCAACCGGATCTGGGCGCGCTGATCGGACGACCCCTGGCCGAGGTTGAACGGATCGTGGTCATGGCGACGTTGGAGCGGCATGGCGGATCGGTGCCAAAGGCTGCGCGTGTGCTGGACCTGTCGCCCTCGACGCTTTACCGCAAGCTGGAAAGCTGGGGCAAGGCTTCAGCGTCGACATAGGCCTGTTGGGTTTGCTGCCAAAGGGCGGGCAACCCGGTCAGGTCGCGGCTGACCTGATCGGCGGCACCCTGCGTCCACGCCGTCTGCATCTGTGACAAGGCAAGGCGCATGGCCTGCGCGCCGAACATGGCGGCAGACCCCTCCAGCCGATGAATTTCGCGGATGGCGGACTGATCGAGGGTGCGGGTCGTGTCCGACAGGCGCGCGACGGATTGGCTCGTTTCGGTCAGAAAGCGGTCCATCAGACGTTCGGTGCGGTCGGGGCCCAGATCGCCGGCCATGCTGTGCAGGACCGCAAGGTCGATCAGCACGGGCGCGGGTTCAGATTGTATCACGGGGGACAGGACAGCTTGCAGCGCCCGCCGGGTGATCGGTTTGATCAGCGTGTCGCGCAGGCCAGCCGCCCGAAATCGTGCAGCCTCCTCGGGCAGGGCATGGGCGGTCATGGCCACGATGGGGGTGTGCCGCGAGGCGCTGTGGTCTTGCCGGATCGCGCGGGTCGCCTGAAGCCCATCCACGCGCGGCATTGATATGTCCATCAGGATCAGATCGAAGCGTCGTTTCACGGCAAGCGCTATGCCTTCGTCGCCGTCGCGCGCCTCGACCACCTGATGCCCTTCACGCCGCAGCATGTCGCGGATGATCAGGCGGTTGAAGTCATTATCCTCGACCACCAGCGTTGCCATCGGTCGCGCCGCGTCGGTTGGGGCAGGCTTGATGGCGAGGGTGGGAACCTGATCCAGAATGGGCAGCGGCAGGGTCACGCGAAACACGCTGCCTTGGCCCAGCTGACTGTCCACTTCCAGCCGCCCGCCAAGCCGCACGACGATGCGTTTGACGATGCCAAGCCCCAACCCGGTGCCCGAGGCGCGGCGGGCATAAGACGCATCCAGGGTGACAAAATCGTCGAACACGCGGGTCAGGTCGGCTTTGGCAATCCCGATCCCGGTGTCCGAGACCGAAATGACGGTCGGACCAGCAGGCGAAAGGTGTTGAACCTGCACGGTGATCTGGCCATTGCGGGTGAATTTCACGGCATTGCCAACCAGATTCAGCAAGACCTGCCGCAGCAGCGCGCCATCGACGACGACGGTGGTCCGTCCATCCGTTGGCCCCTGATACCGCAACACATCGGCATTGCCGCGCGCGGCAGGCGTCTGGTTTTCCAGCACCTCTTGAACCATGGCCTGCAAATCAAACGGGGCCGCAGAGAGATTGGCCTTGCCACTGTCCAGACGCGCGATATCCAGCACGTCGTTGACGTGGTGCATCAACAGTCGACCAGACGCCTCCAGAATTCGCAGGTATTCCTTTTGATGCGGGGCAACGTCTGTGCCGCTCAGCAATTCGATGGTGCCGATCATGCCGTTCAACGGGGTACGGATTTCGTGGCTCATCACCACAAGCAGATCGGCTTTGGCCTTTTCACCGGCCAAAGCCTCGTCCCGCGCCGCCGTCAGCGCGTATTCGGCCGCCATTTGCACCGAAAGATCCCGCATGAATGCAACATAAAGCGCCGCAGTCTCGGTTTGAGACTGCGACATCGATAACTCGACTGGAAATAGCCGGCCAGTCTTGTGCCGGGTCATGATCTGGACCTGGCCCGGACCCCATATGACGGGCGCCTTGCCAGGCTGAAACACGGTCTGTTCCGTGCCCGCGATCAGTTCGGCCAGATCGCGGCCAATCGCTTCGGCGCGGGAATAGCCAAAGGTCTGGGCTGCAGCGCCGTTGAAATCGACGATCCGGCCTTGGTCATCGACTGTCACGATCGCCTCTTGCGCTGTCGCCACAATCGTATCCAGCCGCGACAGGGTTTGCAGGTTGCGCAGCGCATGGCCACGGTTGGTCCGATCCAGCCGCAGCATCACAAAGATCAGCCCGATCAGCGCGGCAATCAAAAGAGCGGTCAGTCCGGCGGTGATGTTCAGTGTCCGTTCAACAGCCCGCCGGTCCATGTCGCTGACGATGCTGTAATGTTTCACCCCTTCCAAGATCATGGTCCGGGCAGTGGCATCCAAAGCCATCGCATCATCGGCCAACCGCGGCAGGCTGGCCCGCAAATCTGCATCGGGCCCGTCCATCAGGTCCAGATAGTCCACCACAAATCGGTCAAGCAGGGCAAGATTGTCGGTAAACGTCTGGACCCCGCGCAGAGTTTGGAAAACATCACCGTCTTTCAGCGTGGTCAGGCGGCTGTAAATCACATCATAGCGCAGCCGCAAATCAGTCAGCGCACCATTGTAATGGCGCGCCTCCTCTGTCGACAAGGCCAGACGGGTCAATTCAACATGAACCTGGGCCAGGGTCCACTGCACGTTGTCCATTTTTGAACTGCGCTGCACGTCGATCTGCCGGCGTAAATCCACCGCCAGAACCCAGATCGCCAGCAGACAGGTCACAACCAGCATGGCACCCAACGCCACGCGCAGGCGGTTGAATGGCCGAAAGCGGAGTAGTGGGGGCTGAGTCAATCGGGGATATCCTGACACTAGATAATGCTCAATCTTACGGCAAAACCTCGATCCGGACAAGTTGCCAGACCGACCGGGCATAGATCTGGTCTTTGCGGAACTTGGCGTCGCTGTCAAAGGGATAAATCACCCAGATCGGTCCCTTGTCGCGCACCGACATCTGCGCGCCATCCAGCAGATAGGCCAGCATCGGCCCTTCGGGTGTCGCCTCGCTTAGCGGCATATCAATGGCATAGTCGTTCAGCGCATGAAGTTTCAGGTCGCGGTCGTCAAGGATCAGGTGGTCCGCCAAGGTTCGCAGCATGACCCCGGTGTAAAGATGCACCCCCTTGGTCCACATCGAACTGGTGGTGATTTGATGCTCCCCCAACGACTGCAGCCGGGCTACGTCAAATTCCTGTCGTCCATCCGGGAACCGTTCGGGGTCGAGTCCTGTGACCGTCAGGATGACCGGACCAACAAGCGGGGCATTCCATGGAACCTCCTGAGCCTCGACTGCGTTGGAAATAGCGATGAAAGTTGCAAGCAAGGCGAACCTGGACAGGAACATGGGTCATCCGTTGGCTGAAATGTGGGTGTATCCGCCTATCCTTTTAGCCAGTCCGACGGCATCTGGAAAGTACCTGTTACAACCTGCTGGATTGGAATATGGTAGCAGCGCGGGTGCGTGTTCTGGGGCGGCCGGTTAACTGACACATTTGTGTCTGGGGTGTTGTCCCAAAGGAAAACGACTGTCATGGTACGCATTCTGGTTGCAGATGACCACGATCTGGTCCGCGAAACCATCGCGGCCTATCTTGAGGCCGAGGGGTTCGAAACGGTCGTAATGGCCTCGCATGTCGATCAGGCGCTGCGTATTCTTGTCTCGGGTGGCAAGGTGGACCTGTTGCTTGCCGACTATGACATGCCCGGGATCGACGGTCTGGCCGGGTTGTCGCGGCTGATCGCGGCGAATGCGCCCTATCCGGTGGCGCTGATTTCGGGGGCGATTTCAGCGGATATGGCCGCTGCCGCACTGGAAATGGGCGCGCGGGGCGTGGTTCCGAAAACGCTGGGATCGCGGTCGATGGTGGCAGCCGTCAAGGCGATGCTGGGGGGCGAGGTTTTTGCCCCGCTCAACGTCACTCGTCCCGGCAGTGATTCCTTGCTGAGCCCACGTGAGCTGGACGTTTTGCGGGGGATTTGTGCGGGGAAATCAAACAAGGAAATCGCGCGGGATTTCGGGTTGCAAGAGGTGACGGTCAAGTTGCATGTCAAAACGATGACGCGGAAACTGGAGGCCAAGAACCGGACCCATGCCGCGATGATCGCCCGGGATCGCAAGCTCGTCTGAGGGGGCTCCCACATCTGGGAGGGGGGGTATGGGGTTGGGATCGCTGGATATTTGTGTTAACTTGGTTTTTGGGGCGCAGCATGGTGCGCGGGGGTGCGTGACATCACGCACCCAACGGCGTAAGCGACCTACCAATGCGCCTGATAGGCAGTCACAACATCTTTGACGATCTTGCCCCAATCCGTGACTTTTTTCTTGATCACCGCCTCGGTATCCGCCGGACCGACTGCCGAAGTTGGTTGCCCGGTGTTCCACGGATCGGCCAGCGCCTTGTGCGCCGACGCCGCAGGAACGCCATCGAAAAGACCCTTGGACTGTGCCCCGACCAGCGAAACCAGCCCCATGATCAGGTCCCGCGTCATCGCCGCGTTCATTTCGTTGGTCCAGGTCACGGGTGTCGGACTGGCCTTGACCTTTTGCAGACAGGCCAGTGATTTCATCGCGCCTTTCTTGACCTGAGCCAGGGCGAGTCGCTGGACCTTGATGATATTTTCTTCCCGGGTCAGGACCTTGCCGGCATCGGCGACCGAACTTATCATGGTCTTTTCCAGATAGGCGGCCAGCGACTCGACCTCATCGATCCCTGTAATCAACACCTTGAGCGCGCGGTACGTGTTGGGCTTGGTTGCCTTGTCCATTTCGGCCAGCGAAGCCTTGGCCAGTGTCCGCAGGGTACCTTTCTTCAGAACAGTCATTTTGGACACGAATGATTTCAGCAAGAATGGCGCCTCGTCTTTTGTCTTGCCGTGGCTGCCTGCGCAGGCATTCAGAATATCGGGCTCGCCGGCGTCAAGCGCCTCGAGCATTTCCTTCATGGGTTTGACCTCTTTCATCATGACCGCGAATTTGCCGGCCTCGGTCGCTTTCAGCCATTCGCTTTTCTGGGTGTCTTCGAAAGACTTCCAGAGCGCGTTCCATTTAAGTGCCAGCCCCGTCATGATGCTCCCCTTCTACAATGTGGATATTGTCCGTCTGTGACGGTTTGAAGTTGGGAAATCTTAGCGGGCCAGTTTGGCCCAAGTCCAATAAAATCGGTTTCCGACTCGCGTGTTGCTGGATGGCTGCGCCGAAATATGATTTGGTGTCAGGGATTGGTGGATCGCAGGGTTGATTACCCCTGCAACGTCCTGACCCCATATCCCTCGCCCCGTGCTTTCATCGCGGACACGACGGCAATCGCCGCCGCAGCGGTGGTGAAATAGGGGATCTTGTCCATCAGGGCGACGCGGCGGATGTCGCGGCTGTCGTTGATGGCCTGGGTGCCTTCGGTGGTGTTCATCACCATGGCGATGTCGTTGTCTTTTAGCCGGTCGACGATATTGGGGCGGCCTTCGTAGACTTTGTTGACCAAGGTTGTGGCGACGCCTGCGGTGGTCAGCCAGGCGGCGGTGCCGCGGGTGGCGACCAGTTCGAAACCCATCGCGACAAGGCTGCGCATCGCCTCGGCGAAGGCGGCAGTTTTGTCCATGTCTTTGATCGAAACGAAGGCGCGGCCGGTCAAGGGGAGGGTGACGCCGGCGCCCATCTGGGCCTTGAGGAAGGCGAGGGCGAAGGTGCGGTCCCAGCCCATCACCTCGCCGGTTGACCGCATTTCGGGGCCCAAGACGGGATCGACGCCGGGGAAGCGGGCAAAGGGCAGGACGGCTTCTTTGACGCTGTACCAAGGGGTTATCGGGTTGGCGAGGGTCATGGGGTTGGCCAGCGGCAGGGGGGTGTCGGGGCCGACGCCTTGCGCATAAGCTGGGCGCATGGGGAAGTTGGACAGGGGCTCGCCAGCCATGAGACGGGCGGCGATGGAGGCGATGGCGCTGTCGGTGGCTTTGGCGACGAAGGGGACGGTGCGGGAGGCGCGGGGGTTGACCTCGAGCACATAAATTACGCCGTCCTTGATGGCGAACTGGACATTCATCAGGCCGACGACGTTGAGGGCGAGGGCCATCTGGACGGTTTGTTTTTTCAGTACCTCGACTGTTTCGGTGGACAGGGAATGGGGGGGGAGGCAGCAGGCACTATCGCCGGAATGGACGCCAGCTTCCTCGATATGTTCCATGATGCCCGCGACATGGACCGCTTTACCGTCGCTTAACGCATCTACGTCAACCTCGATGGCATTGGAGAGGTACGAGTCGAGGAGGACGGGGGAGGCGCCCGATACCTGAACGGCGGTGGTGATGTAGCGTTCGAGCTGGGCGTCGTCGCGGATGAT
>JBBQGU010000054.1:0-14595 GCA_038323315.1 Rhodobacterales bacterium | reverse complement strand
ATTGACGTGCCGGGCGCGGTGTCGGTCATGGGGATGGACGGATTGCCACAGGGTGCGTTTCAGGATCCGCCGCTGTCGGCGATAGAAATGCCTGCGCGCAGCATTGGCATGGGGGCGATTGATCTGCTGCGTGACCTGCGGTCAGGGATGCCGCTGCCCGCCAGACGCATCGAACTGGCCTGCCGCTTGCTGGAGCGCGGGTCGTGCGGCACGGTTTGACCGGTCAGCGCCTTGGCCCGGTTCCCAAGGGTGTGGGCGGCGTTGTGGCGGGCACGCGGCCATAGACTTGTGGCAGCGAGCAGGTCTTGATCTGCGGCAGGACCTTGGTGCCGAAATGATCGGCCTCGTCCAGATGGGGATAGCCCGAAAAGATGAACGCGCGGATGCCCATGTTCTGATAGACCTCGATCTGCGACAGCACCTGATCGACCGATCCGACCAAAGCGGCACCGCAGCCTGACCGGGCCCGGCCGATACCTGTCCACAGATGCGGTTCGGCATAGCCGAACTGATCGGCCAACGCGCGCGTCCGCGCCTGGTGCGCCACGCCGAGGCTGATGCTGTCATGCGCCCTGCCCCGGATCAGCCGGCCATATTCGTCGTCCAGTTTGCTGACCAGATGTTCGGCATAATCGCGCGCCTCGGCCTCGGTGTCTCGCACGATCATGTGGACGCGCAGGCCGTAATCCAGCGTCCGGCCATGGGCGTCGGCGCATTGGTTCACGTCGCGCATCCGCTGGGCCAGAACCTCGGTGGTTTCCGGCCACATCAGGTAAACGTCACATTGCGCGCCGCACAGCTCCAGCGCGTCCCGGGAATAGCCGCCGAAATACAGCAGCGGGCCGCCGTTGATCTGATAGGGCCGGGCCGGTTCGGTGGTGACGCCTTTGAACTGATAAACCTCGCCGTCGAAATCGATCTGGTCGCGGGTCCAGGCCTGACGCAGGATCTGCACGACCTCATGGCTGCGGCGGTAGCGAAAGGTGCTGTCGGCAACCTCACCCGGAAAGTCGGACGAGATCACGTTCAAGGTCAGCCGCCCGTGCAGCATATGGTCCAGCGTCGCCACGGTGCGGGCCAGCATGACAGGCTGCATCTCGCCACATCGGATGGCGGCGAGAAAGTTGATGCGGTTGGTCATCGGGGCGCAGGCTGCAACGAAAGACAGCGTATCCTGGCCAACCTGATAGGATGACGGGCACAGGATATTGCGAAACCCCAGGCCCTCGGCGCGTTTGACGATGTCAGAGCAATGGTCAAAGCCGGAGCGCAGTGCGCCGTCCGGCACACCCAGAAAGGCATAGTCGTCGGAACACAGGGCTGCAAACCAGCTGACCTCGGCGGCATCAAGATCGGCGGATGTGACAGGTACCACGGTCATGTGCGTGCGGCTCTCCCGGATTTCATTCTTGCGTAACAGGTGGTAGGTTTCAGATCAATCGCGCAGAAAGATGGACGCCAGACATGCCGAGACGCGTCACCCAACCAAATTTCGCTTCCTGCAAGGACATATCGTGAAACCCGTGCGCTATGGACTGATCGGCTGCGGGATGATGGGGCAAGAGCATTTGCGCAACATTGCCCTGGTGGCCGAGGCCGAGGCTGTGGTGATCTTTGAACCCGACGCCGATATGCGGGCAAAGGCAGCGGTGCTGGCACCCTCGGCCCGGATGGTCGGGTCATTGGACGCGGTGCTGGAGGATACAGCGGTGAACTGCCTGCTGATCACCTCGCCAAACCACCTGCATCTGGGGCAGTTGGAGGCGATTGCAGCGCGGCGGCCCCTGCCGGTGCTGGTCGAAAAGCCGCTGTTCACCGATGCGGGAGACATTCAGCGTCTGGCCGGCTTTCGCACCCGGTACCCAGCGCCGATCTGGGTGGCGATGGAGTATCGCTATATGCCGCCGGTGGCCCATCTGATCCGCGAAGTAAAATCGGTGACCGGCGGAGCTAGGATGCTGACGATCCGCGAGCACCGATTTCCGTTTCTGACCAAGGTCGGCGACTGGAACCGGTTCAACCGCAACACCGGCGGCACATTGGTCGAGAAGTGCTGCCATTTCTTTGATCTGATGCGACTGATCGCGGGGTCTGATCCGGTGCGGGTCATGGCTTCGGGCGGGCAGGCGGTGAACCATCTGGACGAGAGCTATGACGGTGAGGTGCCCGATATCTGGGACAATGCCTATGTCATCGTCGATTTCGCCAGTGGTCTGCGGGCGATGCTGGAGCTGTGCATGTTCGCCGAAGGGGCGCGGTATCAAGAGGAGATTTCGGTCGTGGGCCCACGCGGCAAGATCGAGTGTCTGGTGCCGGGGCCGGGGCGGTTCTGGCCCGCCCATCTGGGTGCCGCACCTGTGGCGCAGGTGATCGTCAGCCCACGCGATCCCAAAGGGCCTTTGGTGCTGGACATACCGGTAGACCCGGCGCTTCTGGCGGCAGGGGATCACAACGGCGCGACCTATTACCAGCACCGAAAGTTTGCCGATGTGGTGATGGGCAAAACCAGCCCAGATGTGTCAGTCGAGGATGGCTGGTGGGCGGTACTGATGGGCCTGGCGGCGCAGGCATCTGCCCGGCGCGGGCAGGCCGTGGCGATCGGACCGCGCGGGCTTTTGACATGAACGATCTGGCGGCAAAGACCAAGTCGAAGCCGATTGCCATAACTCCAGATGGCTGGCTCTGTTGCTCAGGGACGTTTAGCCAACCCTACTTTGGCGCGTCACGACGCCGGGAGCAGGAGCCATCCACTCCAGCAGCACTTTGGCACGCCACTCGTTTGCACCTAAGTCCATGAAATCTTGGAACATCCGTTGGCGCACAAATTTTCACCCTGAATCCTGACACAAAATGGTTACGGGCGATTCCTACTGATAGGTCAACCTTTATGCCAACCTGTCTGAAAGGACGCGAAAATGCGCTTCTCCGCCCCCTTGTTTGCCTTGGTCCTGGCTCCCGGCCTTGCGTTTGGCGATCCGATGATCGAAACCGTCACCGCCAACAACAGCCTGACCGCTGCTCCGACGGAATGGCTTGGCGCGGCACCGCATCTGGTCATCATGGGCACCGTGAACGGCAACCGTTTTGACGTTCAGGCCATGGATCTGGCCGCTGCGGATATCATCGAAGTCACCATGAAGCGCGAATATCTGCTGACGAACAACGACTACAACCCCTACCGTGAGGTCGATTTCGCCTTTGCCTTCACCCATGACGGCATTGCCAAGGCCATGGAGGCCAAGCTGACCCATGCCGATTTCAACAAACTGGCCGCCCTGCCCGCAACCTTTGCGCTGCAATCGGCCGAAGAATACCCCGAAGGCGGGAACATCTTCACCGAGTTGGAATACAAATGGGAAGCGCAGGGCAAGACTGTCGATGCCGAAATCGCCGAATGGACCGGCACGGCCACGCTGAACCTTGACGATGCCTATCAGGCGGCCAAGCCGAATGGTGACGGCATGGTGGGCGGCTACATCAACGCCAGTAATGGCGACAACACCATCGTCATTTCTTTCACGCTGCCGGTGACGGAGTTTGAAATTGAAGACTAAGCACCTGCAAATATCCAGTCTGGTTCTGGCAGCGATCTTTGGCCTCAGTTCTGCTCTTCATGCGCAAGTGAAAGAGGTGCAGGTCAATGCCAAAGCCGAAACCAGTTCGATCCTCGGCGACGCCGATGATCCGGCAATCTGGGTTCACCCCACCGACGTGGCGCGCAGCCTTGTGATTGGCACTGACAAAGACAACGGCATGCACGTCTATGACATGATGGGTGCTGAAGTGACTTTCTTCAACGACGGTGCCGTCAACAACGTTGATCTGCGGCAGTTTAATCTGGCTGGCCGCACGGTCTGGCTGGTCTCGGCAACGGAACGCGACAACGAAAATATCGTGTTTTATGTGATCGAGGCCGACGGCAAGATCGATCGCGCATCGCCGCATGCTTTTCCCGCTGTGCCGAAAACATCCGAACGGGTGCGCAATGTTTACGGTCACGCCATGGCCCGCGATCCTGCCACCGGCCGCGTATGGGCTTTGACCAATTTCAAGTCTGGCCACATCGCGCAATACGAAGTGCTCGACAATGATGGCCAACTCGAACTGGAGTTTATCCGCCTGCTGCAAGTCGCCACGCAACCCGAAGGGATCGTGGCCGACGACAAGATGGGCCACATCTACGTGGGCGAGGAAGATGCCGGCATCTGGCGCTTTCCCTTGCTGCCCGAAAACGGCGATCAAGCGACGTTGATTGCGTCGATCCCGTCCGACTGCTTTCCGGTCGACGATATCGAAGGTCTGGCGATCTATGACGGGGCCGACGCCCGCTATCTTGTCGCATCCGCGCAAGGCATCGACCGCGTCGCGATCATCCCGCTGCAGGGTGAAGAGGTGCTGCCCTGCGCCGGTCTGGTCGAAATTGCCGCAGGCGAATACGATGGCGTGTCCGAAACGGATGGGCTGGATGTCGTGGCGACGCCTTTGGGACCGGAATATCCCGAAGGCATGCTGGTGATGATGGACGACCAGAACGAAGACCTGCAGACCAACTTCAAATTCATCTCCTTCGCCGATGTGAAAAAAGAGCTTGGATTGCCGTAAGACGTTCTATTGCTTACCGATCCAGCGAAAGCTGTCTCGGGGTCTCTCTCAGTGACTTCGGCGCTTTACTGATGGCGTACCGCCAGACAGCGCAAGCCCGCCCGGTTCGCGCCGTCGCGGGCTTGCTCTTGGGGGTCATGTGTGTTCCTGCTTTGTTCCATCATGCCGGAACAGCACCGCCCCAAACGCAACCAGACGATCTACCTGCTCAGCGACGCGGCGGCGGCGGGTAAGCTGATCGTGGTGACCTGTCGGTATTGCCGCAAGTGCAGCCACTTCTGGGCTCTGGACCTGCTGACGGTTCTGGGTGACCGCCCGGCACTTGATCCGCCGTTCAGGTGTTCCAAATGCGGGCAGATGCCATCGGTTGACCAAAGGGCACCGCAGCCGGGCGACATAGGCAAGTTGATTCTAAGACGGCCTCTGAAATCGAGGGTGGTCTGGACGTGGCAGGACGTAACCCTCTAGGTCGCTGACACTGCAGGACGGCCCGCGTCGTCGCCGGCTCGTCCCTGCCGTCTCGCTTTGGCCCAGCCTGCACATCGCCAATTCTGCAAGGACCCCCAAAACCATAGACAGGACGCCATCCCCCGGCTAACCATGCGCTAACGTTTCGGAGAACGCCTTGCCGCCGTCAGTCTTTGCCATCGCCACAACCGACACCCTGCGCCAACTGGCAGCGCAGGAGCCTGACAACGCACAGCTGACGGCGGCGCTGCGCCATCTGGCGAAATGGCGGTCGGAACTGATCTACCGGACGCTGGCGGTCAGATCCGGCACCCAAGTGCTGTCCGGCCCGTTTCAGGGTATGAACTACCCCCTTCGCGCTTCGGAAGGCTCAGGGTCCGCGCGGCTTCTTGGGGTGTACGAGGCAAGCCTGGCCCCCATCATCGAACTGATCATCCAGCGTGCCTATCCCATGATCGTCGATATCGGCTGTGCCGAGGGGTACTACGCCATAGGGCTCGCGCGCCGCATGCCCCAGGCCCGTATCGTCGCCCGCGACGACAGCCCCAAGGCGCAGGACCTGTGCCGTCAACTGGCTGCCCTGAACGGCGTCGAAACCAGGATCGAGATCGGCGGCCGCATGGAACACGCCGACTTCGACCTGTGCACCCGCCAAAAGACCCTGATCCTGTGCGATATCGAGGGGGGCGAGGCTGACCTTCTCGACCCCGTCGCTGCTCCAGGTCTGACCCAGGCGGATATTCTGGTCGAATGCCACGACCTGACGCGCCCGGGCCTGACCGACCTTTTGACCACCCGCTTTCAGCCCACCCACCGTGTCACCCGTATTGACCGCCAGATCACCGCGACCCTGCCCGCGTGGATGGAGGAGTTGTCCGACCTTGACCGCCTGCTGGCGCTGTGGGAATGGCGCGGCGGTCCCACCCCCTGGCTGTGGATGCAGGCAAAATGACCGGATCTTCCCCATGACCGGCACCAACGCCGCAATCTTCTACGCCTCGGATGGCTACCGCCCCGATGACAAGGGCATCAACGGCCGCCGCGTGGCGGGCGAATCTTTCCTCAAGGGCTTCTTGCGCCATGCCGATGTCGATGAATTCGTCATCCTCGCCAAGTCGACGACCGAGGGGCGCGAGGTGGCCGACCTCGCCCAGACCCTGCGACCGCAGATCCCCCTGCGCCCCGTCGGCCTTGTCCGCCCGGGCGCGATAGCCCCCGTCACCCAGTTGCACTACCCCGCCGCCAACTTTGCGTCCGAGGCGTGGCGCCGCGCCGAAAGCGGTTCGGCAGCCTGGACGATTTCCGGCATCACCCACACCACCTCGACCATGGGCATCATGCAGGGCATCTACGACCTGCGCATGGGTCCGGTGATGGATTGGGACGCGCTGATCTGCACCTCGGCCACCGTGCGCGCTGCGGTTGCGACCCAGATGGACCTGATCGACGACCATATCCGCGCCCGGTTCCGCACCGACCCCCCGCCGCGCCTGATGCTGCCGGTGATCCCCCTCGGCATCCACACCGCCGATTTCGCGCGGGATGAGGCCGCCCGCGCAGCGCTGCGCACCCGACTGAACTGCGGGCCGCAGGATGTGGTCTTCTCCACCATCGCCCGCCTGACCCCGCATGAGAAGTTCGACCCCCTGCCGGTCTTCATCGCCATGCAGCATGCCCAGCGCACCCTGCCGCCGGGCCAAAAGCTGCATGTCGTGTTTTGCGGCCTGTTCCGCCACCCCTACGCCAAAGACGTTTTCACCCAAGGTGCCGCCCGCCTGATGCCCGATGTCGGTTTTCTTGTGCTGGACGGTGCGAACCCGCAGGACCGGCGCGAGACTCTTTCCGGTGCCGACGTCTCGCTGTTCATCATTGACAACATTCAGGAAACCTTCGGTTTGGCACCGTTGGAGGGCATGGCCGCCGGCCTGCCTCTCCTCGTCTCCGACTGGGACGGCATGAAGGATACCGTGACGCCGGACGTGGGCCTGCGCGTCACAACCCGCACCCTTGGCCCCCTGCATCTGGCCAACGAATCCATTCGGCTGCAAGGTGGGATCGACGATTACAGCCAGTACTGCGCCGCCGTCTCGGCCATGACCGAGGTGGACATGCCGGACCTCACCGCCCGCATCCGCGACCTCGCAACCAACCCAGACCTTCGCGCCCGCCTGGGCACCGCCGCCCTGCAACGCGTCCGCCAGACCTATGACTGGCAGGCCGTGATCCCGCAGATGCAGGCGCTGTGGGCCGAACAGGAACAGCGCCGCACCGCAGGCCTGCCCCGCAACCACCGCATCCCCGGCCACATGCTGCCGATTGCCCCTTCACCCACCCTGCTGTTCCAGTCCTACCCGACCGAACAAGTCGACCCCGCCCGCGACCGCTACATCGCCACCGACCTCACCGGCCGCCCCGCTTTGCCCGAGCTTCTGAAACTCCGCAACTACGCCGCCCTGAGCCGCCTGTTTGCGGGTGAGGCGCAAATCACCGCCATCCTGACCCAGATCACCGCGACCGACCTGCAAGGCGCAACTGTCGCCACGCTCGCCCAAACCACAAACCTCAAACCGATGTATGTCGACCGCGTCCTGATCTGGCTCTTGAAATACGATTTCATCCGCCGCCTCTGACCCGCATTCAATGGTCTGGCTGGCAGGTGCAGTCGCAACCCACCTGACCGCTCACTCCTTGAAGTAACGGCTGTCCTTGATCTGGTCCCAGGCCCAGACCACCTCTTGCAACCGCTCCTCGTCCGACCGGTCGCCGCCGTTCATGTCGGGGTGCAGGTCCTTGACCAGGCTTTTGTATTGCTTGCGAATCTCGGTCTTGGTCCATGTGTCGCGCACGTCCAGGATCTCGACCGCCTTGCGTTCGGGTGCCGGCAGTTTGCGGGTGGCGTTGTTGACCTGCTTGACCTTGCTTTGCGTGGCCTTTTCGCCCAGCAACTGCATCGGGTCATCGACCCCCAGCCGCGCCCAGGCCCGCCCGTCATCCTTGCGGCTGAAGGGTTTGGTCTCACGCTCCCACAACCGGTCCTTTTCCAGCAGCTTTTGAAACTCCTCATCGCTGGCCGCGCCAAAGAAATTCCACTTCAGGTTGTATTCGCGCACATGGTCGCGGCAGAACCAGAAGAACTCATCCAGATGATCCGGCGATTTCGGCGCGCGGTAGGCACCCTTTTCGGCGCAACCCGGATAGTCGCACCCCTTTTGCGACGTCTCGAACGCCCCCGACATGCCACGCCGCACGGTTTTGCGCTTGGCCTTGTCCGACGAAACGCGGATATCGAACTCAAAGGGTGGGCGATTGGTCATCTCAACTCTTTCCGACTCGGGGCTAGAAGTTTAGAACAATTCACGGCGGATAGAAGGGGTAGACCGAAAAATGAACATCAAGAATGACATAGAAGACCGCTTGACACGCGCCTTTTCGCCCACCGAATTGCAGGTGGTGAACGAAAGCCACCGCCATGCCGGGCATTCGGGCGACGATGGTACGGGCGAAAGTCACTTCGCCATCCGCATCCGCGCGCACAGCCTTGGCCCCCTGCCCCGCGTCGCCCGCCACCGCGCAGTGCAGGCGGCTTTGGGTGATCTGAACCAGCGGGTCCACGCGATTGCACTGGACATCGGTTGACGCATGTCCTCGCTTCGGCTTGGGACGTCCCATGCTACTATCGCACCGCCCGCACCAAACGCTGCGGCGCATCTTGAATCGCATTGAATAGGTTGCCATCACAGATGGGCCGGTCGGCAACCGATCTGCATGGGTTTCCACCGTCAGTTGAAATGCGTGTCAGTCAGGAGGTTCCAATGAATGACTCGTCGATCATACAGGCGTTCCAGCACATGAAAGTGCCTTTGATGATCCTCGGGCCGCAAGGTGCGATCCTTCACGGCAATTCTGCAACCCACAATCTGTTTGGCTATGATGACGGCGATCTGACAGGCCGCCCCGTGGTCGAGGTCTTGCAGATCGCCTCTATGGAACAGCTTGCCGCTCATATCAGACCGCCGGCGTTCGACGCCCTGATCAAAGACATCGTCGGACGCAAAAAGGGCGGCCAACCCATTCCACTTGCCATTCAACTGACCGTCTGGACCGATCCAGCGGGCGGTCTGCACCATGCCCTTATCCTGCGCGATATCAGCGACGAGGCCAATGTCCACCGGCTCAGCCGGGATGAACTGGCGCGTGCCAACATGGCGATCAAGGGTGCAAGGATCGGTGTGTTCGAGTATAACACAGTCGCGGACACCGTCACCGTCTCAGACCTGTGGCGCGATCTGCTCGAATTGCAGTCCTCTGATAACGTGGATGTTCAGACAGAGTGGCGCGGGCGCGTGCATCCCGACGATCTCGCCGTGGCTCTGCAACCCATCCAGATCTGCATCGAGGGCATCCGCGAGCGCGCCAGTTGCGAATACCGCTTGCGGTCCAGGGACGGATCGAAATGGCGCTGGATACAGACAGATGCGGCCACCGCCCGACGGGACGGGGCGGGCAAGGTGATCCGGGTCATCGGCGCCATGACCGATATCACCCAGCGCAAGACCACGGAAAATGATCTCCGCAAAAGTGTCGAGCAATTCAGATCGGCGTTCTTTCATGCGTCGATCGGCAAGGCCATCGTTGGCCTGGACGGGCGTTGGTTGAGCGTCAATCCGGCGTTGTGCGATCTTCTTGGCTATTCCGAAGTCGACCTGTTGAAAACCAATTTCCAGGCGCTGACACACCCCGACGATCTGACGGCGGATTTGACCAGACTGAACCAGCTGAACGCCGGGATCATCTCCAGCTATCAGATGGAGAAACGCTACATCCGGGCGAACGGCGCGATCATGTGGGGATTGCTCAGCGTCGGCATGGTGCATGATGCCGAAGGCAATCCCGAACATTACATCGCGCAGGTCGTTGACATAACCGAACAGAGGCGGTTGAGCGAGCTGAAACGCGAGTTCGTGGCCACGGTCAGCCATGAACTGCGGACGCCGTTGACCTCGGTGCTGGGTGCTCTCAGCCTGCTGTCATCGATGGACTCCGAGCCCTTTTCAGACGCGGCACAGCGGCTTTTGTACATCGCGCAGGAAAACGGCAACCGGCTGAATGCGCTGGTCGGTGACATACTGGACTTCGAGAAATTCTCGGTCCCGCAAATGAGTTTGACCTTGTCGCAAAACCAGATCGCCGGATTGATCGACGAGGCGGTTCTGGCCAATCTTGCGACTGCAGACAGGTATGGGGTCCGGTTCGATATTCAATGCAAGGATCGGTCCCTGACGGGTTTTGTCGATCCCAAACGCTTTCAGCAGGTGATGACCAACCTTTTGACCAATGCTGCAAAGTTTGCCGTCAAGGGCAGCCCGATCGACGTGACGGTCGAGGGACAGTCGCACATAATCCGGGTGTCGATCGCCAATGAAGGCAGCGGCATTCCAGACGACTTCCGCGACCATATCTTCAAGCCCTTTGCCCAAGCGTCGTCTTCTTCGACACGAAACAGGGGCGGAACCGGACTCGGGCTCAGCATTACCAAACGGATCGTGGAACAGACCGGCGGTACAATCGGTTTCGACAGTGCCAAGGACGGCAGGACGACATTCTGGTTTACCGTTCCTATCTACACACCCGGCTGACAAGGCCGAAGGCAGCTCGACTCTGGATCACGAATGACCGGCTTCGTCATCCTTGCAAATATCACCCTAGCCGATCAGCCGAATATTCGGCAACCTCGGCTCGGTCTGCTTCTTTGACGCGCGGTTTTCTGCGCGCGCAATGGCGCGATCAAAGGTCTTTCGGATGCGCTGCGTCCGGCTCATGCTGGGCCGGATCGGATTTCCAAGCGAAATTTCAATGTCCAGGGCATCGCCGTTGTCGTACTCGGTGTCACGCTCGTCCAGCAGGCTCTGGATGGCAGCCTCCAGCCCCGCAGACGGCTCCAGCGTCGCCTTGCCAGAGACGATCACAAACGTCCCATTTCCGGCATAGGCCATCATATAGCCAATTGTTCCCAGTGTTTCGCAAATGGCATCGGCCACTTCGGTCAAGGCGTAGATGAATTCTTCCGCCGACGCCCGCGCATGGATCGCCGAGATCCGGTCGATCTTGATGGCAATCACCTGCGACCCTGCGATCCCGGCATGCGACAGTTGGGTCAGATAATTGCTCAAGGCTGCATATTCTATCAGATCCCTGATGCCATCGATCCGCACTTCAGCGGACAGATCAATCCGGTCACCGCCTCCCTGCCCGGAAAGACGGTCGTCAGGCTTCGGAGCGGGTGGTGACGCCGCGCTCCGGGCAACAGCCAACTCCTCCGCAATGCGCAGGCGGGCATGCAGTTCGACGATGTCGAAGGGCTTGTTGGCATAGTCGGTGGCACCCGCGCGGAAAGCGCGGTCGATGAAATCTCTCTCTGACATCGCGGTCAGCATGATGATCGGGGTCTTGCTGTAAACCGGCATTTCGCGGACCCGCGCGCACAGTTCGATTCCGTCCATACCCGGCATACTGATATCGAGCAGCAGGCAGTCAAACCTGTCATGACCCTCGTTGATCATGTCCAGCGCAATCTCCCCGGACATGGCCGTGGAAACATCGAGGAATCCCGCCCTGGCGGCCATCATGGTCACCAGTTCCAGAATGAACGAGTCGTCATCTACCGCTAGGATTCTCATACATACCTCTGAACGTGTCTCGTGGATCCCACTCCACCCCCATCACGCGGAGCCTGGCCCAGTTGTCAGGATTGACGTGCCGATAAGCCACCTAGGTTCAACAGATAATTAAACCTCTGATTGTGCAACAGCAACAGTATTCAACCTATAGTATTTTTCTGGGCGATTTTCCGTTCGCTCTCGCGTCCTCAACCCACCATGAACATTTTTCCCCCCGATTAAGTTCCATGTTGCGACCGCGCCTTTGGCGTCGGGCCGGACTGCCGACCGCTCACGCGCTTGGGTCAGCAGATCTTGCATCTTGGCTGAAATCAGCCAACTTGCCATGATTGGCGACCCATCCGATCATTGCGGCGACCTTCGGATCGTCATTCTGGACGCAGCCGAGCACAGGCTGCAAAGCGGCGGTATGTTGCGGCATGGCCGGATCATCACAGCCCTTGGCGACGAAAGCGCAGGTCTTACCACTGCCGCAGACTTCGTGACCCTCGCCTGTGAGGGGGCGTTTTTTGACGGTGACGTTGCACCGACCAAAGGTCCGGCCCCGCCACAGGCCCGGTCCCAAGGGGGCTGCTCTGCGCGGTGCCTGCCCTGCGATGGTGGCGCTCCTGATCCTGGCCGCGCGGTTATGAAATGACTTGGGTCGGCACCAGGTGTCGGATTAACATCGCATCAGCGCCGATTCAGTACAGTCCGCGTGATCTGAAACCTTTGGAGGCGGCCATGGCACGCGCAACGCTGTATTATTCGGTCAACCTCAATCCCCGGCTGTGCGTTGCCGTCGCGCGCTATCTGGGGGCGGAGCTGGATTATGTGCCTGCGCAACCGTTCCACCCGGGTCAACAACCGGCATTTCGCACGCTGAACCCGATGACCCGCGTGCCGGTGTTGCAAGAACCGGATGGCACGACGCTGTGGGAAACCGATGCCATCATCTGCCGGTTGTCGGCCCGCGCAGGCTCGGATCTGTGGCGGCAGGATGACAGTCAGCCCGACATGATCCGCTGGCTGTCCTGGACGGCCTATCACCTGATGCCGGCAGGCGATGTGCATTACTTTGAACATCTGGTGCGGCCGAACTTCTCGGACCAGGCCGAGGA
The DNA here is from genome assembly GCA_038323315.1 of Rhodobacterales bacterium. Classification (GTDB taxonomy): domain Bacteria; phylum Pseudomonadota; class Alphaproteobacteria; order Rhodobacterales; family Rhodobacteraceae; genus Stagnihabitans. The sequence goes on along the minus strand of JBBQGU010000054.1, from coordinate 1,748 downwards.
TGCGGGGGTCATGGACAAGTCAATGGCGCGCTTTCGCGACTATATGACCGTCTTGGACGGTTGGCTGACGGGGCGGCAATGGCTGGTGGGCGACCACATCTCCTATGCCGATTTCCGTGTGGCCACCCTGATGCCCTTTGCCCACGCCGCCCTGCTGCCAGTCCAGGACTACCCCGAGGTCATGCGCCACGCCGCCCAGCTGGATGCGTTGCCGTTCTGGCGCGACCCGTTCGCGGGATTGCCGGGTTAGTTTGCTGCAGTCAGGTTGGTGGGGGTTTCACACCCCCACACCCCCGTGGAGTATTTGGATCAGTGTGAATGAAGGATAGAAGATTCGGGCGTGTCGGTGTGGTTAACGGGCGATTCTGTCACGCGCCATGATCGGCATTGCTGCCCTCGGCCACCAGTGCTTGCCCCTTTGGCACGCCTCGTCTATCAGGGAAAAAACCGGGGTTCTCATGCGCATTTTGATTACCAATGACGATGGCATCAACGCAAACGGGCTGGCCGTGCTGGAGCGCATGGCAGAGGCGATTGCCGGACCGCAGGGCGAGGTGTGGATCGTGGCCCCGGCCTTTGAACAATCAGGTGTCGGGCATTGCATCAGCTACAGCCACCCCACTCAGATCTCGGAACTGGCGCCGCGCCGCTTTGCCACCGAAGGCTCGCCTGCCGATTGCGTGCTGGCGGCCTTGTACCATGTGATGCGGGATGCGCGCCCCGATCTGGTGCTGTCGGGCGTCAACCGGGGCAACAATGCCGGCGAGAACGTGCTGTATTCCGGCACCATCGGGGGCGCTATGGAGGCCGCCTTGCAAGGCATCAGATCGGTGGCGCTGAGCCAGTTCATGGGGCCGCAGAACGCGCAACTGGCCGACCCCTATGAGGCGGCAGTGCAACACGGTGCGGCCCTGATCCGCAAACTGCTGGACCACGGCATCTGGGACGACGCCGATTACCGGATCTTTTACAACATCAACTTCCCGCCCGTCCCCGCCGCCGCCGTCAAGGGGACAAAGGTCGCGCGGCAGGGCTTTCGCCGCTACGGCGGCTTTTCCCTGGAGCCGCATCTGTCGCCGACGGGGCGGCAATTTCTTTGGATCAAGGGTGGTGTGCAGGGCCTGCCGACCCAACCCGGCGACGATGTGACGGCCAATGTCGATGGCTATATCTCGGTCACCCCGTTGCGCGCCGACCTGACCGCCCATGACCGGCTGGCCGAATTGGCGAGCCGTCTGGCATGACCGAAGCGCCGCCCGACGAGCTGCCCGAGGATGACGCCCCTGCCCAGCGGCAGATGCGCTTTCTGTTCGCGCTCAGGTCACGTGGCATCACCGACACGCGTGTCCTGACCGCGATGGAGCGGATCGACCGCGGTGCCTTTGTCCGCGGTCTGTTCGCCGACCGCGCCTATGAGGACATGCCGCTGCCGATCACCTGCGGCCAGACCATCAGCCAACCCTCGGTCGTGGGGCTGATGACCCAGGCGCTGAACGTCCAGCCCCGCGATACGGTGCTGGAGATCGGCACCGGGTCGGGCTATCAGGCCGCGATCCTGTCGCAACTGGCCCGCCGCGTCTACACCGTCGACCGCCACCGCCGTCTGGTGCGCGAGGCGCAGGAAGTTTTCCGCGCCCTGGGTCTGGTCAACATCACCGCCTTTGCCGCCGATGGCAGCCACGGCCTGCCAGATCAGGCCCCGTTCGACCGCATTCTGGTGACTGCGGCGGCCGAGGACCCGCCAGGCC
>JBBQGU010000053.1:0-14657 GCA_038323315.1 Rhodobacterales bacterium | reverse complement strand
ACCGCCCACCAGAACTGCCTGCCAGTCCCGCAAGGCAGGCATCGCCGCCGCCAACCGGTCACCGCCGCCAACCGGTCACCGCCGTCAGCCGTCAGCCGTTCGCCGTCAGCCGTCAGCCGTTCGCCGTTCGCCGCCACAGATGCACCCGGCGGTCCTCGCTATCAATGCCCTCGATCCATCCCTTGCCCGACATCAGAACGACCGGCGCCTAAAACTTCGGCGCCGTCAGCTCCGCCGCCTCAAACCCCCGCACCAGATTGCGCGCGGCCCGTTACAGCCCGGCCGCAACCTCGGCCCGGCTTTTCCGGCCCCGCTCGGTGGCGGATTTCAACTGCCCACAGGCCGCCATGATATCCTCACCCCGCGGCGTGCGAATGGGACTCGCGTAACCGGCATTGTGGATGATGTCGGCAAAGGTGTGGATGCGGTTGCCAGATGACCGCTTGTAGGGCGCGCCTGGCCATTCGTTGAACGGGATCAGGTTGATCTTGGCCGGAATGCCCCTGATCAACTCGACCAGCCGATGCGCATCTTCCCTGGTGTCGTTCACCCCGTCCAGCATCACGTATTCAAACGTGATCCGCTCGCTGTTCGACAGGCCCGGATAGGTCCGCAACGCCTCCAGCAGGGCGGCAATGTTCCACTTCTTGTTGATCGGCACCAGCCGATCGCGCACCTCGTCCGTGGTGGCATGGAACGACACGGCCAGCAGACAGCCGATCTCGGTCGCCGCACGCGCAATTTCGGGCACCACACCCGATGTCGACAAGGTGATCCGCCGACGACCCAAGGCAATCCCCTCGTCATCCATCACCACCTTCATCGCATCGCGGACGTTGTCAAAGTTGTACAGCGGCTCGCCCATGCCCATCAGCACGACATTGCTGATCAACCGCGTCTCGGGCTTGGGCTGCCCCTTGACCGGCCATTCGCCAAGGTCATCCCGCGCAAGCATCACCTGCCCCACAATTTCTCCGGCGGTCAGATTGCGCACCAGCTTTTGCGTGCCGGTGTGGCAGAACGAACAGGTCAGCGTGCACCCGACCTGACTGCTGATGCACAACGTGCCCCGGTCCGTCTCGGGGATATAGACCACCTCGACCTCATGGCCGCCCGCGATCCTGACCAGATACTTCCGCGTCCCGTCGCTGGATATCTGCCGCGTCACAACCTGCGGCACCTCGACCACGAAATGCGTCGCCAACAACGCGCGGTACTCCTTGGCAAGGTTGGACATCTGCGCGAAATCCCGGATGCCCCAGTAATACACCCACTGCCAAACCTGCCCGGCCCGCATCTTGACCTGCTTTTCCGGCGTCCCCGCCGCCAGCAAAGCCTCGGCCATCTGCACCCGTGTCAGGCCCACCAGATTGACCAGCCCCCCTTCGGGCAGCTTGCGCGGCAGGGTCAGCACGTCTTGCGTGATCGGGGCAGTGATGGTCATGGCGGACACTCGACACTTTGGGTGAAGCGAACTTGTAGCGCAATCCAACCCTGAACGAAACCCCCGCCTGCCAAAGCGCGGCATCGCCACCGTTGATGACGACCAATCCACCTGCAATGGCAGCGGCGAGGTCAGCCCCGCCCTACTTGCACCTTGTGCCCGCTTCGGTCATCGCCGCCGTGAACCCGCGCAGCGAAAAGGTATCCTGCGTCTGCGTGCCCTTGGCCGACCGCGCCGTCAACACCGCCGAGCCACCCTTTTTCAGCGCCGCCAGCACCTTGGCGTCATCCTCGGCATTGGCAGCCCAAGCCCATTCCCCGTCCGCGTTCAGCTCGAACCTGCTGCCGTCCACGTCCAGCTCGACCTTGGACCCGCCCGCAAACGGATAGCCCCCGGTGAACGAGGTTTCGCCGCCCGCCTGTCCGGGGCGGAACGTCACAAACAACAAAATGTCACTGCGCTTGACCGAGACCGGCTTGCCGTCGCGGGTGTTCACCGTCTGCTTGGGGCTGGACACGCCCCAGCATTCCTTGGGCGTTTCTTCTGTGAACACGCTCCAATCGGTCTTGGTCGCCACCAGATTGTCGGATTGTCCGGTCGTTTGTGCCATAGCGCCCATGGACATGCAGGTCAGCCCTGCACCCAGTACGGCCGCCACTGTGGCACGCGTCATCCAGCTTGTCATGGTCCCTATGGCCTCCAGCCCGCCTGTTGTCTGCGCCCGGAACCGGCTTTGCGCTGGTTTTTCCTGTGGCACAGGACATTCCTACTCGATATCCCTCCCATAACCGATAATGACTGTTTTGCGAAAGCCCCATGGGCAGATTTTCGCGCAAACTTGATGAAGGATGAACACGTTGAGCAATCAGGCAGCACAAGCCATGGTCGAACTTTGGCGCGGGGGGCTGTTGGAAAGCGTCCATACCGGCCATGCCGTGATCTGCGACGCCGCAGGCCAGATCGTCGAAAGCTGGGGCAATCCGGCCGAGGTGATCTTTCCCCGCTCGTCGTGCAAGATGATTCAGGCCCTGCCTCTGATGGAAAGCGGCGCTTTCGATGCGGCTGGCCTGACCGAACCCCATGCTGCCCTTGCCTGCGCCAGCCACCACGGCTCGGCCCTGCACACCACCTTGGCGCGCACATGGCTGACCGGTCTGGGCATGGGCGAGAGCGACCTGCGCTGCGGCTCGCACGAGCCGACCGACAAGGTCGAACGCAACCGCCTGATCAAGGCGGACGAAAGCCCGTGCCAGTATCACAACAACTGTTCCGGCAAACATTCCGGCTTTCTGACGATGAACCGCCACATAAAGGCTGGGCCTGAATACACCGAGGTTGACCACCCGCTGCAAATCCAGATCAAACAGGCGTTCGAGGAGGTAACGGCCGAAACCTCACCCGGCTGGGGCATCGACGGCTGTTCGGCCCCCAACTTTGCCACCTCGCTGCACGGTCTGGCCCGCGCAATGGGCGCCTTCGCCGGGGCGACCGGCACCGGCGACACACGCGACCGCGCCATGCACCGCCTGACCCGCGCCATGGCCGCCTTCCCCGAACTGGTGTCCGGTGACACCTCTTGCGACACCGAACTGATGCGGGCCATGGACGGCCGCGTGACGGTCAAAGGCGGGGCCGAGGCTGTGCACATCGCCATCATCCCCGAGTTGAAATTGGGCGTCGCGCTAAAGATCGTCGATGGCGGCTACCGCGCCTCGGACGCCGTGCTCGCCGCCCTGCTGGTGCGTCTGGGCGTGCTGGACCCGAACCACAAATACACCCGCAAGCGGCTGAACACCGTGCAGACCAACTGGCGCGGCAAGGAAACCGGCATCCTGAAACTGGCCGGATCCTTTCCCTAGGGTGCGCTTGGGCGCACCTCACCATCGCGCGCACGCGGCAAACCCCAAATCGTTCCCCAGCTCAACCGCCTGCGCCTCGGCAATCGCCGACCGCCATCCCGGATTCTGATGCAGTTTCATCGCAACTCCTCTGGCAGTCAGGCCCAGGTTCCAGACGTCACCATCCGCCACTTTGGTCGGTTTTCGACAAGGGCTACCGCCCCTTACGCAAGGACAGCCTAAACCCTCACATTGCCCCGGTCACCCCTGCCGCCGCCAAGTCAGTCCCATTGCAGGCAAGACATCGCGCACAGGCCGAACTTGCTTACCAACCGCAAAGCGCAACCCACGCCAGCGGCCAAGCACAACCAGTCAAGGCAGGCCCGAACCCGTCCCCAAAAATCGAAACTCTGCTAAATTTCATAAAATCAGCACCTTAACACCCCTCCCACATGTGGGCACCCCCGAAACAAGAAAACCCCCACCGTTCTGGTGAGGGCCCCCTTGACAGCAGTCTCCGGCAAGGCAGGCTGGGTGGGGGCTATGACCCGCCCCGCCGGTTCCTGCATTCGATAGCCCCTTTCTGGCCCCGAACCAAGGCAACCCCGCGACGATTCCACGGCAGCGGCCGGGTCCTTTCACGACGAATTCAAGGCGGGCTTGATTTATGACACCACAGGCGTAATCATGCCCCCATGACGCTGCAATCCCCGACCCCCTTCCCCCTGAATGACCGCCTGCCCGAGCAGGTCTGCTTCGACCGGCACGAGCTTGCCAAGATCCTCGCCGTCTACGGCCGCATGGTCGCCTTGGGCGAGTGGCGCGATTACGGCCTGTCCACCCTGCGCGACATGGCCGTCTTCTCGATCTTCCGCCGGACCGCCGAATTCCCGCTGTACCGGATCGAGAAACGCCCCAAGCTGCGGTTGAAACAGGGGATGTATTCCGTGGTGGCGATGGACGGTCAAATCCTGCGACGCGGCCATGATCTGGCCCGCGTCGTGCAGGTCCTCGAAATCAAGGCGATCCGGCAGGTCGATTGACCAAGATGGGCGCATCGCCCATCCTACGGCCCCGACATCAGTTTCAGACGATTACAACCGCCGCCGCGCCCGAACCGACCCCTCACCCGCCGCTGCGATCCGCGTGATGCAGGCCTCGATCCCCTCATAGGCGACCGACATCGTGAATCCGTTGGCATGGATCAGCCGCGCCTCATCGACGATCAAAGCGACATGCCCCTTCCAGAACAGCAGGTCGCCGCGCTGCACAGGAGCGGCTCCAATCTCTTGCCCCACACTTTCCTGCAGGTCCGCATCCCCCGGCACCACAATCCCGCAAGCCGTATGCACCATCTGAACCAACCCCGAACAGTCCATACCCGCCCGACTGTTGCCGCCCCACAGATAAGGCACGCCCAGAAAACGTTCGGCCACCGCCACCGGATCGGTCAACCAATCCCCCATCGCCCGCAGATGCGAAAACGGCACGAACCCGTCTGGCGTCTCGGCCCATTTATCCACCCGGCTCAAAACCCGTACCAGCGCCCCCATCGGCAGCGCCCCAACCTCGCGCGCGGATGACCGCGGCTCGGGATACAGATGCGTTCCGGGTGAGGCGACCCAATGCGAAGGCTCAAACCCCTCGCGCAAGGCCGCTTCCGGCAGCCAACCGCAATAACCATCCTTGCGCGCAAACCCGAACGCTTGGCCCGCCACGCGGTCCACCACGACGAACGCCTCGCCCAAGGCCAACTGCCGCTCCCGCGCCCCATCCGGGCCCCGCATCAGGTCCACCAACGGCAGCGCAACCTGCAATTCCTGCCCCTCGGTCCAGACGTCAGCCGCCATCCGGCCCCGCAGCGAGACATGCGCCACCCGCGCCGTCGCAGGGGTCAGCCGCCGGTCCGTCACAGGGTCAGGATCGCAGGCAACGCGCCCAACACGGCCCGCGCGCCCTGCCCTGCGCCACCCTTGGGCCGCGCCGGCAAGTCGGCAGGCGTATGGCCGTAAATGTCGAAATGCAGATAGCGCGGCCCCTCGACAAAGCGGCGCAGGAACAGGGCCGCCGTGATGGACCCCGCAAAGCCAAAGCCGGGCGCATTGTCCAGATCGGCAATGCCGGGCTCGATGACGCTTTCGTAGGGCGTGTGAAACGGCAGCCGCCAGACCGGGTCGAACCCCGCCACCGCACCCGCCTCCAAGGCCGCAACCACCGAAAGGTCGTCGCAATAATACGGCGCCAGATCCGGCCCGACAGCGACACGCGCCGCGCCGGTCAGGGTCGCCATCGACACCACCAGATCGGCGGGCTCCTCGCAGGCATAGGCCAATGCGTCGCCCAAGACCAGCCGCCCCTCGGCATCGGTGTCGTTCACCTCGACCGTCAACCCCTTGCGGGACCGCAAGATATCCTTCGGCCGCATCGCATTGCCTGCAATCACATTCTCGACCGCAGGCACCAGCACGCGCAGCCGCAACGGCAGACCCAAGGCCATGATCATATGCGCCAGACCCAGCACCGTCGCCGCCCCGCCCATGTCTTTCTTCATCAACTGCATGCCTGCGGATGGCTTGATGTTCAGCCCGCCTGTGTCAAAACACACCCCCTTGCCGACCAAAGTCAATGCAGGCCCCGCCGTGCCCCACCGCATATCCAGCAACCGTGGCGCGCGCGGCGAGGCTTTGCCGACCGCATGGATCATCGGAAAACCAGCCTCCAAAGCCTCGCCCAGCACGACTGTGGCTGTGGCCCCGAACCGGTCGGCAAGCGCCATGAACGCAGCCTGCAACTCCTCTGGCCCCATGTCGGCGGCGGGCGTGTTGATCAGGTCGCGCGTCAGAAACTCACCCTCGGCCATGGCCATCAGACGCGCGACATCGATACCGTCCGGCATCAGGGTAACCGGCTTCACCTCCTTTGGGCTGCGATAACGGTCAAACCGGTACTGCGCCAACAATGATCCCAACGCCGCCTCGAACCGCTGTCCCTCGGTCAAATCCCCCACCAACCGCCATGCACCGCCGGGCAGAGCGGTCAAAGCCTTGGCCAACCCGAACCGGCCCCGCGCCCGCGACGCGGCCGTGCCCAGCCCCGCCACCGCGCCCGTCACCGCGCCATCCGCACCGGCCAGCAGCCGCAGATCGCCAAGCCCCGCATCGAACCCGCTGCCCTTCAGCCAGACCTGCACCGGCCCCGGCTGCAAGGCCAGCCAATCTGCCAGCCCTTCAGCCGCAACAACGGTCAGATCGCGAACATCGGCAGCGGCGTCAGCAAATTTCGGTTCGGTCATGGCAACCTCCAAGGAACCACCCGACCCTATCCGTTCCGCGCCCGGCTGCAAGATACCAACAACCGCCAAACACGCGACCCCGCTACCGGCAGGGCGGGCAATGCGTCGGTGTTGTCGGACTGCCCGAACATACCGACTTGCCCATCGGGATCACACCTGTGTCTGCCCCATCATCTCGCGGTCCGTGGCCAGCGACCGCTCGGCCACCCGCAACAACCGCGCCCAGACGGCGGTAAAGCTGGTCACGTCGCTGCGCGTGAGGCATTGCCGGACATCGCCCGCAATCATACCCAGACTGACCATCCCCAGATTTTCCGACATCCGCTGCAACCGGCGCAACTGCCGGTCCATATCGCTCATCTCGCGCGCCTTGACCTGTGACGCCAAACCCGCCATCGTCAGCGCCAACTCCGTCAATGCCCGCGTTACCACCTGCTCTGCCGATGCTGCCCCCAGATTGCGATAGATCGTCGCAATAGGTTCCGCATCCTGCCGCACCCGGTCATCCGGACGCAGCATGACCACATTGTCTTCCGACATGACCCAACCTCCAATACACACCCACCGACCAATCTGCGCCGCCATGCTGAAGATTTCGTTGCCCCGCAGCGAAGAAACCCCTCGAATTTGCCGCGATTGCAAACTAGCAAGGGTGCCAATCCAAGGAGATGCATCATGGATCAGGCCCGCCTTTTGCCGTCCTATCTGATCAACCGCTTTCAAGGCTGGCGCGCCACAACCTATGTCGAAAACAAGGCCTCGTACCGTCGCCTGGCCTCGGGCGGCCAACATCCCCGCGCCATGGTGATTTCCTGCTGCGACAGCCGCGTCAGCGCCACCTCGATTTTCGGGGCCGATGATGGCGAGGGAGAGTTCTTCATTCACCGCAACATCGCCAATCTGGTTCCGCCTCACACGCCCGACGGCGAACGGCACGGCACCTCGGCCGCCGTCGAATATGCCGTGACCTCGCTGGGGGTGGCCCATATCATCGTGCTGGGTCATTCCAACTGCGGAGGTGTGAAAAGCTGCGACGACATGTGCAGCGGTCTGGCGCCTGAACTGGAGGAGAAGACCTCATTCGTCGGCCGCTGGATGGATATTCTGCGGCCCGGCTATGACCGCGTCGCCGCCCTGCCCGCCGAAGATCGTATTCCGGCACTGGAACGCGAGGCGGTTCTGGTCAGCCTGGAAAACCTGATGACCTTCCCCTTTGTCCGCGACGCCGTGGCCGACGAACGCCTGACCCTGCACGGTCTGTGGAACAACACCGGAGAGGGCGAACTGGAGCAGTTTGACATCGGCCGTGGCGGCTTTGTCGCGATCTGAATGCACGACTGCTGGCCCTGTTCGCCCGGAACAATCATGATACACGTTTCTGAACTGAACGAGGGTTCTGCATGACCGACATTCTGGCACTGGCCGGTCAAAACCTGCTGACACCCATGATCCTGTGTTTTGCGCTCGGCCTGTTCGCAGCCCTGTCGCGGTCCGAACTGAGCGTACCCGAGGCGATGGCCAAGGCCATGTCGATTTACCTGCTGTTTGCCATCGGGTTCAAAGGCGGCGTCTCGGTGGCCGCCCACGGTCTTGACGGCCACCTGATCGCCACGCTGCTGACCGGCGTCGCCCTGTCTTTCGGCCTGCCCTTCGTGGCCTTTGGCTTGCTGCGCATCATGACAGGTCTTGGCACGCTGGACGCCGCCGCCGTGGCCGCCCATTACGGCTCGATCTCGATCGTGACATTCGTGACCGCGACCTCGGTTCTGGTGGCGCAGGGTCTGGACAGCGAAGGCTACATGGTCGCCGTCGCCGCCGCGATGGAGGCTCCGGCGATTGTCTCGGCGCTGTGGCTGGTGGCGCGGTACAGCAAGACTAGCGGGGCGCGGATGGATGCGCGGCTATGGCATGAAATCCTGCTGAACGGCTCCATCGTGCTGTTGGTGGGCGCCTTCCTGATCGGCATGGCGACGGGCGCGCCGGGCATGGCGCGGATCGAAAGCTTTATCGTCGCGCCGTTTCAGGGCGTGCTGTGCCTGTTCCTGCTGGATATGGGGCTGGTGGCGGGTCGCGGCCTGCGGGGTATCCGTGGCGTCCTCGGCCCCGGCGCCCTTGCCTTCGGCATCCTGATGCCCATCGTCGGTGCCATGATCGGTGCCGTCGCAGGCCTGCTCCTCGGTCTGTCACCGGGCGGCCTCGCGCTGATGATGACCCTCGCGGCCTCCGCCAGCTACATCGCCGTCCCCGCCGCCATGCGCGTGGCCCTGCCCGAGGCGAACCCGGCGGTCTATCTGACCCTGTCCCTCGGCGTGACCTTTCCCTTCAACCTGATCCTGGGCATTCCGACCTATGTGGCGGTCGCCCGGTCCCTGACAACGGGCTGACCTCATGCAAACCCATGCCGCCAAACGTGTCGAAATCATCATCGAAGCCCCGATGGAAAGCCGCCTGACCGAGGCGCTTGAAAAGGCCGGCGTCACCGGCTTTACCGTCCTGCCCGTATTGGGCGGATCAGGCCGCTCCGGCCGCTGGACGCGTGAGGGGCAGGTCGGCCGCTCGGGCATGGTCGCCGTGATCTGCCTGATCCGTCCTGACCGTCTGGACGCCCTTCTGGACGCTGCCTTTGCGGTGGTCGAACGTCACATCGGCGTCGTGTCCGTCACCGACACTCAGGTCATGCGCGCCGAACGGTTCTGACGAACTTACTGCAAAACCTTGCCTTCTGGCCAGCGGATCAAACTGTACAAGGCAACCGCCTTCGTCTCACCCGGCCCCAGATCGAACTCCCACGCCAGCACGCCGCGCTTGCCGTCCACATCCGCTTCTGTGACGGCCGGATCGGCCTTATAGCTGATCTCGAGATCCTCCTGCTCCGAATAGGGCACTTGATCCATCAACCGGATTGGCCAAGCCTCGGTCGTCAGGTTCTCGACCTTCAGCATCGCCTTCTCTGCGATCTGGGTGGACGTGGTCAGTATCCCCCTGTCCCCCTTGGCCCGTTGCGGCATGTCGCGCTTCAACCGGATGCCATCAATCGCGCCGAAGCCCAGATCAACCTCGCCACCGGGCGACAGCGCCTCCAACGTCGCCCCGCCGACCAAAGCCCCATCCCGGTACAAAAAGGCACTGCCCGGCAACAGGATTTCCGGGCTGTCATTGATCAGCTTCGCCATTACAAAGGCCGTGGCATCATAGCGCGGCACGGCGCGGGCCTGAACCTCGGCGCTGAAGGTCAACGCGTCCAGGGCCAGCCGCAGATCCTCGACCCCGGTGGCGATATTCACGGCTACCGGATACTGATAGACCACCGTGTCACCCTGATAGGCCAGCCCTGCCGTCACCCCGATCGCCCCCGTGACCCCAGGCGCCACTTCCATCACCGGCGCGGGCATCTCGCCATCTGCCGTCCCCAGCCTGGCGGCCATATCGGCATCCGCAGGAGATGCGGGATCGGCAATCGACCTCAACTGCGGGTACAACACGCTCGGTGCTGCCTGCTCGGCAGGCCGCGCGGTGGACAGGGTCAGCGCGACACCCGCCCAATCCTCACCGCTGTGCTGACTGACCAGAACCCCGCGCTCCACCGTAACCTTTCCCGCCTTGCGGTCCAGCGCCAGATCATAGACCGGCATCCATGCGGCATCCCCCACATAATGCGTCACCGTCAGACGCCCTTCGCCACCCTTGGCCGTCACCGCGACCGACAGCGCGACATAACCCTCATCCCCCTGCGCCAACGCCGCCAGGGCATCCTCGGCGGCAACCAGACCCTCCTGCGCCTCGGTCACCGCCGCCACTGCCGCAACAAGGCCACCCTGCACCGCCAAAGCCGCCATCCGCGCCGTCAGAACCTCGGTCCCGATCATCTGCGACACCGCCGACAAAGCCTCTGCCGTCGCAGCGGCATCATTCATCTTGATGCCGCCCAGAAACCTGATCTGGGCCTCCTGCGCCTCGACCTCGGCATTGATTCCGGCCACCTTCGCCTCGGCCCCACGCAAGGCCACCTCCGCCGCGGTGATCGCCGCCTTGGCGGCAAGAGTCTGCGGCGAGGTCATCTCCCCCCGTGGCGGCAACCTGTCGCTGCGCAGCGCAAAGGCCCCAAGATCGGTATCGCCCGAGGTGACGCGCAACAGCGTCGGCTGCGTGTCTGCGGGCAGGTCCGTGATCAGCAGATCCTGCGCCCCGGCGGCGGCCTGAAAGATCACCTCACGCGTCACCTGCGCGCCCTGAGGATAGATGGTGACCGCCGTTACCCGGCTGGTTGCCAAAACCGTATCGGCAAGGACCGGAACCGGCAGCATCAGCGTCATACAGATCAAAGCCCGCATGGACCACCCCCATGAACTCGCGCACAGCCTAACGCGCCGCCCACAACCTGCAAAGCAAATTCCTCCCCTTTCATTCTGATCCAAATATCCCGCCGCCCCGCTTGCCACCCTGCACATCCCCTGCCACTTTGCCACAAAAGGATGCATCATGACCCCCAAACCGCGTGAGACCCTGGAAACCACCGCCACCCTGCCCCGCGTCACCCATGCCAAAGGCAGCTATCTGTGGGACGCCACCGGCAAGCAATATATCGACGGCTCGGGCGGCCCCGCCGTCTATTGCCTCGGCCATGCCAACCCCGAGGTGAACGCAGCCGTCGCGGCCCAGATGGCCGACATCGCGCATGGCTACCGCTACAACTTCACGACCACCGCACTCGATGATCTGACCCAGATCATCCGTGCCCATTGCGGCGGCACCCTGACCGAGATGGTCTATGTGACCGGCGGGTCCGAGGCGGTCGAAAGTTGTCTCAAGATCGCCCTGCAATACCAAACCGCCATCGGCCAGAAATCCCGCCGCCGCTTTATCTCGCGCCAGCGGTCCTGGCACGGTAACACCCTGGGCGCCCTTGGCGTGTCCGGCTTTGCCGAACGCACCCTGGCGTATGAGGGCGCCTTCATCCCGTCCATAAAACTCTCGCCCGCCAACACCTATCGCCCAATCCCCGGCGCCACGCCCGAAACCGCAGGCGAGGCCTGTGCGGCAGAACTGGAAACCGCCATCCTGCATCACGGGCCCGAAACCATCGCCGCCTTCATCTTCGAACCCGTGGTCGGTGCTGCCGGCGGCTGCGTCCCCGCCCCCGACGGCTATGCCAAACGCATCCGCGACATTTGCACCAGATACGGCGTCCTGATGATCGCGGATGAGGTGATGTGTGGCGCAGGTCGCAGCGGCCCCTGGCGCGCGCTGCAAACCGACGACGTTCAACCCGACATCATGTCCGTGGCAAAGGGCCTCGCCGCCGGTTACCTTCCGTTGGGTGCAGCCATCTGCACCACCGAGGTCTGGCAGGCAATCCAATCCACAGACGGCGCTTTCGGCACCGGCCACACCTTCACAGGCCACACCGCTGCCTGCGCCGCTGGCGTCGCCGTGCAAAAGATCATCGCGCGCGACAACCTGCTGGCCCGCGTCAGGTCCAACGAACCCCGCCTGAAATCCTGGCTTGCCGACGCCCTGAATGGCATAGACGCGATCGGCGACATCCGCGGCCGCGGCCATTTCCTGTGCATGGAGCTGGTCGCAAACCGCGACACCAAAGCCCCCTTCGACCCCAACACAAAACTTTTCCTGAAAATCCGCACCAAGGCGATGGCTAACGGCCTGATCTGCTACCCGGTCGGCGGCAATGTCGATGGCGTTGCGGGCGACATCGTCATCCTTGCCCCGCCCTACAATTGCACCGATGACGAACTGACCGAGATCGTCGACAAAACCGCCCGCTCGATCCGCGAGGTCCTTACCGCCGAGCATCTCGCATGACAACGTTTGCCCTGAAAGGCGGCCATGTCGCGTCACCGACGTGGCCGTAGCCGGGGGTCTCGTCGATGCCCACGGCGACGACCCGTTCCCGCATCTGGAGGGAACCCTGCACTCAGGTCGCATTCCGGTCACACAAGGTTGATACGCCAAACCCCAACCTTCCGCGCTAACATCCCCGTACCCCAAAGGAGTCGCGCCATGCCCCACAACTTCCTTCATGTCTTTGTCGTCGTTTTCAGCTTCTTTTCCGTTCTTGCCGCCCCGGTCTTTGCCGCAGGGACCGATGACGGCAGCAGCGCCGCCTCCGCTACGGCGGCCAGTTATGCCGAGGCCAAGGCTATGATCGATGCCGGCAACTTTCCCACCGCCCTGCCGGTCCTGCTGACCATCACCACCGAAGACCCGCAGAACGCCGACGCATGGAACCTGCTGGGCTTCACTCACCGGAAACTGGGCAATAACGACGACTCGGCGCAGGCCTATCTGGTCGCGCTGAAAATCAACCCAAACCATTTGGGCGCCTTGGAATATCAAGGTGAGCTGTTCATCAATACCGGCCAGATGGACCTCGCCAAGGCCAATCTGGCGAAACTTCAGGGCCTGTGTGGCACCTGCGAGGAATACGAAGATCTTGACAAGGCCCTGAAAGCAGCCGGCGCTTAAACCATCCACGGTCATTGCACAGCCCTGTCACGACGCCGCCTCTTCGGCCTCAGGGTCATACAGACGACCGTCAGCCCTTACACAGTATCCAGGTGCTGACGGCCCCAAGATCAAACCCGCCATGATCATTCGCCCGACTCGGCAGGCCGCCAAACGACCCGCCAAGTTTTCGCGTCAACAAGCCAGCAAAATCCCAGGCACCGCGTGCAGACCCAAAAAGACCTACCCACGCCCGGCCAAGCGATGATCATCCTGAATAGGATGCCAGTGGCAAGATAGCCCGACCCGCATGGCTCATCCACCAGATGCCGCGTTCTCATGCTGACAGCAAAGCTCAGCAGGATCGCCAACCAGCAGAGGACCTCGCAGAAGATGGTCAATGCGCCGACCATCCCCCAGCACTTGGGCTGTTCGTGGGCCAAGCTTCCGCTCTGTCCAATACGTGTCGAACTTGCGCCAATCTGCCACCCCCCCCACAACTGTTTCTTCACCCCCTTCCCTTACCCTTGGTCGTAGTGGCGATCACAGGAGCAAGAATGCCCCCCGCAACCTGCCTTGGCCAATCGGCCATCCTTCGCATGGCCTATGCCAAACAGGATCTCGGCCCGCTGACCACTCGACTGATCCAACGGGTGCTTGCGGCGGACCCTGATCCGGCCGCCATGATGGATCTCGCCACCGTGCTGCAAACAAGGGGTGCCGACTGGGCGGCAGAGTGTCTGGCCCTGCAACAGCAGGCAGTAGCCCTGCAGCCGACCTACCAGGTTATACATGGCTCGGGCAGCGGTCCGCGATTGCTGGCCTTGGTCACGGCAGGCGATTTCATGATCAACACCCCGGTCGATTTCCTGCTGCACGGCTCGGACGCCGTGCTGCTCCTGCACTATGTGACCGCCGAGACCACCGTCCTGTACTTGCCGCCCCATGACGCCGCGATGCTGGCGATTGGCGAGGCGTCTCAGACCATCCCCGTCCTCGCCGCCCTCGCCCCGCTGGTCGCCGACCTGCCCCTGCTGAACAACGCCCCCGGCTTCATCAGGACACTGACCCGCGATCATGTGTCCGACTTGCTGGCCGATCAGCCCGGCATCCACGCCCCCCGCACGCACCGGCTGACCCGCGCCGAACTGGCCGCACTAGATTTCCCCGCCGGCCTGACCTTCCCCCTGCTGCTGCGCCCCCTAGGCTCGCATGCCGGACTGGGCCTGGACCAGATCATCGACGCCGCCGAATTGCAGCAATGGCTGGCCGAGCATCCGGTCGATCAGGTCTACGCCGCCCCCTTCATCGACTATCGCGGGCCGGACGGGCTGTATTGCAAGCAAAGGGTGGTGCTGATCGGAGGCCGCGCCTATCCCAGCCATTTGGCCGCGTCGGACCACTGGATGGTCCACTATCTGAACGCCGACATGGAATTCCGCCCCGAACGGCGCGCGATCGAGGCTGCATGGATGGCCGGTTTCGACACCGGTTATGCGGCCCGTCATGCCGAGGCTTTTCAAACCCTGCAAAAGATCTTTCCCCTCGACTATTTCGGCATCGACTGCGCCGAGGGTCCGGATGGCCGCCTTCTGGTGTTCGAGGTTGATGTCGCGATGAT
>JBBQGU010000052.1:0-14884 GCA_038323315.1 Rhodobacterales bacterium | reverse complement strand
GAAGGTCGCCAATGACTTCGTCTGGCGCATGGTCACCTGCCCCTCCGGCATCCTGAACCTCGCCTCCGCCAAGGTCGGCGGTCTGGTCGATGATCTAACCTTCTGGCCCGAAGGCAATCATGTCTATCTGAACGGTTTCACCTATGACCGGTTCAGCGGCACTGCCCCTGTCGATGCCGCAATCCGTCTGACATGGCTGCGCCGGGTGGACCACTGGCAAGGCCAGTTCCTGCCGCAACCCTATACCCAACTTGCCCGCGTCCTCTCCGCCGCAGGCCACGACCGCGCCGCGCGCAAGGTGCTGATGGCGCGCGAGGCGGCTTTGGCAAAACAGGTTCGTAAAGATAGATGGAGTCAACGCACCGAAGGTGTAGGGAACAGGTTTGCAAGCGCTACGATTAACCTTGCCGCATGGGTCTGGGACCAGATCCTGCGTTTTGGTGCAGGCTATGGCTATGCCCCCATGCGCAGTGTCGGCGTGCTTCTCGCATTAGTCGGGATTTCATGGGTCTTGGCCGCCCAAACTTGGACCGAAGGTTCCTTCGCCCCCAACTCCGCCTATGCCATCCTGACACCCGGTTGGACCGACCTGACGGCGACTGACTGTTTCGTGCGCCAAGGCGACCCACCGTCAAGCAACGACTGCACCCGGAACCCTGCTGACGTCTGGTCTGCCACCGCCGCCCCCGGCATGGATTGGGAAAGCTTTTCCGCCGCCGCCTATGCCGCCGACCTCGTCATCCCCGTCCTCGACCTCGGCCAGACTTCCGCCTGGGCTCCGTCAAGGGATCGCGGCGATTGGGGCTACCGCCTTTGGTGGGCACGCTGGGTTCTGGCCGCCTCAGGATGGCTGGTCACCGCCCTCGGTGCCGCCGCCATTACCGGGATCATCCAGAAAGACCGAGGCTGACCCTGCCCCTTCATTCCGACCCAAATACTCATTCTTCCCATTCCCAAATCCTTAATTTCAGATTAATTAAAACCCATAACCAACTGATCAAGATCACTATTTCCAACTTGCCAAACCTGGGGACCCCCCTGACTTTGCCCCTTGCCAATCCCCCTCAATCACACCTAGTCTCCCCCCTGCACCCCCAGCAAAGGCCCTCTCATGCACCCCAAAATCGGCGTCATCGGCGGCTCGGGCGTTTATCAGATCGACGGGCTGGAAAGCCCCGCCTGGATCACCGTGGAAACCCCCTGGGGGGCCCCCTCGGACGCGATCCTGACGGGCACCCTCAACGGCACCGACATGGCCTTCCTGCCCCGTCACGGCCGCGGCCACGTCCACTCCCCCACCTCGGTCCCCTACCGCGCCAATATCGATGCAATCAAACGTCTCGGCTGCACCGATATCATCGCAGTCTCAGCCGTGGGATCGCTGAGGGCGGATTTCAAACCCGGCGATTTCGTGCTGGTCGATCAATACATCGACCGAACCTTCGCCCGCGACAAAAGCTTCTTCGGCCCCGGCTGCGTCACCCATGTCTCGCTCGCTCACCCGACCTGCGCCCGGCTGGGACAGGCGATCACTCAGGCCGCCGCAGGCCTTACCCTGCATCCCAAGGCCACCTATCTCGCAATGGAAGGCCCGCAATTCTCGACCCAGGCCGAAAGCAGCCTCTACCGCCAATGGGGCGCCGATGTCATCGGAATGACCGGCATGCCCGAGGCGAAACTCGCGCGTGAGGCCGAGATCTGTTACGCTTCGATCGCGATGGTGACCGATTACGACTGCTGGCACCCCGATCACGGCGCGGTCGATGTCGCCCAAGTGATTGCCACCCTGACCGCCAACGCCGACAACGCCCGCCGCGTCGTCGCCAGCCTGCCCGCCCACCTGAACCGCCCCGATATCTGCCCCTGCGGCTGCGACCGCGCCCTTACCTTCGCCCTGATGACCGCCCCCGCCCAACGCGACCCTGACCTGCTGGCGAAACTCGACGCCGTCGCGGGTCGCGTGCTGAAGGACTGACCCCATGCAAAAGACCGTCAAGGATTACATCCGCACCATCGTCGACTTCCCGCACGAAGGCATCCTGTTTCGCGACGTGACCACTCTCTTCGCCGACCCGCGCGGCTTTCGCATCTGCGTCGACCAATTGCTGGCCCCCTATGCCGGCATGCAGATCGACAAGGTCGCGGGGCTGGAGGCGCGGGGATTTATTCTGGGCGGGGCGGTGGCCCACCAGTTGTCGACCGGCTTCGTGCCGATCCGCAAGAAGGGCAAGCTGCCGGGCCAGACCATTTCGCAGGCCTACACGCTGGAGTATGGCGAGGCGGTGGTCGAAGTTCACGACGACGCGATGCAGCCCGGCGAAAAGATCCTGTTGGTCGATGACTTGCTGGCCACGGGCGGCACCGCCGCGGCCGGGATCAAGCTGATCGAGCGACTGGGCGCACAGGTGGTCGGCTGCGCCTTTGTGATTGATCTGCCCGATCTCGGCGGGCGCAAGAAGCTGGAGGCGTTGGGGATGGAGGTCTACGCCCTGTGCGCCTTTGACGGGCTGTAGATGCCGCGGTTGTTGGTTGCCTGCTGTCTCAGCCCCTGTCAGGCTTGAAAGATGCGGGATATCCTGAACCTCGTCGGACGCTGCCTGATCGCCCTCTTGTTCCTTGGTGGGGCGGTACAGAAGTTCACGGACCCTGCGCCGGTGATACAGATGATCACCGGTATCGGTCTGCCGGGCTGGCTGGTCTGGCCCGTCGCCGGATTTGATCTGCTGGCGGCAGCGGCGCTGATCTTTGGGCCAGGGGTCGAGGGTTGGGCCCTGGCTATGGCGCTGTATTGCCTGTTCACGTCCTACTTCCATTGGCAGTTGCGCGCCGATCCATGGCAGGTGACGATAATGGTCAAGAATTGGTCGGTCGCGGGAGGGTTGCTGATCCTGGCTGCCACTGGCCCCGGTCGGTTTGCGTTCCGGTGGGCGTCGCGCAGATCACGGTGAAATTCTCGGATTGTGCCGATTGAATTAACCGAATTGTAATCAGAATCACTTTAATCCTTATGGCATCCGGTTCACCCAACCGGACGGTCGCTGCTTGCAACACGTGACCCTACTACCCCACCCAGCGTCCTGTCGGTTTACCGGCAGGACGTTCGGTCTTTTGGCGATCAGAGCTGACCTGAGCTCAAGTTGCCCTCTGCCATCCCTCATCAGTCCATCCGGCCTTCTTCGGTAGGTCTGCGAAGAATGACCGCACGGGAATGACGAGCGGTGGCGCGGTCAAACTTGTCAGCGCAGCACAGCGCCCGGGTTCATGATCCCCAACGGATCCAGCGCTGCCTTGATCGCCCGCATCGCAGCCAGTTTCGCCGCATCCCCATAGGTTTCCAGATCGTCGATCTTCAGCCGTCCTATGCCATGTTCCGCGCTGACCGACCCGCCCCTCGCGGCCACCATATCATGAACAATTTTCTTAACTTCATCACGCAACCCGCTGAATTCGTTTGAATTGTGTCCTTTTGGCGGAAAGACGTTATAGTGCAGATTGCCGTCGCCCAGATGCCCAAAGCAGTTGATCCGCCACGGCCCCAAAAGGTTCAGCGCCGGACCGGCTGCCACGATAAATCCCGCCACTTCACCCAGCGGCAGCGATATGTCATGCGAGGACACCGCCCCAACTGCCCGATTGGCCAGTGGGATCGTCTCACGCAGCTCCCAGAAATAGGCGCGCTGGGTCAGGTTTTGGGCGACCAGACCGTCCGAGACCAGACCCTCGGCTATCCCAGCCTCGAACAGACCCTCCAATGCCAGCTGCGGGTCCGTTCCGGCGGCCAGCCCCAAGTCGATCAACACCATCCAGTCAGGGGCCGCAGCAAAAGGTTGTCGAAGCTGCGGCATGGTTTCGGCCAGGAACGCCAGACCCATGCCCGAGATCAGCTCAAACGCGCTGACGGCCCCTCCCAGCCTTTCGCCCGCCAATGCCAGCAATCGCAGGGCAGCGGCAGGATCGCGGACCACCATCAGCGCGGCTCCCTCGGCGGCCGGGCGGGGGAACAGGCGCAGAGCGGCTGCAGTGATCACCCCCAGCGTCCCCTCGGACCCGATCAACAACCCGCGCAGATCGTAGCCGGTGTTATCCTTGCGCAACCGCTTCAGCCCGTGCCAGATCGAGCCATCGGGCAGCACCGCCTCCAGTCCCAGACACAGATCGCGCGCGTTGCCATAGCGCAGCACATTCACCCCGCCGGCATTGGCAGCCAGATTGCCGCCGATGCGACAGGAGCCTTGGCTGGCGAGGGTCAAGGGGAAGATACGGCCTGCGGCCTCGGCTGCCGTGTGAACGTCCGACAAGATCACCCCCGCTTCGGCCAGCATTACGTTCTCCTGCGGATAAACGGCGCGAACGCGGTTCATCCGTTCCAGAGACAGGATCAGTGGCAAGGGTCCCTCGGTCATGATCTGCGCCCCGACAAGCCCCGTGCCACCACCCCAAGGGACAATTCCGACGCGGGCAGCCCCGCAGGTGCGGACGATCAGCGCCACCTCCTCGACCGTGATCGGACACGCCACGGCCCCGGCGATGCCGTGCCAACGGCCACGAGGTTCTTCAAGATAGCGGGTTTCGGGGGATCGCAGCGTTCCGGGGGGGAGGGAGGCTTCGAGAGCTGTCAGAAAGGTGGGATCGGCGGGGTTCAGCATGCGGGTCTCCTTACCCGCCAATCTAGAGCAGGTCAGAGGCCGTGGGAACCCGCCAGATTGGCCTGCCGCCAGCCGCTGGGGTCAGGGCAAAGGTGCTGGTTGCAGAACCACGACCGTGGGTTTTTGGGGCAAACTGCCGCGGGTCACCAGGATTTCGGGCGTGTCAGAGACTGTAATCTCGTAATCGCTGTTCAGTTCGACCAGAAACCGCGACAGCCCCTCGGGGGTGAACCAGTGCATCGGCAGCACGATGCGGGGGCTGAACCGGCGGATGACATCCGCCATGACCGCCGTATCCATGGTGTAACCGCCATCCACGGGCACCATCACCACATCCAGCCGACCAATGGCGGCATATTGTGCGGGGCTGGGGATCTGATGAAGGTGGCCCAGATGGCCGATGCACAGGCCCGCTGCCTCGAAGATAAAGATCGAATTGCCGTCGCGCCGTGCCCCCTCGCCAAACGGGCCGCGCAGGTCGGTGGTCACGTTGCGGATGCGCATGTCGCCTAGGTCCAGGTCATGGGCGGCAGGATCGCCGCCCACCGGCCAACCGCGCAGGACGAGCGGAATACGCGGGTCGGGGCGGTCGGTGAAATGGGTGCCGTGGGCGTTGTTCATCGTCACGACATTGGGCACGATATCGGCGGTGCCGCTGATGCCGGTGAAATCGGTGACGGCCATGACGCTGCTGGTCGCTATGGCAAACTGGGCATGGGCCAGATACCGGATCAACACCTGATCCATTGCCAACTGATCGCCAAAGCGTACAGGCACCATCTGCGGGCTGGACGAGGCCAGAGCGATGCAATCTGACGGGATGCGGTCCTGCGCCCGGGCCGTGCCAGCAAGTCCAAAGCTGAACTCCAGCGCCAACACGGCGAGACCAAGCGCGCGCCGCATCAGGACACCGGCACGGCTTCGGCCAGCGCCAGAATCGATTCGGCCGACCGTTGGTTGCGTGCGGTCTGCGAGACATTGATGAAGCGTTGCAGTTTTTCGGCCAATGCTGACTTACCAAAACCGGCCGGGGTGTGCAGGTAAATGGCGGCGTCGGTCAGCGTGACATCCTCGCCATCGCGAGCAAAAGCACGCAACCCGGGCAGATCGGCAGCCTTGGCCGGTTCAGCCAGAAATACGATATGGACCTTGTCGCCGTCGGCCGCACCCTGTGCTTTGTAAGGATTGGCCTTTAGCACGGATTTGTAGTTGGCGAGGCTGATGACAAACAAAGCAGGTTTGAAACCGAATCGTTGCAACATGGCTTTGTTGATCTTGTCTTCCAGATCCGCCACGCCGGGATCGACGAAGACGGCGTTGCCGCTTTGCACATGTGTGTCGACATGTTCCAGCCCGAACTCGGCCAGCATCTCGCGAAATTCGGCCATCGGCAACCGATTGGCCCCCGCAACATTAACCCCGCGCAGCAACAGTATTTTGGTATCCGCCACATTGGCTCCCACCCCGCCAGAAAGGACGGGTTCTTTGCCAGCGTCGGTGCGTCCGGGCTGGTCATGCAACAGCTTGCCCGAAAGGGGGTGATAACGCCAGTGCCAAACCGGATTCGGGATTCATTGAGGCATGGAAGTCGATTTTTCTGCGAAAAATCCGCCCAAAAGCTGGGCATGGGGTCACTATTTTTCGCAGAAAAATATTGGTCTAGCCGACATCCGTCTTGCCACGTCGGTCACTGCGCAGATTGGCGTACAGCACATGGTTGCGCCAGCGTCCGTTGATCTGCAGATAGCTTTGCGCAACCCCTTCATACTTGAAGCCGCATTTTTCCAACACCCCCCGCGAGGCGGCATTTTCGGGCAGGCAGGCGGCCTCGATCCGGCTGAGATCCATGGTCTGGAAGGCGTAATGCACCAGCCCCTGAATAGCCTCGCGCATGTAACCCTGGCGCGCAAAAGGCGCGCCGATCCAATAGCCCAAGCTACCGGCCTGCACCGGCCCACGTCGGATATTGTCCAGGGTGATCGCGCCCAACACCTGCCGGTCATCCCGGTGGATCAGCAGCAGGGGCAAGGCCGTGCCCTGAACCTCGGCCCGCGCGGCCCAGTAGACGCGGTTGGTAAAGGCCTTGCGCGTCAGATGATCGGCGGAGCGCACCGGTTCCCAATGCGTCAGATGGTCCGCCGACACGTCGCGCAGATGGGCCCAGACCCGGTAATCCTGATGCGCGGGCAGGCGCAGCGTCATTCGGGGCGTCTCGATCCTTGGCTTGCGGTGCAGACCCAGCATCAGCCGCGCAACCTTGCCCTTATGTCGTCAAGGGTGGGAGCACCGGCCACAGGGCCGTACAGGGCCAGCGCCGTGCCACTTTCGGTCATTGTACCGGCATAGCGGCGGACATCGGCGGTGGTCACGGCGTCGATGCGCGCGACAGCTTCGTCAACACCCGGCACGCGGCCATAGATCGCCAGCAACCGCGCAATGCGTTCAGCCCGCGACGATGGGCTTTCCAGACCCATCAGCATGCCCGCCTTGATCTGGGCGCGGGCGCGGGCAACCTCGGGCTCGGACATGTCATCGGCAGCGCGTTTCAACTCGTCGACGGTCAAGTCGGTCAACTGGCCGATTTCCTCGGCAGAGGTGCCTGCATACAGCGTGATCTGCCCGGCATCCTCATAGGCACCGGACTGGGCGAAGATCGAATAACACAACCCGCGTTCTTCGCGGATCTTCTGGAACAGGCGCGACGACATGCCGCCGCCCATCGTCATCGCATAGACTTGCGCGGTATAGACGTCGGGATGGCGGTAGCCGGGCGCATCAAAGGCCATGGCGAAGTGGACCTGCTCCAGGTCTTTCAACTCACGGCGTTCGGTGCCTTTGAAGGTGGCGGGTTCGAAGGCCTGCTGCGGGCGGGCTTTCAGATGGCCAAACATCGCCACGGCCTGCGCTGCAATGGCGTCATGGTCCACGCCGCCCGCTGCAGCCAGGATCATCTGGGCCGGACCGTAGTTTTCCTTGACGAAGCCCTTGAGGTCGCGGGCCGAGAACTGGCTGACCCGTTCTTCCGGCCCTAGAATGGTGCGTCCAAAAGCCTGGTTGGGATAGGACACCTCTTGCAGCCAATCGAACACGATGTCGTCGGGGGTGTCCAGGGCCTGACCGATTTCCTGCAGGATCACATGGCGCTCGACCTCGATTTCCTTCTTGTCGAAGGCGGGGTTCAGCACGATGTCGCCAATGACATCCAAGGCCAGCCCGACATCCGCTTGCAGGACGCGGGCGTAATAGGCGGTCATCTCGCGGCTGGTATAGGCATTGATATAACCGCCGACATCCTCGATCTCTTCGGCGATCTGCAGGGCGGTGCGGCGCTTGGTGCCTTTGAACGCCATATGTTCCAGAAAATGCGCGATACCGTTCTGTTCGGGCCGTTCATGCCTGCCGCCCGCCATGACCCACACGCCCGCACTGGCACTTTGCAAGCCCGGCATATGTTCCGTCACAATCCGCAACCCATTGGGCAGCGTGGTCAGTCTGGTGGTCAATGGCCAATCCTTTCAGACAAATTCGCCCTCTCACGCACAAGCGATTGCAGAGACTTAAGGTCATTGGGCTGCCTTGTCACGCGCTCATCACGGGCAAAAAGATCGGCCATACGGGGTGGCAAAGCAGGCCTTGTGCCCATGGCGGCCTGAACGGCATCGGGAAACTTTGCGGGATGGGCGGTGGCAAGGGTGATCATCGGTACGGGGCCGAGGTGATCCTGCGCAACCTTCACGCCAACCGCCGAATGCGGGCACAAAATCTCGCCGGTGGTTTGATGGATGGCCTGAATGGTGGCGGTCGTCTCGTCCTCGGAACAGCGCCCCGAGACGAAGGTCGCGCGCAACATCTCCAACGCGCCCTGGCTGATGCGAAAGCCGCCACCCGCCAGTTCCGCCATCAGTGCCGTGACCGCCGCACCATCGCGGCCATAGGCGTCGAACAACACCCGCTCGAAGTTCGAGCTGACCTGAATGTCCATCGACGGGCTGATGCTCGGCTTGACCCCGTGCATCTCGTAAACCCCACTGCGCAACGCCCGGTCCAGAATGTCGTTGTGATTGGTGGCGATGACCAGTTGCGCGATCGGCAGGCCCATTTTGCGCGCGATGTAGCCGGCAAAGATATCGCCGAAATTGCCGGTCGGCACCGTGAAACTGACCTCGCGCCCCGGTGCGCCCAGAGTGACTGCGGCGTAAAAGTAATAGACCACCTGCGACAGCACCCGCGCCCAGTTGATGCTGTTTACCCCGGCCAGCCGCACATCGTCGCGAAAGGTCAGGTCGTTGAACATGTCCTTCACCCGCGCCTGACAGTCGTCAAAATCGCCGTCCATCGCGATGGCATGGACATTCGCCTCGACCGGCGTGGTCATCTGCCGCCGCTGCACCTCGGACACGCGACCATGCGGGTACAGGATGAACAGATCGACATTGGCAAGGCCGCGAAACGCCTCCATCGCGGCCGAGCCGGTATCGCCCGAGGTGGCCCCGACGATGGTTATCCTCTCACCCGAGCGCGCCAAAACCGCCTGCATCATCTGGCCAAGCAGCTGCATCGCAAAGTCCTTGAATGCCAAAGTCGGCCCATGGAACAGTTCCAGCAGGAAATGATTATCGCCAAGCTGCACCATCGGAGCGCGCGCAGCATGGCCAAACGAGGCATAGGCCCGGGCGATCAGCCCGCGAAACGCGTCAGGCGCAAAAGTGTCGCCAAGAAAGGGAAACATCACGCGAAACGTAGTTTCCTCATAGGACAGTCCCGCCATCTCGGCCATCTGCGCCTCGGTAAGGACCGGCACCACCTCGGGCACATACAACCCGCCATCCCGCGCCAGACCTGTCATCATGGCTTCGGAAAATGACAAAACCGGCGCCGCGCCCCGTGTCGAGATATACCGCATCGCACTACCCCTGTTGAACCGGCTGCCTGATACGCCACAACCAATAGGCTGTCATCCCCAACCAGACAAAGGCGAGCGAAAACCATGTCACGACATATTGCCAATGGTTGTTGGGAATGGCCGACGTATCGACCGGCGCAGGCAGTATCCCGTCACCCGTTGGCCCACGGGCGACAATCAACACCGATTCCGTGCCCAAAACGGCTGCCATGGCGGGCACGTCACGGGCAAACCAAAGGCCGGTCTTGGCATCGGGCGGCGGGGTGAAACTGTCGGTCTCGCGCGGCCAGTCCAGATTGCCCGCCACTTCAGCCGGATGCGCCAGTTCGGGCTGCGCCTCCGTCCCCTCCAGCCACAGCCCTCGGTCCACCAGCACGCGCCGCCCGTCTGCCGTCTCGAACACGGCAATCACACGTTTGCCGGGCCCCTGTCCCTCAAGACTGTCCAGCTTGAACACGGCGTCGCCCGTGAACCGGCCCGAGACCAGCACCCCACGATAGCGGTCACTGTCGGCATCGACAACACCAGGCAAAGCCACAGGCGCCTGCACAATCATGGCCGAAATCTCGTCCAGCATCGCCTGCTTCCAGACCATGCGACTCATTTGCCAGGTGCCCAGACCCACCAAAATCGCCGCCCCGATCACCCCGATCAACAGGGGCGCAATCAACCGCCTCATCGCCATCCTCCGAATGCAAAAGGGGCGCCGCAGCACCCCTTTCATTTTGATCCAAATATCCCACGGGGGTCCGGGGGTGTGAAACCCCGGTCCGCCCTGTCAGCCCGCACCCCAGACATAGACGGCGGCGAACAGGAACAGCCACACCACATCGACAAAGTGCCAGTACCAGGCTGCGGCCTCAAAACCCACATGCGCCTCGGGGGTGAAGTCGCCGTTATAGGTGCGGATCAGGCAGACCAGCAGAAAAATCGTGCCGATGAACACGTGAAAGCCGTGAAACCCGGTGGCCATGAAGAAGGTCGCGCCATAGATGTTGCCGGCGAAACCGAAACCCGCATGACTGTATTCATAGACCTGAAAAAAGGTGAACACGACACCCAGCACCACGGCCAGGATCAGGCCCTGCTTCATGTCCTTGCGGTTGTTGTTGTCATGCACCAGCGCATGGTGCGCCCAGGTGGCCGCAGCCCCCGAACACAACAGGATCAGTGTGTTGATCAGTGGCAGGTGCCATGGGTCGAACAATTCGATCCCGACGGGGGGCCACACACCGTCGATGGCGGGGCTTTGCGGCCCCATTGGATACATCCGGTGCTTGAAAAAGGTCCAGAACCACGCGGCAAAGAACATGACTTCCGACATGATGAACATGATGAAGCCATAGCGCAGGCCGATCCGCACGACCGGCGTGTGATCGCCGGAATTGCCCTCATGCACCATCTCGGCCCACCACGCGTACATGGTGTACAACACCCCCAGCAGACCCACCAACCCGACAAACGGCGTGCCGCGTGTCTCGGACCCATGGTTCATCCAGATGACCGAGCCGAGCAGCATCAAAAAGGCCGAAAAAGCCCCCAAAAACGGCCAGATCGACGGCGGCAGGATGTGGTAGTCGTGGTTCTTGGCCTGAGCCATGGCGTAGTTCCCTTGTCTGTTTTGGGGTCAGTTTACCGGCGCGGCAGGTGTACCTTCAAGTGCAGCCTGCGTCTGCGGCAGCGGGATTTCATGAAAGGTATACGACAGCGTGATCTCATGCACCAGATTGCCCTCGCGATTGTCCACGATCGCGGGATCGACGAAAAAAGTCACCGGCATCTTGACAGACTCGCCCGGCTGCAAAACCTGTTCGATAAAGCAGAAACACTCGATCTTGGAGAAATATCCACCAGCGGCATCGGGCGTCACATTGTAACTCGCCTGCCCTGCGACCACACGGTCGGTCGGGTTGTAGGCGTCATAGAATGCCAGGCCGGTCTCGCCGATGCGCAACTGCATCGTCGTGACTTCGGGCCGGAACTCCCAGGGCATCCCTGCCTCGACATTGGCATCGAACCGCACGGTGATCATGCGGTCCAAAGGTTGCGCAGGTGCTGTCTCTGCCACCGAGGGCGTGCCGCCAAAGCCGGTCTGCTGGCAAAACCAACGGTAGAACGGCACCGCAGCAAAGGACAGCGAGACCATCATCACCGCCACCAATGCCAGCCACGCGGCCGTACGGTTGCTGTTGCGGTTCATGGCGTCACCTCGGGCGGGGCGGCATAGGGTTTGCCCTGAACAGCGTCCATCGGCTGACCATGCGTCACCTTCTCCACCGTCAGAAAGAACGTCAGCACCACAAAAGCCGCCAGGATCAGACCGACGCCCAGATTGCGGCTGAACCGCCGGGTGTAGATCTCATGGTCAGGTTTGAACGACATCATCAAGCTCCATATCCGGTCGCGCGCAACACGGCCTCGACCAACAATGCGGTGAAATGTGCAAACAGATAGACCAGCGAGAACCGGAAAAATGCCTTCTCGACGGCATACTTGTCCGCCTCGGCCTGAACCTCGTCACGGCGGACGATCCGGACCGCACCCACGACGAACCACAGGTTCAAGGCGCCCGCCACGGCAATATAGACCGGCCCGCCAATCGCGGTCCAACCCAGCGCCATGGCGAACGGCACCAGCAGGACCGTGTAAATCAACACATGCGCCCGCGTCACGCGGCGACCATGGGTCACGGTCAGCATGGGCACGCCCGCCTCGGAATAATCTTCCTTCATGAACAGTGCCAGCGCCCAGAAATGCGGCGGCGTCCACATGAAGATCAGCGCGAACATCAGACAGGCCTCGACCGATACCGACCCGGTCGCCGCAACCCAACCGATCATCGGCGGAAAGGCCCCGGCAGCGCCACCGATGACGATGTTCTGCGGCGTCAGCCGTTTCAGCCACATCGAATAGACGACAGCGTAAAAGAAGATGGTAAAGGCCAGCAAACCCGCCGCCAGTGCGTTGGTCGCCAGCCACAGCATCACGACCGAGATTCCGGACAGTGCCAGCCCCAGACCCAAAGCCTCGCCCGGTTGGATGCGGCCTGACGGGATGGGTCGGCGCATCGTGCGGCGCATCACGGCGTCAATATCCGCGTCCCACCACATGTTCAGCGCCCCCGAGGCCCCCGCCCCGATCGCAATGAACAACACCGCCGAAAACGCTTCGACCGGGTACAGTTGCACGGGCGCGACCAGCATGCCGACCAACGCGGTGAAAACCACCAACGACATCACACGCGGTTTCAGCAGTTGCACGAAATCACCGAAACCCGGTTCGGCAGGCAACTGGGCCACGGTCGCTTCAAAGACCGTCGGGTCGTCAAGTCTGGGCGAATGCGTCATCAGATCACTTCCTGCAAGACGTCGGGTCCTCGCACGGGGGGCCCAAACGCCATTGTGGCAAAGCCGCCCTCAGTTCGAGGCGAGCTTGTAATTCCCGTCCTTGGCACCTGCCAGCCATGCGTCATAGGCTCCCTGGCTGACCACTTTCACGACGATCGGCATATAGGCATGGTTTGACCCGCACAAAGCCGTGCATTGGCCAAAATAAACGCCTTCCTTGTCGGCCCTGAACCACAACTGACCCAGACGACCCGGCACGGCGGAATGCATCACGGCAAAGGCGGGCACGGCCCATGCATGGATCACATCCGCACCCGTTACCTGCACCACAATGGTCTTGCCGACCGGGATCACCATCGCATTGTCCGCCGCCAGCAGATAATCGCTCGCCTTGTACCCGTTGGCCTCCAGATCCTTCTTGTCAAGCATGACGGAATCGAAAGCGACACCGGTATCGGGGTAATCATAGCTCCAATACCATTGGTTGCCGGTCACCTTGACGGTCACGTCGGCGGTCGGGATCTCCTCCTGAAAGAACAGCGCGGGCAGCGAGAACGACCCGATGAACACCAGGATCACGATCGGCACCAGCGTCCACGCCACTTCCAACGGCGAGTTATGGGTGAACTTGGCCGGGACCGGATTGCGCTTGGCGCTGTAGCGGAACGCGACCCACAGCAGCAATGCGGTCACAAAAACGGTGATCGCGGTGATGATGATGACCAGCATGTGGTCCAGCCACTGCGCCTGAACGGCAGTGGGGCTGGAAGCCGGTTGAAAACCGATGCCACCGGGGATGGGCACGCCAACCGTGTCAAGCGCCTGGGCAAAGGCCGTGCCGGCCGACAACACCGTCGCGGCCCCGGCAAGACCAATCGCGCCAAGATCATGACGCAGGTTCACAAGATGTCGGATCACAAGACGCATATTCATTTCCTGTTCAAAGGGCGGCTCTTGGCCACCTTCCGGGGTGCCGCCGGGCTTGCGGCAGAATCCCTTGTTTGTCCGTGCGGTAAGACCATATTAGCCACACAACGACAAGAGAAACCGCGTGCCATGATGCCACACCTGCACGAGTTTCCCCTTAGAATTGTCGGAACCAGACCCAATTGGCGGGCTCTCGGGCGTGTGACATGGCCGTAACGCTGCGTTTTGCCATCATCGCCGCACTGGTTTATGCCGTTGTCCCCGCAGGCACCTATCTCTTTCAAAGCGCGCTGCAATACCAGCCCAGACAGGCCAACCCGACCCCGCAGGCCCGCGGATTGACCGGGGTGCAGGTTGTGCCCCTCATAAGTCCCTACGATGTGCAATTGGTGCTGTGGTACGCGCCTGCCGCCAACGGCCGCCCCACACTCCTGTTCTTTCACGGCATCGCGGGCAAAATGGCTGACCGCGCTGGAAGGTCGGCTTTCTACCAGTCTCAGGGCTTCGGCGCCGCCTTCCTGTCCTATCGCGGCTTTGGCGGCAGTCAGGGTCAGGTGACCGAGGCGAGCCTGATCACCGACGCCCACACGGCTTGTGACTGGCTCCGCAGCAAAGGTAGCGCGGCACGGCAGATCGTGCTGGTGGCAGAATCCCTCGGCACCGGCGCGGCCGTGCAACTGGCTGCCCAAGTGCCCGTCTCCGCCGTTTCACTGACGGCCCCCTGTGCCTCGACCCTGTCCGTGGCGCAGGGCCGCTTTCCGTTCCTACCCGTCAGATGGCTGATGAAGGACCAGTTCCGGTCGACCAATCACATTGCCCGGATCAATGCCCCCCTGCTGATCCAGCACGGCACCGCCGATATGGTCATCCCCTACCGCTCTGGCCAAACCCTGTACACCGCAGCCTTACAGCCCAAAATCTTCCTCCCCCATCCCGGTCGCAGCCATAACGTCATCGTCCCGCCAACTGCCTTGGCCGCCGAAACCGACTTCATCACCCGCACCCTGCCCTGATCCCCCTTCATTCCGGCAAAAATACTCCACGGGGGCCCGGGGGTGTGA
>JBBQGU010000051.1:0-15551 GCA_038323315.1 Rhodobacterales bacterium | reverse complement strand
GGTCTTTGGCCGCAAGCGCCTCGGCAATGGTGGCAAGCCAACCTATGCCATTGGTGGGGTCGAGCCAGGCATGGGGGTCGGTGCCGCCCTCGGCAAAGCTGCGCTGGGGGGTGGTGGTCAGCAGGGCAATGGTCTGGGTTTGTGGCGCGAGGGTGGTCAGCGCGTCGCCCATGGCCGGGATCAACTGGGGGCCGACCCAGAACACAAGGTCGGCGTTTGACAGCAGTTCGGCCTGCGAGGGGCGCAGTTGAAAGTCATGCGGATCGCCGCCCGATACCAGCAGCGCCTGCGGGGTGCCCAGATCGCCCATCACATCCATGACAAGCGATTGGACCGGACCAAAGTCGGTGACCACGCGTGGCACTTCGGCCAAGGCAGGGGAAGTCATCAGGATCAGCAGGGTTGCGAGGCGCTTCATGGGGGCTTTCCTTTGGGGTTGGTGGCAGGTAAGGCGTTACAGTATAACATGTCAATAGTTATGTTATAGTATAACAGGAACTGCCATGCCTCATGACCACAGTGCTTTTACCCCCCATGACCATGCCGCCTGTGCGGCGGGCGCGATGGCCATGGCCGAGGGTCGGCTTGCGCTGGCAGGTCAGCGTTTGACGCCGGTTCGTCGCTGCGCGTTGCAAATCCTGTTGCACAGCCCGCGTGCCTTGGGGGCCTATGAGGTATTGGAGCGGCTGGTGGCCGAGGGCTTTGCCAACCAGCCCCCCGTCGCCTACCGCGCGCTGGAATTTCTGGAGGATCAGGGTCTGGTCCACCGCATCCGCCGCCTGAACGCCTTTACCGCCTGCATGCACATGGGTCAGGCCCATGCCCCCGCCTTCCTGATCTGCCGCGCCTGTCATGCGGTGGCCGAGGCGCCTGCGGTCGAGGTCCAGACGGCCTTGACGACGGCGGCGGCGGAGTTGGGATTTGTGGTGGAACGCAGCACGATCGAGGCATTGGGCCTGTGCCCCGCCTGCCACGACACTCCGCAGGCGGTGGCATGATGCTGATTGCGGCGCAGAATATCTCGGTGCGGTTGGGCGGCGATCTGGTGCTGTCGGATGTGTCGTTTCGGATGGATGCCGGTGAGATCGTGACGGTGCTGGGGCCGAACGGCTCGGGCAAATCGACGCTGCTGCGGGCGCTCCTTGGGATGGTGGCGGTGGCCAAGGGATCGGTCGTCAGGGCGGCGGGCCTGCGGCTGGGCTATGTGCCGCAACGGCTGGCGGTCGACCGCAGCCTGCCGATCACGGTGCGGCGGTTCTTGTCGCTGCCGGTGCGGGTGGCGGATGCGGCGGCCGAGGCGGCGTTGCAGCGTGTCGGCATGGCGGGCCTCGGCCCGCGCCAGATGGCCGACCTGTCGGGCGGTCAGTTTCAGCGGGTGCTGCTGGCCCGCGCGCTGATGAACGATCCGCAACTGCTGGTGCTGGACGAGCCGACCCAAGGGCTGGACCAGCCGGGCGAGGCGGCGTTCTACCGTCTGATCGCCGAGGTCAGGGCCCAGACGGGGGCGGGCGTGCTGATGGTAAGCCATGATCTGCATGTCGTCATGGCGGCGTCAGACCGGGTGATCTGCCTGAACCACCATATCTGCTGCGAGGGGACACCGCGCGTCGTGTCGAATGCGCCGGAATACCGGGCTTTGTTCGGGCTTGGCACCCAAGGCGCGCTTGCGCTGTATCAGCACATCCATGATCATTCGCACGACGACCACTCGGGCCACGACTACCCGGGCCACGAATACCCGGGCCACGACCACTCGGGCCACGACCACTCGGGCCACGACCATTCGGGCCACGACCATTCGGGCCGCGACCATTCGGGCCACGACCATTCGGGCCACGACCACTCGGGCCACGACCACCCGGTTCACGACCACCCGGATCACGAAAACTCAGATCTCGGGCACGACCATGTTTGACGACTTCCTGACGCGGGCGGCTTTGGCCGGGATGGGGTTGTCGCTGGCGACCGGGCCTTTGGGCAGTTTCGTGGTCTGGCGGCGCATGGCGTATTTCGGCGATGCCACGGCACATGCGGCAATATTGGGCGTGGCGCTGGCGCTGGCCTTTGATCTGCCGGTGGGGTTGGGCACGCTGGCGGTGGCGCTGATCATGGCGGTGACGGTGTCGACGCTGGCGGCGCGGGGTTGGGCCATGGATACCACGCTGGGCGTGATGGCGCATTCGGCGCTGGCCTTGGGTCTGGTTGCGGTCAGCTTTGTTCCGGGGGCGCGGACCGACCTTTCGTCGTATCTGTTCGGCGACATTCTGTCGGTCAGCCGCGCCGATCTGGGGTTCATCTGGGGCGGCGCGGGTCTGGTACTGGCGCTGTTGGTCTGGCGTTGGCAAGGCATGTTGACTGCGACGCTGAACGAGGACCTGGCGCAGGCGAGCGGTGTGAACCCCGAACGCGAACGCCTGATCCTGACGCTTGCCTTGGCCGTGGTGGTGGCGGTGGCGCTGAAGGTGGTCGGCGCCTTGCTGATCGCCGCCATGCTGATCATCCCCGCCGCTGCCGCCCGCGCCCTGTCGCGCACCCCCGAGGCGATGGCAGGAATGGCGATTGTCTTTGGCGCAGGGGCGAGCCTGCTGGGCCTCGCGCTGTCGCTGTGGCAGGACACGCCGGCGGGGCCGTCCATTGTGGCGGCGGCCTGTGCGATCTTTGCGGTCAGCGCCGTGGCAGGGCGGGCCGTGCGGCGCTGAAAAGGCTTGGTCGCGGGGCGGTTGCCGTGCCATCCTGAGGCAAATCAGGCGGGATACAGGCAGCGATTTGGGATGGTGTTGGGGTTGAACTCCGAAAAGAAGGCCGAATATGTCCGGCTGCACGCGGCGATCTGCTTGCCCTGTCCGGTGCCGCTGGAGACGCGCAAACCCGGCGAATGGAGGACGGAGATGCGCGAAGTGTTCGATCAGGATTGAAATATCAGCCGTGGCCCCTCATCAGCCCTCGCGGGCTTCTTCGTTGGGCGCTGCGAAGAAGCCCGCAAGGGCTGAAGAGCGGGCGGTCGGATCGCGGGCGACGCGCGCTACAGGATGAAATCCTGCGCAGTCAATGTCAGGATGCTCTTGATCAGAATATCCATGTCACTGAAGCCATCGCCGTCCAGATCGATGCGGATTTGGGTGTTCTGGGTCCCCAGAACCAAGCGCACCTCGCCTGCGGTGCCGGTAAATCGGCCCTGACCCTCTTGCCCGGTCAGTTCAAACGGCGCTTCGCGGCCAACCTCGCCAGCCATCCGGTTCAGACCTGACACGTCGATCAGATCGCGGTCACCGTCGATCTGGGCAAAGTCCAGGATCACGTCGCGGTCATACACCGTGCTGTCGAGTGCGGTCTGAAACACGAAATGGTCGTCGCCCAGACCGCCCGACATCACATCCCCGGCCAGACCGCCCACCACGATGTCATCGCCAAGTCCGCCGTTCAGGCGGTCGCCCCCGGTGCGACCCAGCAGCCGGTCATCGCCCGCCAGACCGAACAGACTGTCCTGCCCGTCCGACCCGCCGTCCAGCACATTGTCCCGGCGGCTGCCGATGATCGTTTCGCCGCCAAAACTGCCGATGACATTCTCGATCCCCACCAGCACATCGTCATGCGCCTGCCCGAACTGCCCGGTCCCCTTGGCCAGGTTCACCACCATGCCGCCATTGTCATCCGCATAACTGGCGGTATCGACCCCCGCACCCCCAACCAGGGTATCCGCGCCATAGCCGCCGTTCAGCAGGTCGCGCCCGCCATTGCCGACCAGCAGATTGTTCGATCCGTCGCCCAACACCTGATCGGCAAAATCAGAGCCGAACACCCCCTCGATATTGGCGAACGTATCCAGACCAGACCCGCCTGTCGCCGTACCGTAATCATACCTGAAATTCACGACGATGCCCGCCGCCGCGCCCGAATAATCCAGCACGTCAAAGCCGCTGTTGCCGTCCAGCGTGTCGTCGCCCGACCCAGCCCCCTCGACAAAAATGTCATCGCCAAAGTCGCCAAAGATGCTGTCATTGCCGGCCCCGCCATCCAGAGTGGTTGGGTTGATATCATCGCCAAAGATGCTGTCATTGCCGGCCCCGCCGTCCTGGGTGGTCGGGCCGATATCCACCTCGGACAGGTACAGGAACCTGATCTGGTCGTCGCCGTGACCGCCGTAAATCTGGTGGCCATTGCCGGTGAACTGAATCAGGTCGTCGCCCGCGCCGCCAAAGATCGTATCCGCCCCCGCACCATCGGCCCGCAACGTATCATCGCCGCCGCCCAAGGTGATCAGCAAGGCCCCGTCCGGATCATAGAAAAAGTCGGCCCGGTTGCCCAAGGTCACCCGATCATCGCCGCTGAACATGGCGAAGACCGGGTTGATATAGCTGGTGAAATAGGTGGTGAACCCATCCAGCACAGCCGAGGTGATCTGCAGATCATAGGGTGCGGCGGTCAGGGTGCCGACCGTGCGGTTGCTGGTCAGGTCAAAGAACTGCGCAGTCGTCGTGCCGCTGGAACGGACCGTCACCTCGGTGCTGCCCTCGGGGATGACCGGGGCAGGCAGGATGACCGCATAATCGACCCGCCCCATCAGATAATCACCGCCCGCGGGGCGCAACAGGCCGTCGCTGTTGTTATCGTACCACAACGTCTGAAACAGCCTGAAACTGTTCAGATTGGTGTCGACCCAGTTCAACCCGCTGTCGATCTGCTGACGGGCCGAGCCTTCGCCCCGCCCGCCAAAATACGCCCCGAAATTCACCGCATCAAACGCAGTGCCCGTCGTCGCTGTAAATACTGCCATGACTGCCCCGATTCCTGCCTAAATCCGTATCCCCGATCAGGACGCAAATCCGGCGCTGTGGCAAGCGGTAACCGGGCTATCCTGCCCGCTGCATCAACCCCGGAAAATGGCAGGCGACGCCGCCGGTCAGCAACGGCACTTCAACGACGCAGCGGTTCTGGGCGCGGAAACAACGGGTGCGAAAGACGCAGCCCGAGGGCGGGTTCATCGGCGAGGGCAACTCGCCGTCCAAGGGGATCATCACCTTGGCACGCTCGGCTGCGGGGTCGGGGATCGGGACGGCGGACAGCAGGGCCTGGGTATAGGGATGCTGGGGGTCGGTAAAAAGGGCACGCTTGGGCCGCGCCTCCATCACGCGGCCCAGATACATGACCATCACCTGATCCGACACGTGTTTGACGACCGACAGGTCATGCGCGATAAAGATCATCGTGACGCCCAACTCGCGTTGCAGTTTGGCCAGCAGGTTGATGACCTGCGCCTGAATGGACACATCAAGAGCCGAGACCGGCTCGTCGCAGATCAGCAGTTTCGGTTCGACGATCAGCGCGCGGGCGATGCCGATACGTTGGCATTGGCCGCCGGAAAACTCATGCGGGTAGCGGTTGATCTGGTTGGGCAGCAGGCCGACGCGGTCCATCATCAGTTGAACACGGGCTTTGACTTCGCTGGTTTGCAGGGCGGGGAAGTGGGTTTTCAGTGGCTCGGCGATGATCTGGCCGACGGTCATTCGGGGGTTCAGGCTGGCGAGGGGGTCCTGAAACACCATCTGGATGTCGCGGCGATAGGCCATCATCTGGTGCGCCGACAGGGCCAGCAGGTCGGTCTTGCCTTGCCACAGCACGCGGCCGGTGGCCGGGACCATCTGGATCAGGGCACGGGCGAGGGTGGATTTGCCAGAGCCGCTTTCGCCGACGATGCCCAGCGTCTGACCCGCCTCCAGCGTGAAATCTACGCCCGCCACGGCTTGCAGCAGGCGGGGTTTGGTCCAGGGCATGTCGCCTTCGCGTTTCAGCGCAAAGGTCACGCGCAGGTCGCGGGATTCGATCAGGGCGGTCATACCAGATCCTTTATGGCGACGTTGCAGGCGCGTTTGCGGCCCGGTGCGAATTCGGTCAGTGGCGACAGGAAGGTCTTGCACAGCGGGATGGCATAGCCGCAGCGCGGTTCGAACGGGCAGCCCTTGGGCGCGCGGGTCATGTTGGGCGGCGAGCCGGGGATCGAGTTCAACGCGTCGCCGTCTTGATCATCGACGCGGGGCAAGGCGTGCAGCAGGCCACGGGAATAGGGATGGCTGGGCGTGGCAAAGAACGGGTCGACCGGGGCCTGCTCCATCACTTTGCCGCCGTACAGCACGATCACCTCGCGGCAAAAGCCTGCGATGACGCCAAGGTCATGGGTGATCAGGATCGTCGCCATGCCGAAATCGCGTTGCAGGTCTCGCAGCAGGTGCATGATCTGGGCCTGAACGGTGACGTCCAACGCTGTGGTCGGCTCATCCGCGATCAACAGGTCGGGCTGACACAAAAGGCTCATGGCGATCATCACACGCTGTCGCATGCCGCCCGAAAACTCGTGCGGGTACAGGCGCACACGGCCCCGCGCGTCCGGGATCTTGACCGCGTCCAGCATGCGGACGCATTCCGCCAAGGCGGCGGATTTGGACAGGCCACGATGGTGTATCAACGCCTCGGCCATCTGATCGGACACGCGCATATAGGGGTTCAGGCTGGTCATGGGATCTTGAAACACCATCGCGATCTTGTTGGACCGCAAGGTGTTCAGCGTGGACAGCGGCGCGCCGATCAACTCGGTGCCGTTGAACTTGACCGACCCCGTCGCGGTGCCGTTCTTGGCCAACAGGCCGAGGATGGCAAAGGCCAACTGGCTTTTGCCGGACCCGCTCTCGCCCACGATGCCCAGGGTTTCGCCCTTTTGCAGGGAAAAGCTGACACCGTTGACCGCGTTCACGGTGCCGTCGCCGGTGGCAAAGCTGACGCAAAGGTTGTTGACGTCCAGCATGTCAGCGGTCCTTCGGGTCCAGCGCGTCACGCAACCCGTCGCCGACGAAGTAGAAGCCGAACATGGTGGTGATGAAGAAAAGCATCGGAAAGGCAAGTTGCCACAGGGTGCCATAGCGGATGGTCTTGGCCCCCTCGGCAATCAGCGCGCCCAGCGAGGTTTGCGGCTCCTGCACGCCCAAGCCGAGGAAGGAGATGAAACTTTCGACCAGGATCATGTCGGGGATCAGCAGGGTGGCATAGACCGCGACGATGCCCAGCAGGTTCGGCACGATATGGCGCAGGATGATCCGATGGGTGGGCACGCCGGTGGCGCGGGCGGCCTCGATGAATTCCTTGTTCTTCAGGGTAAGGGTCTGGCCACGGACGATCCTTGCCATGCCGAGCCATGATAGAAGGCCGATCCCGAGGAACAGCATGGACAGGGATTTGCCGAACATCACCAGCAGCAGGATGATGACGAACATGAAGGGCACGGCCAGCAGGATATCGACGATCCGCATCATGATCTGATCCACCCTGCCGCCCATATAGCCCGCGACGGCCCCGTACAGCGTGCCGACCACAACCGCGATCACCGAGCCTATGACGCCCACATACAGCGATATCCGGGTGCCCATGGCAGTGCGCGAGAACAGGTCGCGGCCCAGGTCGTCGGTGCCGAAATAATAGCCGTTGGACAGGCTGGGTCGGCCCAGTTCGGCGGCGTTGCCCATGATGGTGAAGTCGGTGAAGTCATAGGTGTGGGGCGACAGGTATTGACCGACAAAGGCGAAGGCAAAGCAGAGCACCAGCATCACCAGCCCGGCCACGGCGGCGCGGTTGCGGCTGAACCTTATTCGGGCATCGGCCCATAATGACCGGCCCTTGACCTCGTCCAGTGTCGCGAGGCGTTGCGCCAAAGCGCCCATGTCTATCGTTGAAAGCATGTCAGTACCTGATCTTTGGGTCGATCCAGGCGTACAAAACGTCGACCAACAGGTTGAAAACAATCGTCAGGGCCCCGACCAGCAGCGTCACCCCCATCATCACGGCATAGTCGCGGTTCAGCGCGGCATCCACGAACGCCTTGCCGATACCGCCGGTCGAGAAATACATGTCCACCACCACCGACCCGGTGATCATCGACACGAAACTGGGGCCGAGATAACTGAGGACGGGGATCAGCGAGGGTTTCAACGCGTGCCGGGTGATCACCTTCCACGTCGGCAAGCCCTTGGCGCGGGCCGTGCGGATGTGGTTCGAGGTCAGCACCTCCAGCATCGACGACCGGGTGATGCGGGCGATGGACGCCAGATAGGCGGTCGCGGTGGCGATCACCGGCATGACGAGGTATTTCAACTGCCCCCCCTCCCATCCGCCGCCGGGCAACCAGCCGAGCCAGAGGGTGAAGATCAGCACCAAGATCGGCGCCAGCACGAAATTCGGCAGGACCTGCGCGCCGATGGATATGCCGACGGCGAAGTAGTCCAGCCACGAGTTCTGGAAGATGGCGGCCAGAACGCCCAAAGTCACCCCAAACACCACGGCAATCACAAAGGACACCATGCCGTAATACAGGGTGATCGGGAAGCCCTGGGCGATAATCTCGTTCACCGTGCGGTCTTTATAAACAAACGACGGGCCGAAATCGAAATGCGCGACGATGCCCCAGACATAGTTGAACATCTGCCGCCACAACGGTTGATCCAGACCATATTTGGCATCCAGATTGGCCAGCACGGCAGCGGGCAATTTCTTTTCAAAGGTAAACGGGCCACCGGGGGCGGCGTGCATCAATAAAAACGATATGATGATCAGAATAAGCAGGGTTGGCACCGCAATGGCGATCCGCTTGGCGATATAGCTTAACATACGGGCTCCAACATGAAATGCCTGACCAGCCCCCCCCGGAAAGGGGAGGGCTGGCGTGTCAATGGATCAGAGCTTACTTTTTGATCCGGTACAGGTCCTTGGCGTACCAGAACTGCATCACGTCGTTTTGCGGGATGCCCTTGATGTCGGATTTCACCATATCGACCTTGGCGTAGTGATAGATCGGGATGATCGGCATGTCCTTGGCCAAAATCTCCTCGGCTTTGGTGTAGTTGGCCGACGGATCGGTCATGGTCTTGGACTCCTCCAACAGCTTGTCATATTCGGCGTTGGAGTATTTGCCGTCATTGTTGGTGGAATAGCTGGCGTAAAGGTCAAGGAACGTGGACGCCTCGTTGTAATCGGCACACCACGCATAGCGCGACATCTCGAAATCGCCCGCGATCAGTTTGTCGGTGTGGACCTTCCATTCATAGTTGTTGGCGGTCAGTTGCACGCCCAGCGTCTGTTTCCACATCTGCTGAATGGCCACGGCGATCTTCTTGTGACCCTCGGAGGTGTTGTAGTTCAGTGTGATCTGCAACGGCTTGTCAGGACCATAACCCGCCTCGGCCAGCAGGGCCTTGGCCTTTTCGTTGCGCTCGGCCTGCGTCAAGGCGGAATAGTCTATGGTCGGCATGTTAAAGCCGTTCATCGCCCAATGGGTCCAGCTGTAGGCGGGCTTTTGGCCACCTTGCAGGATGTTGTTGACGATGACGTCGCGGTCGATGGCATAGGACAGCGCGGTGCGGACGCGGACATCCTTCAGCGCCTCGTTGCCCTTGCCCTCGTCAAGGTTGATCACATAATCATACGAACAGGCATAAGGGGTCGAGTTCGCCTCATCCGGGAATTCGGCCTCCAGCTTGGGATATTGGCCGGTCGGAACGTCGGTCCGGTCCACCTCGCCGGCCTGATAGCGGGTCAGGGCGGCGTCCTCGTCGTTGATCACAAGCGCGGTGATCGGCGACATGATGACGTTGGCGGCATCCCAATAGTTGGGGTCCTTGACCTCCACATATTTCTCGCCCGGCACGACCTCGGACAAAAGATACGCGC
Source organism: Rhodobacterales bacterium (assembly GCA_038323315.1). Lineage (GTDB taxonomy): Bacteria > Pseudomonadota > Alphaproteobacteria > Rhodobacterales > Rhodobacteraceae > Stagnihabitans. The sequence continues at coordinate 5,843 of JBBQGU010000051.1, read as the reverse complement.
CGTTGGTCACGATGTTTTCGGGCTTGGTCCAGTCGGCGCCAAACTTTTCGATGGTGGCCCGTGGTGCGGGGAAGGTCGAGGAGTTGGTCAGCATCTTGGGGAAATAGGGGATCGGGTTGGTCAGCGTGACCTCCAGCGTCAGGTCGTCGACGGCCTTGACGCCCAGATCGGTGATCGGCTTGGTGCCTGCCGTGATCTCGGTCGCGTTCAGAACCTGCGCCAGTTCCATGTAATAGGCGTATTCCGAGGCTAGCGCCGGATCGACCAGCCGCTGCCAGCCATAGACATAGTCCTTGGCGGTCACCGGGTCACCATTGGACCATTTGACGCCGGGGCGCAGGGTGAAGGTATAGACCTTCTTGTCATCCGAAATGGTGTAGGACAGGGCACCGGCGGGCACCAGATTGCCGTCGCTGTCTTCGTTGTACAAGCCCTCAAAGATGCCGCGCGCGACGTCGGAATCCTCGACGGACGAGATCAGTTGCGGGTCCAGCGTCTTGACGCTGTCGAGCATGCGAAAGGTATAGGCCTGATTCTCGGCCAGTTCCTCGCCGGTGCGGGGGTTCGTTTCGGCCAAGGCCGGATGGACCAGTGTAAGGCCCAGAATGGTGCTGAGGAGGAGATGCTTTTTCATTGTTGGCTCGTTGGATATGGTCGATGGCGGCCCGCCATCATGGATCGGCCAAGCCTAAGCACAGATCGACCCTAGACAAGGCCAAACCATGTTAGCGACGTCGTGACGTTACGGCGATGTGCCGGGCTAACCATGCATAGTGCCGGATCGACCCTTCAAGTTGACGCTGCGGCAAGCATAAATGGCGCATCAAATGGCTTTGCAACGTGTCGTGGACACATGTCAAACTTTGGTGTCAGGCCACTGGCGTCCACAACACGTCTTCGATGCGGGGGGCGTGGGTGGCCAGCATCACGGCGCGGTCAAAGCCCATGGCAATGCCCGACGCTGCGGGCATGATGGCGAGGGCGTTCAGAAAATCTTCGTCAATCGGATAGGTTTCGCCGTAGACGCGCTGTTTCTCGGCCATTTCGGCCTGAAACCGGGCGCGTTGTTCGGCGGGGTTGGTCAACTCGCCAAAACCGTTGGCAAGCTCGACCCCGCAGGCATAAAGCTCGAACCGTTCGGCGACACGGGGGTCATCGGCGGAGCGGCGGGCCAGCGCGGCCTCGGCGGAAGGATAGCGGTCCAGGATCGTCAGACAGCCGTGGCCCAGATGCGGCTCGACCTTTTGCACCAGCACCTTGGACAGCATGTCGGACCAAGTGTCGTCTGGCGAGGCGTGCAGGTTTTGCGAGACCATCTGTACCGCGAGTTTGCTGGCATCCGGGGTGCCATCGGGTGCCATTGTCGCCAGCAGGTCGATGCCGGCATGGGTGTGAAACGCCTCGGCGACCGACAGGCGCTGCGCGGGCAGGAACGGGTCGCAGAAGCGGTCGCGGTAGCGCAGGTGCGTGGTGCCAGCCGCGCGGCAGGCGGTTTGCAGCAGCGTGGCGCAATCCTGCATCAAAACGGTGTAATCCGCGCCCACCCTGTACCATTCCAGCATGGTGAACTCGGGGCTGTGCAGGGGGCCGCGTTCGCGGTTGCGCCAGACATGGGCGAAGGCCGCGATCCGGGTTTCGCCTGCCGCCAGCAGTTTCTTCATCGCAAATTCGGGCGAGGTGTGCAGGTACATGGGTTGTGCAACACCGTCATTGCCGATGGCATGGGTGGCAAAGCCGTGCAGATGCGCCTCGTTGCCCGGCGAGATTTGCAGGGCGGCTGTGTCGACCTCGGTAAATGCCTGATCCGCCAGCCAGACGCGCAAGGCGGCCAGAATCCGGTTGCGGGCCATCAGGACGGGGCGACGGTCGGCGTGGCGGGTCGGGGTCCACCAGGGTTCGGTCATGCGGCTTCTCTCTGGCGAATTGCGGGATTATCGGCTAAGGGCGGCAGCCATAGGGGCCCCGCATAGCTGGACTGCCCCGCCAGAACAAGGAACCGCTTCGTGAAAGTCATCGCTTCTTCGCTTCGCAAAGGCAATGTGGTCGAGTTGGACGGCAAGTTGTATGCCGTGCTGAAGGCCGAAAACTTCCATCCCGGCAAGGGCACGCCGACCACCTCGGTCGACATGCGCCGCATCTCGGACGGGGTGAAGGTGGCCGAGCGCTGGCGGACGACCGAGATGGTGGAAAAGGCCACGGTGGATGAGCGGGAATACGATTTCCTGTACAGCGACGGCGAGGGGTTTCATTTCATGGAGCCTGCGAGCTATGAGCAGATCGCGGTGCATCCCGACGTGATCGGCGAGGATGACGTGTTCCTGTCCGATGGCATCAAGGTCTATTTGCGCACCTATGAGGGTTCTGCCATCGCCATGGAACTGCCGATGCGCGTGACGCTGGAGATCGCCGAGACGGAACCGGTGGTCAAAGGCCAGACCGCAAGCTCGTCTTACAAACCTGCCATTTGCACCAATGGCTTGCGGATCATGGTGCCGCCACATATCGGCGCGGGGACGCGGATTGTGATCAACACCGAAGACCGGGCCTATCAGGGGCGCGCGCAGGACTGACTTTTTGGCTGCGGCAGGCGCTGCGTCGGAGTATTTGGGTCGGAATGAAGGGGTCAGGCTGTTAGCGTGACCTCGCCCGAGATGGTCAGGAAGGCTGCCGCGTTTGGGCCGAGGGTCAGGGTCTGGCCTTCCAGTTCGGCGGCGAGGCTGGGGCCGGTCAGGATCGCCGTGCCAGTCAGAGTGACGGTCTGCGGCGTGGGCGACAGGTTGAAGATGCACAGCATCTGCACGCCGCGGGTGAAGGCCAGCAAAGGTTCGGGCAGGTCGTGGAACACGGTCGGGCCGGTCAGCAGGATCGGGTTGGCTTTGCGAAACGCGATCATCGTGCGGTAGGTTTCCAGCACTGAATCCGTCACACCCTGTTGGCTGGCGACATTGCGGGCCAGTTGCGGGGCCTTGACCGGCAGCCATGGGTGGCCATTGCCCCGGCTGAAACCGCCATTGACGCTGTTGTCCCAGACCATCGGCGTGCGGGTGTTGTCGCGGCCCACGGGTTCGGGCCAGAAGTTGATGCCCTGCGGGTCCGTCAGCTCTTCAAAGGCCAGTTCGGTGTCGGTCTGGCCCAATTCGTCGCCTTGCCACAGGCAGATCGACCCTTGGAACGACAGCAGCAGCGACCCGGCCTGTCGCGCCAGGGCATCTTGCGACGCGCCGTATTTCGCCCAGCGCGTTGCAAGGCGCACCACGTCATGGTTGGAAAACGCCCACATCGGCCAGCCATTCGGCGCGCCGGAAAAGAAATCATGGATGCGATTGCGGAAAACGGCGGCGGAGTAATCATAGCCCATCATCTCGAAACTATAGCACTGATGCAGGCGGCCGACTTGGGTATATTCACCCATGATCTCGATCGGATGGTTGCTTTCACCGACCTCGCCCACGGTGGTTGTGCCGGGGTATTCGTCCAGCAGGCTGCGGATGCGTTCCAGCCACGGAAGGTTCTGTGGCTGGTTTTTCGAGAAGATGTGGTATTGCATTTCATACGGATTGCCGGGGGCCACGGTCTTGATGCGGTAATCGGCGGGGTCGTGGCGGAACAGCTTGTCATGAAAAAAGAAGTTGACGGTATCGAGGCGAAAGCCATCGGTGCCCCGGTCCAGCCAGAAGCGCATGTTGGCCAGATGATAATCCTGCACGGCGGCGTTGTGAAAGTTCATGTCGGGTTGCTGGGACAGGAAGTTGTGGAAGAAGTATTGCTTGCGCCGGGCGTCCCAAGACCACGCCGATCCGCCAAACACCGACAGCCAGTTGTTGGGCGGGCTGCCATCGTGCCGGGGGTCGGACCAGACATACCAATCCGCCTTGGGGTTGGTGCGGGAGTCGCGGCTTTCGACAAAGGCCGGGTGTTTGTCGGAGGTGTGGCTGATCACCTGATCGATGATCACCTTCAACCCGAGGTTATGGGCGGCAGCGATCAGCGCGTCATAATCGGCCAAAGTGCCGAAAACCGGGTCGACATCGGTGTAATTCGACACGTCATAGCCCATATCCAGCATGGGCGAGGTGAAGATTGGCGACAGCCAGACCGCATCGCAGCCCAGATCGGCAATATGGCTGAGGCGGCGGGTGATGCCTTGCAGGTCGCCCACGCCGTCGCCGTTGTCATCCTGAAAACTGCGGGGATAGACCTGATACGTCACCGAACCGCGCCACCATTCCGACATCTTCGCCCCCGATTTGCTTGCTGCAGCATAGGCTGGGACGGGGCGGCATTGAAACCGCTTTCAAAACCGGACGGAGCGATTTTTGTGGGTTGGCCATGGGGGGGAAGACCGCTGACGTGCCCTGAACGGGTGTTGATCTGTTGGATATTTTGCGGCAGTCTTGTTAAATGCACCGTATCCTGATCGTTCTTCTGGCCTTCGCCCTCGTCGCCTGCGGACCGCGCCTGCGCAGTCAGGCTGCCGCCCCGCAGGTCAGGACCATGACCGGCGCACCGTCCGTCGAGGTGGTGGCCCAGCGGTTCGGCGATCTGGACCCGACCGATTGGCAAGGCCATCCGCCGCAGCGCCACCCGGTCCATGGCATCGACGTGTCGGTCTGGCAGGGCGCCATCGACTTCGCCCAAGCGCGGGCGAATGGCGTAAACTTCGTCTTCATGAAGGCGACCGAGGGCGGCGACCGCGAGGACCCCAACTTTGCGCAGAACTGGCAGGCGGCCGCCGAAGCGGGGGTGCCCCGTGGTGCCTATCACCTGTTCTATCATTGCCGGTCTGCCGCCGAACAGGCGCGCTGGTACATCGACCATGTGCCGCGCAGCAACGGGGCGCTGCCGCCGGTGCTGGATATGGAATGGACGCCAACCTCACCAACCTGCCGCACACGGCAGCCGCCCGCGGTGGTGCGGGCCGAGGCGCAGGTGTTCCTGAACATCGTGGCCGCGCATTACGTGAAAAAGCCGATCCTGTACACGACGCTGGATTTCTTTCACGACAACGATATGGGGCAGTTGAACGGTGTCAGTTTCTGGCTGCGCTCGGTCGCGGCCCCCGTCGAGCAGAATTATCCGGGGCAGGCGTGGACGTTTTGGCAGTACAGCGGCACGGGACAGGTGCGGGGGATCAGCGGCAATGTCGATCTGAACGCGTTTTCAGGGTCCAAGGCAGCCTGGGCGGCGTTCGTGCAAGGGTAGGGCGGCAGGCCTGCGACCAACGCTCATCATGCCCGTGCGGTCATTCTTCGCAGCGCCCGTCGAAGAATGACCGTCAGGGCATGATGAGAGGTTGGTTTCAGCCGTCTATCCTGATGCGAGCGTTGGCAGGGTCAAAGGGGCTGTCCTCGACGACCACGCAATCCCACAATTCACGGTTCATCCGTACCTTAAGCCTTGTGCCCACCTCGGCCAGATCTGGACGGACATAGCCCATGCCGATCTGCTTGCCAAAGGCCACCGAATAGCCGCCCGATGTCAGGCGACCGACTTTGACACCCTCATGCAGCAGCGCCTCTTTGCCCCATGGGTCGGTGTCGGACGGCCCGTCGATCAGCAGCGTGCAGCATTTGGACCGGATGCCAAGCGCCAGCATCGCGGCCTTGCCCTGAAAATCCTTTTTCAGGTCGACAAAGCGGTCGAGGGCGGCCTCCAGTGGGCTTGCGTCGCGGCCAAGTTCGTTGCCAAAGGCGCGGTAGGATTTTTCCTGCCGCAGCCAGTTTTGCGCCCGGGCACCGACCAGTTTCATGCCGTGCTTGGCGCCTGCGGCCAGCAGTTGGTCCCACAGATAGCGCTGAATCTCGATGGGGTGGTGCAATTCCCAGCCAAGCTCGCCCGTATAG
>JBBQGU010000050.1:0-15621 GCA_038323315.1 Rhodobacterales bacterium | reverse complement strand
GGATGGCCGAGGTGATCAGAATCCGTGCCATGATGCCGCCTTCGCTTTGGTCGCGCCCGGTTTAGCGCAGGACCGCGCCAAGGGCCAGACGCTTGCGTGAGCCGTCCTGCGGGTGTTTGAATTTCCGTTGCGCGGGGGGCTGGCTATTCTGCGGTATCTGGTCTGGACAATTCTGACAGTAGAAAATAACGGGGCACCGAAAGCGACGACCGTCCGGGCCTGTGTCGGGATGGCCCGGACGGGTCTGGGTCATTGCGCGGTATAGCCGCCATCGACAAGGTGATAGCTGCCGGTGATGAAGGCAGCCTTGTCGGACAGCAGGAACAGGACCAGATGCGCGACCTCGTCGGATGTGCCAAGGCGACCGATGGGGTGCAGGGCAACCAGACCGGCGCGGGCCTCGGGCGGCAGGGCGGAAAGCAGCGGGGTGTCAATGAAGCCCGGACCGACCGTGTTGATACGGATGCCCTTGGCGGAGTATTCCAGTGCTGCGGTCTGGGTCAGGCCCAGCAGCCCGTGCTTGGCGGTGGCATAGGCGCTGGAATTGGCGAAACCGACCGACCCCAGGATCGAGGCCATGTTGACGATCGACCCGCCGCCGGACTTCAACATTTCGGGGATGGCGTAACGCAGGCCAAAAAACACCGAATCAAGGTTGACCGACATGACCTTACGCCAGCCGTCCAGCGGATAATCGCCCGTCAGTGACTGCGGCCCGCCGATCCCGGCATTGTTGACCATCAGGTCCAGCTTGCCGCCCTTTTGGACGGCGAGTGCGACCAGATCCTTGACGACCGCGGGGTCGGCGACATCGCCGCCTGCCGCGTCGGCTTTGCCGCCTGCGGCGGTAATTTCGGCGGCGACGGCTTCGGCCTTGGGCAGATCGAGGTCAGCGACGATGACATGCGCGCCAGAGGCCGCAAGGTTGCGGGCCACGGCCGCGCCGATGCCTGACCCGGCGCCGGTGACGAGGGCGGTCTGGCCGTTGAAGGTGATATTCATGGGATGCTCCTGTGCTTTGGGTATGACCTAGCAGAACGGGGGCGGATCAACCTTGATCCTGATCAGTGCTTGTTTGCAAGCGCGCCGTATTGCCGCCGCGCTGGCGTGGAGCCGGGGCCCTGCAGCGGGCGTCTTGGACGTTGCGGCAATACATGCTAGGCCAATCGCAAAAAGGGGATCACATGCAGCGCAAGACATTGGGAAAAACCGGGATCGAGGTGTCGGCGCTGTGCCTTGGCACCATGACATGGGGCACGCAGAACACCGAAGCCGAGGGCCACAGCCAGATGGACATGAGCCTGGCAGCCGGGGTCGATTTCTGGGACACCGCCGAGATGTATCCGGTCAACCCGGTCAGTGCCGAAACCGTGGGCCGGACCGAGGAGATCATCGGAACGTGGTTTGCCAAGCGTGGCGGCCGGGACCGGGTGGTGCTTGCGACCAAGGCCGGCGGTCCGGGCAATCCGGCGCTGCGCGGGGGTGGGCCGCTGACCGGGGCGGTGTTGCGACAGGCGGCGGAAGCGTCGCTGCGGCGGTTGCAGACAGAGTACATCGATATCTATCAACTGCATTGGCCCAGCCGCAGCCACTATCACTTTCGCAACATTTGGGGCTTTGATCCAGGGCTTGGCGACAAGGTGAACATCGACGCACATATGATTGATATCTTGACCGAATCCGCGAAATTGATTGCTGAGGGCAAGATCCGCCATATTGCGCTTTCCAATGAAACGGTCTGGGGGGCGGGGCGTTGGCTGGCGCTGGCCGACCAGCACGGTCTGCCGCGTATGGCGACGGTGCAGAATGAATACTCGTTGCTGTGCCGCCAGTTCGACAGCGATTGGGCCGAGCTTTCGGTGCAGGAAAACATGCCGCTGCTGGCCTTTTCGCCGCTGGCTGCCGGGATATTGTCGGGCAAATATGCGGGCGACGTGATCCCCGAAGGCTCGCGCCGGTCCAAGAACCAGGATCTGAGCGGGCGGATCACGCCGCAGGTCTTTCCGGCCACGGCGGCCTATCTGGGCATCGCAGCGCGTCACGGTCTGGACCCCTGCCAGATGGCGATTGCCTTTTGCCTGCAACGGCCTTTTCCGGTGGTGCCGATCATCGGGGCGACCACGCCCGCGCAACTGGCGGTCAATCTTGGCGCCGCCGACATCACCCTGTCGCCCGAGGTTTTGGCCGAGATCGACACAGCCCACCGGGGGCATCCGCAGCCCTATTGACCCGTGTACGCCCGCTAAGCCCCTGTTGGGCCTTGAAAATGTGAATGTTCAGATGCGCCGTTCCCTGATTGCCCCCCTGTTGTCGGCCCTGTTGCTTTTGGCCTGCCAGCCTGCGGGACCGGGTGCGGAGGGGCTTGCAACAGACACCATCGTGGTCACGCCTCTGGCCCCCACCGGGACCGCCGCCGAGGCGCCTGCGACGGCAGCGCCCACAACGCCCAAGCCAAAACCACGACCCGATGTGCTGACGCAAGACGCAGCGCCAGAGGTGACGTCCGAGGCTGTTGCACCCGAAGCCCCTGAAACGCCCCAGCAGTTGCTGTGTCAAAAGGCCAAGGGGCAGTGGTTGTCCGCTGGCGATACCGGGGCGTTTTACTGTGCCAGCCTGACGCGCGACAGCGGCAAGCAATGTCGGAAAAAGGGCGATTGTCAGGGGCAGTGTCTTGCACGATCAGGCACCTGTTCGCCCATCACGCCGCTATATGGCTGCAATGACGTGTTGGAAAAGGATGGACGACAGGTGACGCTTTGCATCGACTGATTGCGCTTTTGCTGCTGATCCTTGCGGCTTGCGGGCCGCGTCCAGCGCCCGCACCCATCGCCTTTCGCAACCCGGATGCGCCGATCTATTCCTCGGCCGTTCTGGAGCCTGACCGGATGGCGGGCCATTGGGTGCAGGTCGCGGGCTTTGGCGCGGCGCCTTTGACCTGTGGTCCGGGCGAGGTGGACATCGCGGGCGGTGATATCCGCTGGTTGCTGTGCCTGAACCGCCCGCAAAGCGGTGCGGGCGCGCTGATCCCCGGCAAGGCGGGGCGCTTTGCGGTCGCGGGGATGCAGGACTGGTGGGTGCTGTGGGTCGATGGCGATTACCGCACCATGGTTGTCGGCACCCCCTCCGGGCAGTTCGGGTTCGTGCTGAACCGTGACGCTGCCGTGCCCGCCGACCGTGCCCGCGCCGTGCGGGACATCTTTGACTTCAACGGTTATGACACTGATACGCTTCAGTTTTTCTGAACATCGTCGCGCAGGGTGCGGAAATATCCCGCCGCCTCGCGCGCACTGAACGACGCCTCGCGCACCAGCCAGTCGAAGTGCTGCGACACCTCGGCCACCTTGGCGCGGTCGTGAAAGGCGAGGTAGGCCTGGCCCAGGTAGATCGCCGCCAGATGGGGGCCGAAGATGGTGACGGGGGCGGAAAAGACGCGGTGGGCGTCGAACAGATAGACCCGCAGAACCGGGTACAACTCGTCACACAGCGCAATCAGGCGGTCGATCTGTTCCAACCGGGTGTTCGGTGGGATGCCCTGCCAATAGCCGGTCGCGGTGGCAAAATTGGTCAACCCGTCCAGAGGCATGGCAATCTCGAAGTCGGATTGCGTGCGGCGGAGCAGGTCCAACTGCGCCTCGAAGCCGGCAAAGGTCTGCTCGGCATCGGCTCCAAGGGCGGCCTGATATTCCCACATCACGACGGCGCGGGTCTTCAGGATGTCGGGCAGGGTGGCGGGAACGTGGCGGATCTTGTAGCCGGCGGCGTCGCGGTGCCAGCCAAACATCGCGGCGTCAAACAGCGCGCGGCTGGCGGGGACGGTCTGCAAGGCGCGGTCGAGCAGCAGGTCGGGCGGGTCCGGACGGTCGGTCAGACCCAGAAGCCAGTCGCTGGACACCGCCAGAGCCTGCGCGCAATCGCCCACCAGTTGGGCATTGGGCAGGCGGGTGCCGGGGGCCAGAAGGGCGGAAATGGTCGAGCGGTCAACCCCGACCAACCGCGCAAGACTGCTTTGGCTTTGACCTGCAAGGGTGACAGCCTCGGCCAAGCGCAGGCGGAACAGGTCGGCACGATCGCGTTTGTCCATCATCTGCGGTATTTTCAAAACAATGGTGATTGAATGTTGCGCATTCTCGAGATTACACAACAGGCTTGCAACAGCTACACTGCAATGAACACGAGAAATTGAGATGACGCAAAGCAAAGTTGAATGGCCCACGCTGCTGTTGCTGGCCCTGACCTACCTGGTCTGGGGTGCGGGCACGCTGCTTTGGGACCATTCTGCGGTGCTGGCGGTCGTGCTGACCGGGGTCGCGATTGCGCAGCATTCGTCCTTGCAGCACGAGGCGTTGCATGGCCATCCGTTTCGCAATGCCGGGGTGAATGAAGCGCTGGTGTTTCCGGCGCTGTCGGTGTTCATCCCGTATCGCCGGTTCCGCGATACCCACTTGCAGCACCATTACGATCCCAACCTGACCGACCCCTACGATGACCCGGAATCCTGTTATCTTGACCCAAAGGAATGGGCGCAGTTAAGTCCGCTGGGGCGCGGCATCCGGGTTGCGAACAACACCCTTGCCGGGCGGATGGTGCTGGGGCCGTTGCTGGGGACGCCCCGCTTTGTCGCGGCGGATCTGGTGGCGATGGCCAGGGGCGACCGGGAGGTGATTGCGGGCTGGGTCCTGCACGCTTTGGGGCTGCTGCCGGTCGCATTGTGGCTGATGCTGGACACGACGATGCCGTTTTGGTCCTATCTGCTGGCGGTGTGGCTGGGATTTGGCTTGCTGCGCATCCGCACGTTTCTGGAGCACCGCGCCCATGAAACTGCCCGCGCCCGGACCGTGGTGATCGAGGATCGCGGGCCGTTGTCCATCCTGTTTTTGAACAACAATTTCCACGCGGTCCACCACATGCACCCCAAGGTGGCGTGGTACGAACTGCCCGGCCTTTATGCGTCGCGCCGGGCGCATTACCTGCGGCGCAACGGTGACTATGTCTATCGCAGCTATGGCCAGATTTTCCGGCAATATTTCCTGCGCGCCAAAGACCCGGTGGCACATCCGATCTGGCCCGTGCAAAAAGCGGACCTGACCGAGGAAGGCTGACCGCCCGGTGGACAATGCCGGGGGGCCGTGGCATTTCGCGGCGATGGAACCCTGGATCATCGTGACCATTGCGGCGGCGGCCATGCAAACCTTGCGCTTTTCACTACAAAAGCAGCTGAAGGCGCTGGGCCTGTCCACCACGGCGGCCACGGCCTCGCGCTTTGTCTTTGCGGCACCTTTGGCGGTGCTGGGGACGGCCTTGATCATGACGCTGCAAGACCACGCCTTTCCGGCGCTGTCGGTGCGGTTCTGGCTGGCGGTGATCCTGGGCGGATTGGCGCAGATCATCGCGACGTTTTGCACCGTGGCGCTGTTTTCGCAACGCAGTTTTGCGGTCGGCATCGCCTTTACCAAGACCGAGGTTTTGCTGGTGGCGCTGTTCTCGGCCCTGATCCTGCGTGAGCCTGTGGGGGCAATGGCGCTGGGCGCCATCCTGGTTGGCTTGGCGGGCGTTTTGCTGCTGTCGCGCCCGGCGGCGGGCTGGGCGCTGCGCGGCTTTGCCAGTCAGGCCAGCCTGCTGGGGCTGATCGCGGGCGGATTGTTCGGTGCCTCGGCCATCGGCTATCGTGCGGCCACCGTCGAGATTGCCGATCCTGACGCCCTGTTCCGTGCCATCTTTGCCCTGGCCGCGGTGACATCGGTGCAGACACTGCTGTTGCTGCCGTGGCTGATCTGGCGCGAACCCGGCGAGGTTGGCCGCATCGCAGCCGCCCGCCGTCCGGCGTTTTGGGTGGGGGTTACGGGAATGCTGGGGTCGCTGGGCTGGTTCGTGGCATTCGCATTGCAAAATGCGGCCTATGTCCGGGCGATTGGGCAGGTCGAGTTGATCTTTACCGTGTTGGTCTCGACCTATGTGTTCCGCGAAAGACCCTCGCCACGCGAACTGGCAGGCATCGCCCTGCTTGCGGCCTCGATCATCGGCATTGTCATCGCTGCTTAGACCAACCGTCGAAACGTGGGGACCGGACCGTGGTTGTCAAAAAACGGCACGCCGGGCTGGTCGTGCCCGGACAGGAGGGCGGCAACCTCGGCCAGGATGATCTCGGTGATAAAGGGCAGGTCGAGGCGGCGCGCTTGGTGCAGGCCGATCCAGTGCAGGTGGTTCAGCTCGTCAGTCGCGCGCGAAAAATCATCAAGGTCGGCGGTGATATGTTCGGCGGCGGTCAGAAAGAAGCGGGCATCGAACCGGCGTGGCGGGCCAGCGGGGGTGATGGCACGGAAGATGAAAAGCAGGGGGGCCTTGGCGGGCAGGTGAAAGCCGGTCTCCTCGGTCAGTTCGCGCAGGGCGCAGCCGGTAAGTGCCTCAGGCTCCACGGCGCTGTGCTGGGTCAGGCGGGCGAAGCACGGAGCGGTCAGGTGGCCGGCGGAGTGGTCGGTGGCATCGACGCCGCCGCCCGGAAAGACGTATTTCGAGGGCATGAAAGCCGCCTTGGCCCCGCGCTGACCCATCAACACTTCCGGACCCGCGCGCCACAGGATGACCGAGGCTGCGGGGCGGATTGTTGCGGGTTCAGTCATGCTTGGGCAAGGATTCCTCGCGGCCAAAGCCGTGCATCCGTTTGGCCCATTGCAAGGCGACGAGCATGCCCTTGAAGCGCGGCAGCAAGAACAGCGCCAAGGCAACGGTGGCGGTGGTGAAGATCGACGCCAGAACCATCGGTTCGGGGCGATACTTGACGAAAACGTAGTAGATGATCGGGGCCAGCAGGTGTCCGACCACCAGAATCGTCAGATAGGCCGGGCCGTCATCGGCGCGGTGATGGTGCAGCGCCTCGCCACAGACCGGGCAGTTGTCGCGCACCTTCAGATAGCTGCGCATCATCGTGCCCGCACCGCAATTCGGGCAGCGGCCTTGCCAGCCGCGCCGCAGCGCCAGACCAAGCGGACGCTCGGCACGGTCGGGACCTTCGGTCATGATCATGGTCATTCGGAGCTTTCTGACGCTGGGTCCACAGCTTCTACGCCCCCTGCCAGACAAAGTAGAGGCCGAAAGCGTGCACGTGCCGCTTTGTCGCAATTTTCGGCGACGGAATGCCCGACCGCGCCCGTTTTATCTGCATCGGGACAAGCAGGTGCATCCCGGATGGTTTGGAGCAAAAGATGACACTTTCAAGCAAGACCGCTGGTTTCGGGATCATGGCGATCGCCGGGCTGATGCTGTGTACGGCTGCGATCGCCGACACAAAGGGGCAAGGGATGAGGGGGCACGACATGGGGGCGGGCACTAGGGGGTCGGGCATGATGGGGCCGGGCATGATGGGGTCGGCCATGATGGGGTCGGGCATGGGCCGCATGGCGATGCCGACCCTTGAGGCCATGGACGCCGATAAGGATGGCAAGGTCAGCAAGGACGAAGTCACCGCCTTTCGTGCGGCCAGGGCGGCCGAGGTCGATGCCAATGCCGATGGCAATCTGTCGGTGGATGAGTTGGCCGCGATGCATCTCAAGACGATGACGGAGGCCGCCAAGACCATGGCGCAAAAGATGGTGGACCGTCTGGACAGCGATGGCGACGGGATGCTGTCGGCGGCAGAGTTGATTGCCCCGCCGATGCCCATGGCGTTGTTCGACAGGATTGACAGCAACAAGGATGGTTTCGTCGACCAGGCCGAGCTGGATACCGCCAAGCAAGCGATGATGCAGCGCTTTCACGGGCGTGATGGTGGGCGTGATGGTGGACGCGATGGTGGGTGGGGCGGGCGTCTGGGCGATGACCAGATGCCAGATGCACCCGACGCCAATGCGCCCGACCAGAACGGCACGGGCAGTAATTGATCCAAGCTGGTTGGCCTTTTCCCGCGCCGTAGTCAGCCCCCGGCGCGTGGAAAATCATTTGCGACCCGGATGACCGATGTTTAAGCCCTGTGCAGGATGAATATGCCACGCGATGCCTTGGCCGAAGTGTCCGACGACACGCTGCTGGTCCTCTATGCCAATGGGGACCGTGCGGCGTCGCGTCTGTTGACCGCACGCCTGACGCCACGCATCTTTGGCTATGCTCTGCGGCTGCTGGCTGACCGGGCCGAGGCTGAGGATGTGGTGCAAGAGGCGATGCTGCGGCTGTGGAAGGTTGCTCCCGAATGGCGACCGGGCGAGGCGCAGGTGTCGACCTGGGCGTACCGCGTGGTCACGAACCTGTGCACTGACCTGCGCCGCGCACGGATGCGCCGCCCGGCGGTGACATTGGAAGATGCGCCAGAGGTGGCGGATAGTGCCCGTGGCGCCGTGGCGGGTATGATCGAGGCCGACCGGATGGCCGCCTTGCAAACTGCGCTGAACCAGTTGCCCGACCGGCAGCGGCAAGCGGTGGTGCTGCGCCACATCGAGGGTCTGACCAACCCCGAGATTGCCCGGATCATGGAGATCGGTATCGAGGCGGTGGAAAGTCTGACGGCGCGGGGCAAACGATCATTGACGGCCATTCTGGCCGGACGGCAGCAGGAATTGAGCTATGATGACGATGAGGAAGGCGAGGCATCATGACGGATATGGATGATCTGAACCAACTGTTGGGCGCGGCTGCGGAGGAGCGGGCTGTGCCATCTTCGGCGCTGATGGCGCGGATCGTGCAGGATGCGGACCGGCTGCAGGCTGTTCCAGTGCAAAGGCCGCGTAAAAAGAGGCCGTTTGCCATATTGGCCGATTGGTTCGGTGGGGGATTTGCGCTGGCTGGCATGTCGGTTGCGGCCCTGACTGGATTGTATCTGGGCGTAGTACTGCCCACGCCAGTGCTCGCCCTGACCAATCTGGTCACCGGCCAGACCGCCATTGACAGTCTGGAAGTTTTGCCAGCCACCAGCACGTTCTGGGCGCAGGAGTAGATGATGACGGATGCCGATATACCGCCCGCCGCCGTTTCGAATACGCCGCGTGGGATCAAGATCGCGCTTGCGGTCTCGGTCGCGATCAATCTGGGCATCGCGGGGCTGATCGTCGGCCTTGCGCTGAATGGCGGGCCGGGCGGCCGAGGCGACAGGATGGTGCGTGAGATGGGCTTTGGCCCGTTCGACCCGGTGTTCTCGCCCGAGGATCGGACGGCACTGCGCCGTGAGGTGGTTTCGCGTCTGGGCGATTTCAGATCGGCCCGCAGCCAGATGCAGCGCGACATGACGGCGATTCTATCGGCGCTGCGGGCTGATCCCTATGATGCAGATGTGCTCTCGGGCGCGTTTGACGCGCAGGCGCAGCATATGTCGGTGCGGTTGACGCTGGGCAATACAGTGGTCCGCGACTACTTGCTGGGCTTGACGGCCGAGGCGCGTCTGGCTTTTGCGGACAGGTTGGACCACGTGCTGCAACAGGGTGCGGGTGCCAATGGCAAGGGCAAAGCCGAGGACGCGCCCGGGAAATGATCTGACCGAACTGTTCATCGTTGCCATGCGGCCCTTGCTGGCGGGAACAACCCACGAATGACCGGAGGAAGAGATGAGGGCTTAGGTCAGGCGCAAGTGGCGTCCACAAACGCCACGGGATTCAGGCGGCGTAATTCAGGATCGTCACCATATTCCGCCCGCCCGATTTCGATTGCATCAGGGCGCGGTCCGCCTTGTCGACCAGATCAGCCACCTTGCCGACCACCCCGTCCGGCGCCGCACCGCCGCCGATTGTCATCCCGATCGAGATGGTGACCGGGATTTTGGTGCCATCGGCCAGCACGGCGGGCGCGCTTTGAACGGTGCTGCACAGGCGTTTGGCGACGATGCCAGCCTCCTCGCGTTGCGTGATGGGCAGGGCGATCAAGAACTCCTCCCCCCCGATGCGGGCCAAAAGATCGCTGGCGCGCAGATTGCTGGCCAGACGTCCCGCAACCTCGATCAGGACGGCGTCACCGGCGGCGTGGCCCCAGCGGTCATTGACCGCCTTGAACCGGTCCAGATCGACCACCATCACCGCAAATTCGCTGCTATCTTGCTGCGCACGCGCGGCGATGGCGTTCAGTTGCGCCAAGCCATAGCGCCGGTTGTGCAGGCCGGTCAGCGGGTCGATCATGGCCAGGCGCAAGCCGTCCTGAACCGTGGCGCGCATGTGATCGGCGTCACGCTTGCGCCGCACCAGACCATGCAGACGCACGGCCAGTTCCGAAGGGCTGATCCGCTGGTCGACCAGATCGCTGGCACCAAGGTCAAAGGCCATCGCGGGCACCAGATTGGGGCTGTCCTGATTGTAGACGCAGAACGCCGCATGGCGCGAGGCACCCCGGCTGAGCAATTCCGACATCACGCGCAACCCACCGCCCGTCGTGCCGATATCGGCGTCGATCAGATAGACATCGGGTGCGCCGTGATGCGCGGGGTTGGTATAGACATCCTCGGGGGTCACGATGGTGAACTGTTCCTTGCCGACCGCCGCCAGTTGCTTGCGCAGGTGCAGCGCAGCCTCGGTCCGGTTCAGCACAAGGGCGACATGGCCCGGCTTTTCAAAGGTCTGGGCAGGCTCGGCCATGCCGAACAGTCCCATGCCCTGTTCCATTGGCGACAAGCCACCGACAACCTCGCGGGCGCGGAACAGGCCGCGCAGACGTGCCAGCAGGGTCTGGTCATCAATCGGGCGGGCCAGAAAATCTTCGGCCCCGGCCTGCAACGCTGCAAGCCGGGTCGCCTGATCCTGTTCGGACGAAAACATCACGACCGGAATCCGCCGCGTCAGCGGATTGGCCTTCAACTGACGCAGCACATCAATGCCCGACATGTCCGGCAGCATCAGGTCCATCAGAATGAGGTCGGGCGATTCGGTCTGTGCCATCCGCAGGCACAGCGCGCCATTGGCCGCCATGGCGGTGTTGTAGCCCGCTGCGGTCAGTTTGACCTTGAAGACGATGCGGTTTGTGGACACATCGTCTACGATGAGGATCTTGCCGATCATTCGAATTTGGCCCATTTCCTGTCAACCAATGTCGACACATGATGGGCCTCAACAAGTTAAGAAATCCTTTCTGACTAAGTAATCAATTCGCTAAAACTCTAAGGGAATGTGTGGTGAAAGCTGTGGAAAACACCCAAACTGGGCGAAAGGCCGCTGAAACGCTGGCGGCACAGGCATTTTCCTGGGTGGCGGAGGATGCGGACCGCCTTAACGCCTTTATGGCGATGACCGGGGCAGGGCCGGCCGATGTCGTGCGCAGCGCCACGTCGGCCAGATTTCTGGGCACGGTGCTGGACTATATTCTGACCGAGGACGCGCTGGTCATCGCGTTTTGTGACAGCCGCAGCATAGCTTACACAGTGCCGATACAGGCCCGTGCCTTGTTGCCCGGTGGCGAGACCTGGAACTGGACCTGACACATGCTGGATGCGATCATCTTCGACAAAGACGGCACTTTGTTCGACTTTCGGCTGAGCTGGGGTGCGTTCACCCAAAGCCTGCTGGCCGAGGTCGCTGGTGATGCGGCGACGGCGCGGCATCTGGGGCAGGTGTTGGGTTATGATGCGGCGACCCGCCAGTTCACCGCGACCAGCCCGGTGATCAGCATGACCACGCCCGAGATTGCGGCCCTTCTGCATCCTCATCTGCCAGGGATCGACCTTGCGCAGTTGATCGACCGGATGTCGGTGCTGTCGGCCGAGGCGCCGATGGTTCCTGCCGTACCCTTGCGCCACGTCATGCAGTCGCTGAAGGCACGGGGCCTGCGACTGGGGCTGGCGACCAACGATACCGAGATGCCTGCGCGGGTTCATCTGGCGGGGGCGGGGGTGCTGGACCTGTTCGACTATGTCGTCGGCTGTGACTCGGGATTTGGCGGCAAACCCGCACCCGGCCAATTGATCGAGTTTCTGCGCAGGTTCGGGTTGACCGCGACCCGTGTGGCCATGGTCGGCGACAGTCGCCATGATCTGGATGCCGGGCGGGCGGCTGGCATGCACACCTTGGCCGTCCTGACCGGCATCGCGACGGCCGAGGATCTGGCCCCCCATGCCGATTCCGTCCTGCCCGACATCGCGGCGATTGGTCCTTGGATCGACGCGCAAGCCACCCTCTGACCCCGCCCCACGCGAAAAACGACGCGTTTCGGTCGGGAACGGAGTGCGCGTTGCCGCGTGGTTTGCGCCATGGTCGGCCAAAGCCGTCCAAGGGGAGTTGGGTCAGATGAGCGATGATGCAAACCGACCAAGTCGCGTTCGGGGTCGGGCCGGGGGCCGGGCGGGCAACAAGGAACGTGCAGGCTCTGCGGTCATCGACCAGATGCCCTGGCGTATTCCGGTCAATCCCGACCGTCCGATCGAGCCATTGGACGCGGATGGCGTGCAGGCGATCCACAAGGGCGCGATGCGCATCCTGCGCGACATCGGCATCGAGTTTCTGAATCCAGACGCCGTCAAAATCCTGAAAGAGGCGGGCTGCACCGTCAACGGTACCAATATCCGCATGGACGAAGATTTCGTGATGGAGATGTTGGCCCACGCGCCCGAAACCTTTACCATGACGCCGCGCAATGTCGACCGTGAGCTGATCATGGGTGGCAAGCATATGCTGTTCGTCAACGTCTCGTCCCCGCCCAACTCGTGGGATATGGAGCGAGGCAAGCGGTCGGGCGATTTTGAAACCTTCAAGGATTTCATGCGGTTGACGCAGTATTTCAACTGCATTCACGTCGCGGGCGGCTATCCGGTCGAGCCGATCGACATTCACCCGTCGGTGCGCCATCTGGATTGCCTGTACGAAAAGCTGACCCTGACCGACAAGGTCGTCCACGCCTATTCGCTGGGCGCGGAACGGGTCGAGGATGTGATGGAAATGACGCGGATCGCGGGCGGATTGTCCGAGGCGGAGTTTCAGGCCAAACCAAGGATGTACACCAACATCAACTCGGTCTCGCCGCTGAAGCATGACTATCCGATGTTGGACGGTGCCATGCGGCTGGCGCGGCGTGGGCAGCCTGTGGTGGTGACGCCGTTTACGCTGGCGGGCGCGATGGCACCCGTCACCCTGTCCGGCGCGGTGGCGCTGTCGCTGGCCGAGGCTTTGGCCGCGATTGCGCTGTTGCAGTACATCAATCCCGGCTGTCCGGTGGCGATCGGCACCTTTACCTCGAACGTCGATATGAAATCGGGCGCACCTGCCTTCGGAACGCCGGAATACATGCGCGCCACGCAGATGACGGGGCAGTTGGTGCGGCATTACAAGCTGCCGCTGCGCTCGTCTGGCGTCTGCGCGGCCAATGTGCCGGACGGGCAGGCGATGTGGGAGACGTCGAACAGCCTGTGGGCGGCGGTGCAAAGCCGCACCAACATGGTTTATCACGCGGCGGGCTGGCTGGAGGGCGGGCTGATCGCCAGCCCGGAGAAATTCGTCATGGATTGCGAGGTGTTGCAGATTATCCAGCGCTACATGGACCCCACGATCTGCGCGACGGGGCCGGACGAGATCGCCCTCGAGGCGATCCGGGACGTGGGGTCGCGCGGGCACTACTTCGGGGCCGAGCATACCCGCGAACGGTACGAGACGGCGTTCTATACGCCTTTCGTGAGTGAATGGCGCAACTTCGAGGCCTGGTCGGCGGATGGCGGTGTCTGGACGCAGGAGCGTGCGCACCGGCTGTTCCGGCGCATCGTCGAGGAGTTCGAGGAGCCGCCGATGGATGTGGCGATCCGCGAGGAGCTGGCCGAGTTCGTGGCTCGGCGGAAGGTCGAGGGCGGCGCGCCGACGGATTATTGAGGCCGTCCCGGAGGATCGGCACTGTATGATCCATCATCCATGACGGTGTGAATCTTCATCTTATCAAAGTTGAATTTTGTCGAATTGAAGGGAATCGCCTTCGCAGGCATCTTCAATTCATCGGACAGGTAGTTCGGTGTGTGTGTGACGAGTGAGTGAGTGACCGGACCTTAAAGCGAATTCAGTGTGAGTGTTTCGCCTCGGCCCGGAGAGTTTACGAGTGAAAGAGTGAGTTCTGACTCAAGGCCGGTGCGGTCGGCCGAAGGTGGAGGGATGTGGGGATCCCTCCACCTCAGTCAGAGAGACCCCGCGAGAAAGTACGTGTGACCCATGTTTGACCATCCCATCCGCTTCCGTTCCGTCTCGGCCACGCAGCTTGAAGAAGCCGGCACGCAGTTCACGCGGGTCCTTCTTGAAATCTCCGTCGGGACCTTCTCCGATGAAGAGCTTCTTGGCCTGGAAGAAGAGTTGGAGTTCTGCGCCCAGACCGGCCTCATCGGCCTGCGGATGTCGCAGCTTCTGGCAACGCTGCGCGTGGATGCCCTGGCCGAAGCCGCGTGATCTCAGCGCCGGCCCGTCAAGGGTCGGGACCTGATCTTTCCCAAAGTCAGCGACAGGCCGGAGCGTGCTCCGGCCTCGTCTGCGTCCGCTGTTCACCGGCTGGCGCGGTACTTTGAGCGTCGCGGGGGCGGTCTAGTGCTTCACCATGATGTGGCGCGCGACGGTATAGTCCTCGAGCGCATGCATCGACATGTCCTTGCCGTAGCCCGAGGATTTCAGACCGCCGTGGGGCATCTCGTTGGTCAGCATGAAATGCGTGTTGATCCAGGTGCAGCCATAGCGGAGCCGCGCCGCCGTCGACATCGCCCGCCCGATGTCCTTCGTCCAGACCGATGAAGCCAGCCCGTAGTCGCTGTCGTTGGCCCAGGACACCGCCTCGTCCACGTCGCTGAAGGGCGTGATCGAGACGACCGGGCCGAAGACCTCGCGCTGGACGATTTCGTCCTGCTGGCGCGCGCCGGCGATGACGGTGGGGGCATAGTAGAAGCCCCGGTCGCCGTGAACGCTGCCGCCGGTCGTGATCTCGACGTGGTTCAGTTCCCGCGCGCGTTCGACGAAGCTTGCGACACGGTCGCGCTGGCGCGAGGAGATCAGCGGCCCGATCTCGTTCAACGTGTCGTCGGCGTCGTCGTAGACGATCCCGGACACCGCGGCGCTGAGGTCGGCGACGAGGTTGTCGTAGGTCTTTTTCGAGGCATAGACCCGGCAGGCGGCGGTGCAGTCCTGCCCCGCGTTGTAATAGCCGAAGGCGCGCAGGCCCTCGACGACCTCCGAAACGTCGGCGTCGTCGAAGACGATGACGGGCGCCTTGCCGCCAAGCTCGAGATGCGTGCGCTTGACGGTCTTCGACGCGGCCTGAAGCATCTTCTTGCCCGTCGCCACGTCGCCGGTGAGCGAGATCATGTCGACGCCCTTGTGGGTGACAAGAGCGTTGCCGACGGTCTCGCCCCGGCCGGTGACGATGTTGACGACGCCCTTCGGAAGCTCCTCGGCGAGGATGCGGGCGAATTTGAGCGCCGTGAGCGGGGTCTGCTCGGACGGCTTGAAGACGACGGTGTTGCCGCCGGCGAGGGCTGGGGCCAGCTTCCACGCCATCATCATCATCGGATAGTTCCAGGGCGCCACCGAGGCGACGACGCCGATGGCGTCACGCCGGATCATCGAGGTGTAGCCGGCGAGGTATTCGCCTGCGAGCGGCCCGTGCATGTTGCGCGCGGCCCCGGCGAAATAGCGGTAGGTGTCGACGATGGCGGGGATCTCGTCCCCCCGCGCGGCGTTGATCGGCTTGCCGCAGTTCAGCGCCTCGAGC
>JBBQGU010000049.1:0-15645 GCA_038323315.1 Rhodobacterales bacterium | reverse complement strand
GCCGGGCGGCCAGCAAATGACCCGGTCGGGCAACTTTACGCCGGGGCCGGACGGCACGCTGATGACCGATGACGGTTATCATCTGCTGGATGCCGGCGGTTCAACCATTTTCGTGCCGCCGGATGCCCGCGATATCATGATTTCGCAGGATGGCACGATGTCTGCCGACGGAGTGCCGCTGTCGCAGATCGGGCTGTGGCAGCCGAGCGACCCCCTGAGCCTGCGGCACGAGGCTGGCACGCGATTCTCGTCCAGCGGGGCCGAGCCTTTGGAAGGCGGCCAGATGATGCAGGGCTACCTGGAGGACAGCAATGTCGAACCGCTGCAAGAGGTGGCCATGATGATTGCGGTGCAGCGCGCCTATGAGATGGGCCAGAGCTTCCTCGACCGCGAGGATGAGCGGGCCCGCAATGTCATTCAGACCCTCGGCCGATAGGAGACCACGATGAAAGCCCTGCAAATCGCTGCAACCGGCATGAGCGCTCAACAAATGCGGGTCGATGTTGTGTCCAACAACCTGGCCAACATGTCGACCACCGGCTACAACGCCAGACGCGCCAACTTTGCTGATCTGATGTATCAGCAGGTGCAGCGCCCC
Organism: Rhodobacterales bacterium; assembly: GCA_038323315.1. Classification (GTDB taxonomy): domain Bacteria; phylum Pseudomonadota; class Alphaproteobacteria; order Rhodobacterales; family Rhodobacteraceae; genus Stagnihabitans. Next base: position 15,047 of record JBBQGU010000049.1, on the reverse strand, counting down.
GGCTCGATTTCGGCGCAGGATGGCACGATGCTGCCCACAGGGGTGCAGATGGGCATGGGGGTCCGGCCATCCTCGGTGTCGGTCATTCTCGGCCAGGGCGTGTTGCTGCAGACCAGCGGCGATCTGGATTTGGCGATTGATGGCAAAGGCTATATCGAGGTGACGTTGCCCAGTGGCAGTGTGGCCTATACCCGCGATGGCGCGCTGCAACGTTCGGTCGATGGCGAGATTGTCACCAATGACGGCTATACCGTTTCGCCTGGCATCACGATTCCATCGGACGCGGCCAGCATCTCGATCAACGGGAATGGCGAGGTTTATGCCTATTTTGACGGGCAGGTGCAGCCAACATTGCTGGGGCAGATCACCCTTGCGACCTTTATCAACGAAAAGGGGCTGGAGGCGACGGGGTCGAACCTGTTTGTGGAAAGCCCGGCTTCGGGGCCGGCGATCGTGGGCGCGCCGGGTCTGGATGGCTTTGGCCTGCTGCGGCAGGGATATCTGGAGGAAAGCACGGTGGATTCAGTGCGTGAGGTGACCGAGTTGATAAAGGCCCAACGCGGATATGAGCTGAACGCCAAGGTCATCACGGCGGTGGATGAAATGATGTCGACCACGACACAGGTGAAGTGATGCGCTGGATTGCCTTGTTGATGTTCAGCGGACCGGCGATGGCGGACAGCCTGATCGCCACGCACACGATCCGCGCCCAAACCATTTTGACCGCCGAAGATTTCGCCACCGTGGATGCCGATATTCCGGGCGCGCTCAGCGATCCCATGGCGGCGATAGGGTTGGAGGCCAAGGTCACGATCTATGCCGGGCGCCCGTTGACGGCAAAATCCGTGGGTGCGGCCGCTTTGGTTGAACGCAATCAGACCGTTTCGCTGGTCTATAACTCCGGCGGTCTGTCGATCCTGACCGAAGGGCGCGCGCTGAGCCGGGGGGGTGCTGGCGATGTGATCAAGGTCATGAACATGTCATCGCGCACCACGGTCAATGGCACGGTCCGCACCGATGGCACCGTTTCTGTCACCTCCACCGAGGAAGGATGAATTTCATGCGATTTGCCCCTAGGCATTTGACCGTGGTCTCACTTGCGCTGCTGGCGGGGTGTGGCGACATCAACCGCGTCGGGCGGGCGCCCGAGTTTTCGCCGATGCAGGCCAGTTATGAACATGACGCCATGTATTCGACGCTGCCGCAGACCACCGACGACCGGGGACCAACCGATCGCAGCTCGCTTTGGACATCGCAGCGCACGTCGCTGCTCGGCGATCACCGCGCGAGGACGCGGGGTGACATTTTGACCGTCGTCGTCGAGATTGATGATCAGGCCCAGTTTTCCGACACGACTGGCCGCACGCGAACCGGGGCGGAACAGATGGACACGCCATCACTGTTTGGGATTCCACAGCGGCTTGGGGCGGGGACCGGGGACCTGATTGCGACCAGTTCCAGCTCGACCTTCAACGGTACGGGCGCGATAGCCCGGAATGAGAAGGTGACTCTGCGGCTGGCTGTGACCGTCGTCGAAGAACTGCCCAATGGCGTGCTGCGCATCGAAGGGCAACAGGAGGTCCGGCTGAACAACGAAATGCGTCAACTGACGATCAACGGCTATGTCAGACCCGATGACATCTCGCGCCAGAATGAGATCACCTATGACAAGATCGCCCAGGCGCAGATTTCCTATGGCGGCCGGGGCATCATCAGTGACGCGATGCAGCCGCGCTATGGCCAGCAGCTTATCGACCAACTTGCGCCGTTTTAAGCCATGATCCGCAAGCTCCTTCCCATCATCCTGGCACTTCTGGGTCTTGGCATTGGCATTGGCGCAGGGATTTTCCTGCGACCGGTGCATGAGGCCGCGGTGGTGGCTGAACCGGAGCCCATCGACCCGGCCTTGATGCCGGAATACATCAAATTGTCCAACCAGTTCGTCGTGCCGGTCATGGTCAAAGGCAAAGTCTCGGCCATGGTCATCCTGTCGCTGAGCCTGGAGGTGAAGCAGGGCACGACCACGGCAGTCTATCAATTGGAGCCGAAGCTGCGGGATGTGTTTTTGCAGGTTCTGTTCGACCATGCCAATACTGGCGGCTTCAGCGGTGCATATACCGATGGCGCGAACCTTTTGCTGCTGCGCAAGGCCCTGTTGGAGGCCGCCAAGGGCGTCCTGAAGGAAGATGCCAGCGACGTGCTGATCATCGACATCGTGCGCCAAGACAGCTGACCTGACAGTCGTCGGCTATTTCGTCCCATCCTGCAGCTTGCCGATGATCTGGTTGCGGCCAAACGCCTCGGACGCGTCCCGGCGCGCTTCGGTCCACGCGACAGTCTGGCGCGCCAGCACCAGGTTGATTGCCGAGCGGCGCTGATCGGCCCACAGTTGATAGCGCATGGCGACCTCACCCGCGATCACGGGGTTCAGGTCGCCGGGCGGCGCGGGGCGGTTCAACTCGGACAGGCGATCCAGACTCTCTTGCCGGGCCTGGGTCGCACGCTCCAGTTTCATCAGCCGCACATCGAGCAGCAACTGGCTGACATGGCGCAGTTGCGCAAGCTTTACGTTGTCGCTCATCCGTCCCTCGCCCTGGCTCTTTTGCGCATCGCTTCGGCAAAACGGATTGCGGCGGCCACCGCCTTGAAATGTTCTTGTTGGATCGGTTGACCGACATCGACCGAGCCATAGATCGCGCGGGCGGTCGGCGGGTCACGGTGGATCGGGATGCCCGTCTCGGCCGCCTTTTCGCGAATCCGCGCCGCAATGTCATCGACACCCTTGGCCACACAGATCGGCGCGGATTTGTCGCCGCGCTGCCATTTCAGAGCGACGGCATAATGGATGGGGTTTACAACGATGACATCGGCCTTTGCCACCTCGGCCAGCATCTGGTTGGTGGCAATCTCGCGCCCCCTTTGCCGCCTCTGGGCCTTGGCTTGGGGGTCGCCATCAGATTCCTTGTATTCGTCGACCATCTCTTGTCGCGACATGCGGTTGCGCCGCCGGTGCTGCAAATACTGCCAAGCATAGTCGAAGCCGCCAAAAACCAGTGTGGCGATGAAGGCGAGCAACAAAAACTCGAACAGGATCTGCACCAGCAGGACCATCGACTGCTTTGGGTCCACCGTGAGACTGGTGACAAGATCATTCGCATGTCGCAGGGCCAGGATGCCAACCAGAATGCAGACCACAATCAGTTTGACCACGCTTTTAACAAAGCTGAACAACCCATCGGCCCCAAACTTTTGGCCCAGACTGGCAATGGGCGAGATGCGTGACAGTTTCGGCATCAGTTTGTCGGGTGAAAAGATCAATGCCCGCTGTGCTGCAACCGCCAAAAGCGCTGCCACCAAAGGCAACAGCAACAATGGTAGAAACGGTACTGCAAAGGCGCTGATCAATCCCGCTGTCGGGGCCCGACCGGATTGCAGGATCAGCGGTGCCAACCGGTCGGAGTGTGCGATCAGGGTCATCCCGGCATTGGCGGCCTGCTGCAACGCATCCGCCCCCGTCGCCAGAAGCGCCAAAAGAAATCCGCCATAGACCGCCGCCGAAATCAGATCCATCGACCGCGGAACGTCACCCTTTTCCCGCGCTTGGTCGAGCCGTCGCTGGGACGGCTCGTGTTCGCGTTCGACGTCGTCATCGGGTTGACTCATATGCCAACTCCGAACGGCCGGGCCAGAAATGCGTCAAAACTGCCAAGCCAGACACTCAAAGCCAAAGGGATGACCAGCGCCATCAGCAGCAGAGACGCGAGGCTCAGCAAGGGCGCACCGACCAACGAGACGGCCAGTTGTGGCATCGACTTGTTAATGACGCCTAGGGCCACGTTGTAGATGACCGATCCGATCACAAAGGGGGCTGCCAACGAAAATGCCAGCACCATTGCGTTTGCGATCTGCGATAGGCCCCAGTCGGCCATATCTGCGGCGGTCGGCAGCCGACCCGCAGGCAGGATCTGATAGGACATGATGAGAAGGCTGGCAGCCTTGATATGCAGGCCAGACAGGACCGCCAAAGCGAGGCCCGCCACAGTCAGCAGGTTGCCGATGGCCGGTTGGGGGTCGGGCGTGGCACCGCCGAACAGTTGCGACAACGAGGTGACCTGCGCAATGATCGCCGCAGCAATCTGCAACGCGATGATGAACAGGCGCAGGCCGATTCCGATGGCAAGGCCAACCAGAACCTCGACCGCCGCTGGCAGCAGCCAACCTTGGGTGACCTGAACCGAGCCGAACACCGCAGGCGCGACGATGGCGGTGAAGGCGAGGGTCAGGACCAGCCGGACACGCTGTGGCACGGTTTGCTCGCCAAAAGCCGGCATCAGTGCCATGACCGCACCAATTCGCAGAAAGACCAGCGTGGCGGTGCGGAACCAATCTTCGCCGAGACCGGTCATCGCGGTGAGTTGCGCGAACAGGGGGATCATGCCGGGACGACACCCACCAAGGCGGGCCGCGCCTCCATCCCGATCTCTTCATAAGATAAAACCGGGGCTGTCAGACCTTTGGCCCCCATCACGGTGCGTAGAAAGCGCCGTCGCAGGGTCGAAGTGACCAGCGCAGGATAGGTCCCCGCCTCGGCTGACTTGTTCAGGCGTTCGGCCAAGGCGTTGGCGAGTTTGCTGAACTGTTCGGGCGGCAGGGCGACGTCGCGCAGGCCACGTTCGCTGTCGATCTGATGTGCGACAAAGGTCTTTTCCCATTCGGGCGACAGTTGGATCAGGGGGATGGTGCCGTCGGCCCGCTTTAATTCGGCGACCAGTTGAAAGCCGAGTCTTTGGCGGACATGTTCGCAGATCTGCTCGGCCGAGCCTGCACCTCGCGCCTCGGCCGCGGCTTCGAGGATCAGAGGCAGGTTGCGGATCGACACGCGCTCCTCCAACAGCAGTCGCAGGACGCTGAGCAGGGTGTCGACCGGCACTTTTTCAGGGACCAGTTCGTCCAGCAGGCGTTTGTTTTGCTCGGCACGGACGGGGTCCGAGGTTTTTGTGAATTCGTCCAGCAAGCGCCGGAGGCCGCGCAGCGAGAGGAGGCGGGCGAGATTGCCCTTGATCACCTCGAGCAGATGGGTCGCCAGAACCTCGGGAGGGGAGACGACGGTGAGGCCGGCCAGAACGGCATCCTCTTGGGCGTCGGGCCTTATCCATCGGGCAGGGGCGCCATAGACCGGCTCTTTGACGTCCATCCCGTCGGGGGCCGAAATGCCATCGGCCAGCAGGACCAGCGCCCGTTCGGGAAACAGCTTGTCACGGACCTTTTCGACCCCCTGCAGCCGCACGCAATAGGTTCCGGCGGCCAGGCTCGCCTCATCCGTCAGCCGAATTTCCGGCAGGATCAGGCCAAAGGTCGAGGCGACGTGGTTGCGCATATTCGCGATGCGGCTGTCGAGGCCGGTTGCAGGGTCCAGCACCATCGCGACCAGGTTTTGTGCGAATTCGATATGTATCTCATCAAAATCCAGCACGTCGCCGATGGATTTCTTCATGGGCGTCAGGTTGACCGGGGCCGACTGTTCGACCGGTTTAAGCCCGCGCTTATGCGCGTGCCAAGCGGCATAGGCCAAAAGCGCGGCGCCAAACATGAACGGCAGGAAGGGCATCCCCGGTACCACCGCGATCAGCGCCATCAGCAGCGCGACGGTGCCCAACGCCCCGGGAAAGCGGCCAAGTTGTTCGAAGAATGAGACGTCTGCAGCACCCGTAGCACCATTGCGCGACAACAGCAGTGCCGCGCCGACCGAGATGATGACGGCGGGGATCTGGCTGACCAGGCCGTCGCCGACGGTCAGGATCGAATAGGTCTCAAACGCCTCGCCCAGTGGCATGTCATGGACGAAAATTCCCATGATCAGGCCCATCACGATGTTGAGGACCGTAATCAGCAGACCGGCGACAGCATCGCCCTTGACGAACTTTGACGCGCCGTCGAGCGCGCCGAAAAAGTTCGTTTCGGCCAGTTCGCGTTCGCGCCGCGCCTTTGCTTCGGCGTGGGTGATGGCACCGGCGGCCATATCGGCGTCGATGGCAAGCTGTTTGCCCGGCATCCCGTCCAAGGCAAATCGCGCGCCAACCTCGGCCATGCGGCCGGCACCCTTGGTGATCACAACGAAGTTCACGATCAGCAGCACGCAGAAAATAACCAATCCCAGCAACAGGTTGCCGCCCATGATGAATTCGGCAAACCCCTCGATCACGTGACCGGCCGCGTCGGTGCCGGTGTGGCCCTGCCCGATGATCAGTTTGGTCGAAGAGACGTTCAGCGACAGGCGCAACATCAATGACGCCAGAAGGATGGTCGGAAAGGCCGAAAAATCCAAGGGACGTTCGATGAACAGCGTCACCGTCAGCATCAGGATCGCCAGCGCAAACGACAAGGCGAGGCCGATATCCAGCAAGAAGGCCGGGACAGGCAGCACCATCATCAGAATGACGCTCATCAAGGCGAGGGCCAGCAGGATCGTCGGGCGAAAGATCATCGTGGCCGTCAGGCGAAACTGGTCCATCAGGAATTGCCGCCGATGATGGGGTGACGGGCACTTTGCAAAGGTACGATCGAACCGGCGCTGCCCTGATCGCCCGCTTGCAGAAGGGGAAACAGGTTTTCGCGCGGCTGTGGTGCCGAGACTGTTTCAGGGGCGGCGGGGTCGTTCAGGATCGCCGTGACCTTGGCCAGATAAGCCTCGGCCAAGTCCGGGGTGCGCGAGTGATAAGCCGAAACAGCGGCGGCCCAATCGCCGGTTTCCTGATACAGTTGGGCCAGAAATCGGGCGGCATAGGCGGCGTTCTGGGTCGGATCGAACATGTCTTCGAAGGAGGCAAAGCCCTGACCATGCCATTTGATGTTCAGCTGAAAGCAGCCGACATCAAAGGTCCCGGTGCCGTCAGTTTCGTGGGCTGTTGCGGCACTGACGGCCTCATCCTTGTTGGCGTACCAATTGCCCGCGCCATCGGCGTTGATGGTCCAGGGCCATGGCCGCGGCTCGCCAGCGCCGCGCCCGGTTTCGACGCGGGTGATCGCCAGCAGAATGTCAATGGGCACGCCACTAATCTGAGCAGCCTGCGCCGCCGCATAATCGCATTGATCCGAGGGGTCGGCGGCGGCGTTGGCCACGCGCGCAAAGCCTAGCAGCGCCGCCATAACTCCGAATGTCAAAAATTTAGGCAATGTCATGGGCTTCACACTAGTTGCACGGGATTCTCCCCATGTGCCTGATGCTAGTGGCGATTGGTTACCGACAGGTAAGCGACAGCCTATTGCGACAGTGTCGCCGGCGATTTCACCGAATCGAGCAGCGCCGTGATCGCATCGCGTGTGGTCACGCTCTCATCAATCAGCGCTTTGCCTTTGGCCAGTTCCCCCATAGCAGTTGCGTCAGCGGCAGGTTCGGATAGGGTGCCTGCTGCGGCCTTCCAGACATCCGGCCCATCAGCGGCAAGGCTCGCCCAATTCTCGGTGCGGCCAATGGCGTTCCAACGTTCCTGATCCATCCCAAGATCGGCGAACAATCGGGCGATGGCAGTTTCATCCCCCAATTGCTTTAACGCATCAAGACGGACCTGTATCGCTGCTGGCGTCATCAGATCGCCCAGCAGAATCAACGCCTGTTCTGGTGCGCCCTGCGCAACTGAAATCCGGGCGGACAAAAGGGCCGGCGGTTCATTTGTCACCGCGAGCCAACGCTCGGCCTGATCGGCGAGACCGAGGCGCAGCAAACGATTGGCAACCAACCCCGCCGATCCGCGCGCCGAACGGGGCGGGTCCACGCCGTCCTCTAATACCGCGTAATTGAGCAAGGCGGAATCGGGCCCGGCATTGGCAAGCAATTTCCACAGGGTGCTGGCGGCATCGGGGCCGTTGGCAAGGTTGGTGAACGCGCTGTCAAAGTCGCCCGAGGCGGCATAGGCAAGGGTCAGGGCCCGGTTGAACTTTTCATGTTCCAGGCTACCCTCACGTTCTTTGGCATATTCTTCGATGGCCTGAACCTGGGCAAAGCTGACCTCCTGGCCTAATTCAGCGCGTTGCAAAACCAAGGCGGCCATCGCATCGGCATTGGACGGTCCCGATTCTGCAGCGACGGATTCCAGCCGGGCGACACTGGCACCCGGCGAGCCGCTGGCCTTTTCTATGGCCGCTTGCATCATCTGCACCTTGGGACCCGCTTCGATTTCACCACTGCGGGTCACGGCATCACGCAAAACGGTTGCCGTGCCAAAATCCTCCATCGCGAGAAATCGGTCGACCAGGGTCGGACCAAAATGCTGACGCAAATGAGTCGGTAGGGCGGAAAAGGCACGCAGAATGGCCGCTTTTTGCACTTGACCCACGCCCAGAACCTTGGGGTCAGCCAAAACGGCCCATAACGCCGCCGCAGTGTCACAGGCCTCCATCCCGGAGAAGACCGGGTCGGGATCGGCTTCTTCGTCCGTGATGCGCGCGATGCTTTGCCAGATTGGGATGTCTTCATCTTCGAATGGCAGGGCGCGCAGCAAACCGCGCGCCTCGGCGCCGAAGCCGAGGAACAATTGGAACCTGACCGCGCGTTTGATCGCCTCAGGCTCGGGTCGATCAAATTCGCCAATCAGATTGGCCATGGCCGGTGCGAATTGCATCGAGATCGCAAGCTCTTTTTCCAGCGGTCCGCCGATGGATGTGTGTGCAGCGGCCTCGCCCGAATATGCCTGATTTTCGCCAGGTGACGCTGCTGCGCCATGCTCGGGCGCTGCGGTAGCTTTGCCTTTCGCAGCATCGGCCGAGGGTTCGGATGCTGCGATGGACCATGCTGCGATATCAAGCTGTTCATCACGCAGACAGGTGTTGCCATTTGCCGTCATGGGCTGATCAAGGTCGCCCTTCTGCCGCAGGATCAGTTGCTCCTGATCGGCGGTCCGCACTTCGACAGAGGGGTTGGGGTTAGGTTCTGCCGCAGTTTCCGGGGTCTGCTTCGGCTTGGCCATGTCGACGATGCCGGCCGAGGCACCACGACTTAACTGCTCGATCAGGGATTGGCGCAGTGGGTCTAGATCGCGGCTGGATGGTGTGGGCTGGGGCATGCTGACAGCCGGATCTGCAGTGGAAAGCTTGGGCAGCAACGCAAGAGTGGTCCAGTCATAGTCGGGCAAAGGCTCGCCGACAGCCGGGTCCATTGCGGGCATCGGCGTCACAACAGGCTCGGCCATGGCGGGTAGAGGTTGCGGAGATGTGTCGCCATCCAGCGCAAGCTCAAACTGTGACTTGTTCGGAGGGGGTCCATTGCGGATGTCGATCACCACGGTTCCCGGGCGATACTCGAATGGGATGACGTAACAGGCACAGGCAAGCTTCAAATGCAGTGCACCGGTGTCGGGATCGGTCCAGATCGCTGCGAGCCTGTTCTTTTGGATCAGATCAAAGGCTTTGGTCAGTTCGTACTGCGTCAGGGGTCCGGGCAAACGCAGTTCATACCCATCCGGAGTCCTGCCGACCGTCCAATCTACGGCAGTGGGATATTGCACGACGATCCGGGTGAAATCCGGATGGTCACCGCTGGTGACCTGCGCCGCCTGACCGTAGGCCTGTAACGGCAGGATCAGCAAAATCACAAAGGCGGCGAAGCACCGTATCATGCGGCATTGTCCTGTTTCAGACCACGCAACACTTCCTCTACTGCTGAAAAGCTTGGACGGACATTATGGGGCGTATTTTGCCGGCCCACCTCGATACAAATGTTGGGCGGATGACGGTGCAGGTTGGCAATCAGGACTTCGCGGATCAACTGAAAAAAATGGGAGTCTTCCTGAACGACGGCCTGGACCCGCGTGGCCATCGGGCCGATAAAGCAATAGGCCATGAACACGCCGAGGAATGTTCCGACCAGGGCGCCGCCGATCATGCCGCCCAAAATCTCGGGCGGCTGGTCGATCGAGGCCATGGTCTTGATCACGCCCAGAACGGCGGCGACGATGCCGATGGCTGGCAGGCCATCGGCAACGGTTTGCAGGGCATGGCTACCATGCAACGCGTGGTGTTGCGCCTGTTCCATCCGTTTATCCAGCACCTCTTCGACCTGATGGGGGTCGTCGTAGTTCATCGAAGCCGCGCGCAGGGTGTCGCAGATCAATTCTACCACTTCATGGTCGCGCTGAATCTTGGGGTAACGGCTGAAAATTGTCGATTCTTCCGGGTTTTCGACATGTTCTTCCAGGGCCACGGGGTTGGAGCGCGCGATGCGCACCAGATCGAACAACAGGGCCAGAAGGTCGCGGTAATCGCCGCTCTTCCATTTCGGTCCTTTGAAGACCTTGCCCACGTCCGTGAGCGTCTGCTTGGTCACGGAAAAGCTGTTGCCCACCAGAAAGGCACCGACCGTGGCCCCGCCGATGATGATCATTTCATATGGCAGCGCGTGCAGTATGATCTCCATCTTGCCACCGGCCGCCATATAGCCGCCAAAGACCATGACGAAGATCATGATGATGCCGATAATTCCAAGCATGCTTTTCTTGTACCCTTTTCTGCCGAATCCGGTGTGCCGTGGCTTAGTTTTTCATGGCCGGGTTAAGAAAGCCTGATCTCAGTTCTTGGGTGCCGTTGCGTTACGCCCGGCGATCAGGACAGAGATCGAATAGGCCATGTCCGGCTTCATCCCCGCCAGAACCTGCGCTGCAATTTCCGGGCGCATCCGGCCCATAAACCCTGCGGCAAATTCGGGGGCCATGGTCTGGAACAGGGCCGCAGCATCGGCGGGGCGCATCGCTTCATACACCGCCGTCAGGCGTGCCAGATCCTTTTCGGCGGCACCATCAGCAATGGACAAGGTTTCTTTCAGACTGGCTTCTGCCATTTGCAACTCGCCCAGGCGTTTGTTGATGGCCTGATCCGCCAAGGTCAGCGCGGCCATACGATCGGCCAATTCCGTCTCGCGTTTCTTGACCTCAGTTTCGCGACCGACCAGGGCCGCAGCCAGCGCGGCAGGCGGCAGCGGGCAATTCAGAGGGGCTGCACCCTCAGTCGCGGCGCCCTCGGCCATGGCCACACCGACCCCCGCGCCGATGCGCAGTGCGCCGGACGAAGCGAGAATTACGGCAAGGATCACCAAGATGCCGCGCCCACCGGATTTGCGTGCTGTGGGCTTCATTCTGCAGCCTCCATCGTGGTGCGGTTGGGTCTGCGCCGCACAAAGCGCAGCTTTTTGTCGGCATCCTCGGCCTCCTCGCCGGAGGAGGCGCGATCCTGCGCGGGGTCGGGCAGATCGTGCATCGAGGCCAGCAATATCTCGATCCGCGCCGCGACCTGTTCGGCCCGCCCCGTCAACCCTTCCAGCCCCGCAGCCGAGGTGATCGCAGCACCGCGTGCCCGGTCCAACGCCTTGGTCATGTCATCGACCTGCGCCGACAGCACGGCGATGGCACTGCCCATGCCATTTTCCAATGTGGTGAATTTCTTCAACCGCGCCGACAGGACAAAGCAATAGATCGCTGCACCAAAGGCACCGGCAGACAGCAGAATATCCGAGATTAGCGTCATGGTTCGGCCCTTCAGTTCAAGACAAATTCGGTGACCAGCAGATCGCGCACCCGACCCTCGCCCGTCACAATCTGGATTCGGCGCAGCATTTGCGACCGCAACCGCACCAGCGCATGCGGATTGCCCAGCTCCGCAACCTCCACCGCACGCAGATAGCCGTTCAACACGTCCAGGATGCGCGGCATCAACAGCGTTACTTCGTCTTTCTTGGCGCTTTCAACTTCCAGCTGTGCGGCGAATCGCAGATGCATGCTGGCTTCAACCTCGCCCAGCGTGATCGTGACAGCGTCCAGCGGGACAAAGGCGATGTCAGGCAGGTCGGATGTGTGTCCGGCCGACGCGTGCTCGGCCGCAGGGGCGAGGATCAGCCCTGAATAGACAGCATAGAACCCCCCGCCGCCCAGCACCAGAAACAGGACCAGGCCGAGGATCAATGGCAGTTTAGACTTCTTTTTCGGGACCGCATCCTGCGGCTGTTCAGCTTCGGCCACCGGGCACCTCCGTCCTTGCTGCAAGACGAAGATAGACTCATTCCTACTAACCGATTGTTAAGCGGGATCATTCAATGCTGTGCGGACAGGCAGAAGCCCATGGACGGAGAATAGGTTGCAAAATTTGCTGGAACTTTGGGCCAATTTGGGAAATCGCCGCCGGGCCGTGGTCATCGGGGCGACACTGGCGATGTTCCTGGCCATTCTGGGTCTGGCCCGTATGGCGGGAACCGCGAATATGGCCTTGTTATACTCGGGTCTTCAGGGCGCCGCGGCGGGTGACGTCATCACTGCACTCGACGCGCAGGGCGTCAAATATGAAGTGCGCGGTGACGCGGTCTATGTCGATTCGGCGCAACGTGACAATCTGCGCATGGTTTTGGCTGGTCAGGGCCTGCCCGCATCGGGTGGCACCGGCTATGAACTGCTTGATTCGTTGTCTGGCTTTGGCACAACCTCGCAGATGTTCGACGCAGCCTACTGGCGTGCAAAGGAAGGCGAGCTGGCGCGGACGATTTTGGCCATGCCGGACATCAAATCCGCCCGCGTCCATATTGCGCAAGCGCCTGCGCAGGTTTTCAAGGATGAAAGCAAGCCAACCGCCAGCGTGACTGTGGTCACCAGCGGCGGAAATCTGTCGGCGGCCCAGGCCAATGCGCTGCGCCATCTGGTTGCTGCCGCCGTGTCTGGCCTGAAACCCGATGATGTCTCGGTGGTTGATTCGGTCAGCGGTCTGATCCCGTCGGACAGTGACACCCACATGCCGGGTGCCACTGGCGACGCCAGAGCGGCCGAGATCAAGGCAAATGTCGAGCGCCTGCTGGCCGCTCGTGTCGGTCCCGGTAAAGCGGTGGTCGAGGTCAGTGTCGATGTCGTGACCGACCGCGAAGAGGTCACCGAACATACCTTTGATCCGCAAAGCCGCGTCGCCATCTCGACCGAGACACAGGAAAAGACCGGAACCAGTTCGGGCAGTGACAGTGCGGTCACCGTGGCCTCCAACCTGCCCACAGGTCAGGGGGCCGGCGGCACCAACAACCAAAGCTCTACCTCGGACAAGCAAGAGCGGGTGAACTACGAGGTGTCCGAAACCAGCCGCCAGATCATCAAGGCCCCCGGATCAATCCGCAAACTGTCGGTCGCGGTGCTGGTCGATCAGGAACAGGTTACCGCTGCAGATGGATCGGTCACTTTCCAGCCGCGCAGTGATGCCGAACTGGATACGCTGAAGGAGCTGGTCGGTTCGGCCGCAGGGATCGACCAGACGCGCGGCGATGTGCTGACCCTGAAATCGCTGCCGTTTCAGCAGCAATCCGTTGAAGGGACCTTGGTCGAAGCCAGCCTGTTCGCCGGGATTGAGCTGATGTCGATGATCCAGCTGGGTGTGCTGGCGCTGGTCGCGCTGATCCTGGGGCTGTTCGTGATCCGGCCGATCCTGACCTCGGGTGCCGGTGCCGCCCCGCAACTGGCCGCGCCATTCCAACCGCTGGCTCTGCCGAACGGCAGATCCAGCGATGATATGATCGGCAACGCCCTGAATGGTGAAATCGACGATATCGGCATCATGCCCGGCACCGCCGACTTCGCCGAGCAACAGGCCGCGATGACCGGCATCGAAATCGATCCGGTCGCCCGTCTGCGTCGCCTGATCGAAGAGCGTCAGGCCGAATCGGTCGAAATCCTGCGGTCTTGGATGGAACATGACGAGGAGCCCGCCTGATGGCCGTAAAGCTGGAAGTGTTCAACGCGCAAGACAAGCCAACCAAGACGCAGACCGTTATTCTGGACCGTGTTGCGCTGGAGGATGAAAAGCTGGCGTCCTATGACAGCGGCTACCGCGCGGGTTGGGACGATGCCAATGCCGCACAATCCGAGGATCAGACCCGCATCCGGGCCGAACTGGCGCGCAATCTGCAAAGCCTGGGCTTTTCCTATCACGAGGCGCGGACCCATATTCTGAAAGCGATCGAGCCTTTGATGCTGCAGATCGTGGGCCGGTTGCTGCCCGAGATTGCCCGAGAAACCCTGGCGCCTATTGTGCTGGAAACCCTGATGCCGCTGGCCGAAGGCCTGGGCGATGCCCCGGTGACACTGGTGCTGAACCCCGCTTCACGCGCCGCGGTCGAGGCGCTGCTGGAACAGGCAACCGGCCTGCCGATGACCATTCAAGAAGAGCCGACGCTGGGTGAAGGTCAGGTTTACATCAAACTTGGCACACTTGAATCCCAGGTCGATCTTGACAAAGCCACTGCCGATATTGCCGCCGCTGTGCGCGGTTTTTTTGAACTTCCTGGAAAGGACAGACCCAATGGATAATCCTGCCGACAACAACCCCTTCGCCCAAGTTCCGATCGAGGTCACGATTTCGGTCGGCAAGGCCCGCCCGCTGGTGCGCGACCTGTTGAGACTGAGCCGCGACGCGGTGCTGGCGCTGGACCGGCGCGTCGATGACCCGGTCGAACTGTATGTCGGCGACCGCCTTATCGCGCGTGGCGAGTTGGAAGAGTTGGAGGGCGAACAGGCCGGTCAACTGGCCGTGCGCCTGACCGAAGTGGCCAATCTGCGGGGTGGGTTGTGAGGCGCATTCTGCTTCCGATCCTGACCTTGGCACTGGGCCTGTTGGCCGGACCTGCCCTGGCCCAGTCGTTCTCGGTCGATCTGGGAAATGACACTTCGCTGGCCACCAGGTCGATCGAGATCCTGTTGTTGGTCACAGTGTTGAGCATCGTTCCGGGGCTGGCCGTGATGGTGACCTGTTTTCCGTTCATCGTGACTGTTCTATCGATCTTGCGTCAGGCGCTGGGCCTGCAACAATCGCCGCCGAACATGGTTCTGGTAAGCCTGGCCCTGTTCCTGACCTGGTTTGTGATGGACCCGGTTTTCACCGAGGTCTGGCGGACGGGCGTGCAGCCATTGACCGAGGGTACGATCGATATCGAGCAGGCTGTGCCGCTGGTTTTAGCCCCGTTCCGCGTCTTTCTGGCCGGCCGCACCGACCCCGACACATTTGCAGCCATTCAGGCACTTCGGCCCGGCGAAACGGGT
>JBBQGU010000048.1:0-15655 GCA_038323315.1 Rhodobacterales bacterium | reverse complement strand
ATGCGATGCCTGCCAACTAGCGCTTTGCGGGCCGACAGTATCACAACGTCGGCCCGCGCTGCAAACCGGGGGGGCCCATGACCGATATTCTAGAGTTGCGCCAGCTTGCCAAAAGCTATCCGGGTGTGGCCGCGCTAAAGCCCTTTGACCTGTCGTTTCGCCGCGGCGAGGTTCACGCCCTGCTTGGCGAAAACGGGGCCGGGAAATCGACGCTGATCAAACTGATCACCGGGGCCGTCCGCGCCGATTCCGGTTCGGTGGTGCTGGATGGCGAGGATCTTTCGGGCCTTGACCCCGCAGGCACGTTGTCGCGGGGCATCGCTGCGATCTATCAGGAATTTTCGCTGTTCCCCGACCTGACTGTCGCCGAAAACGTTTTCTTTGGCCGGCAGATCACCCGGCGCGGATTGGTCGACCGCCCCCTGATGGAGGCCGAGACCGCCCGCATCCTGCACGACCTTGGCACTGACGTGTCACCCCGTGCGCTGGCTCGCAATCTGTCTGTCGGCCATCAGCAAATGGTCGAACTGGCAAAATCCGTCTCACGCAATGCCCGCGTCCTGATCATGGATGAACCAACCGCGCCCTTGACCAACCGCGAGGTCGGCTTTCTGTATGAGGTGGTGGCGCGGCTCAAGGCACGCGGGGTCACGATCATCTACATCTCGCACCGGCTCAAGGAAATCTTCGACCTGTGCGACCGGGTGACGGTGCTGCGCGACGGCAACCTTGTCGAAACACTGGACACCGCAGCCACAGACGAAGCCGAACTGGTCCGCCTGATGGTGGGCCGAACGGTCGACCGCAGCCACCCCGCATCAACGGCGCGTCGTGGCAAGGTGTTGCTGGAGGCGCGCGGCCTGCGTTCCGACAAAGTCCACGCTGTCAGCCACAGCGTTCGCTCGGGCGAGATTCTGGGTCTGGCAGGGCTGGTCGGTGCCGGACGGACCGAAACCGCGCGCCTGATCTTTGGTGCCGATCCTCGTGCAGGCGGCGAAATCAGGGTGGATGGCAAAGCCGTCGACATCCGTTCGCCTCGGCAAGCCATCGCCGCCGGGATCGGCCTGATCCCCGAAGATCGCAAGCGGCAAGGCGTGCTCTTGAACCAGTCCGTCACGTTCAACGCCGTCTTTGCCGCACTTGCCCGCGTGTCCCCCGGCCTGTTCGCCGATGCGAAGGCCGAAAGGGCGGCCGCAACCCGGATGCGAGACCAGTTGCAGATCAAGACGCCAAACCTGGGCCAGCTTGTCAGCCGGTTGTCGGGCGGCAATCAGCAGAAGGTCGTATTGGCCAAATGGCTGTTGACCGACAGCCGCGTGCTGATCTTTGATGAACCGACGCGGGGTATCGATGTGGGCGCGAAAGAGGAAATCTATGCGCTGATGCGGCGGTTGTCGGACCGGGGGGCGGCGATCATCATGATCTCCTCGGAAATGCCTGAACTTCTGGGCATGTCCGACCGCATTCTGGTGTTGGCACAGGGACGCATCGCGGGCGAGTTATCACATGACCAGTTTGATCAGGAGCGGGTTCTACGCCTTGCCTCTGGTCTGGAAGTCAGGGAGCAGGTGGCATGACAGATCAAACTACAGCGGGCATCGCGGCTGTCACAGCGCCGCAGATCGGGCTGAAGGCAAAGGTCGCGCATTACGGCATCTATGTGGCTCTGCTAATTCTGGTCATCTTCTTTACCATCACCAGCGACGTTTTCCTGACCAGTGCCAACCTGCTGAACGTTCTGCGGCAGGTATCAATCATCGGCATCTGTGCGGTAGGGCTGACTTTCGTCCTGCTGACCGGCGGCATCGACTTGTCGGTGGGCTCGGTGATTGGTGTCGCAGGCATGACCTGCGCCACCCTGATCGCAGCAGGCTTTCCAGTGGCAGTGGCCGTCGCGGCTGCCTTGGGGTTCGGGCTGTTCGCCGGGCTACTGGCCGGGTTCATCATCAACGCCGCCGGCATCCCGCCGCTGATCACGACGCTGGGCTTGATGACAGCATTGCGGGGCGTGTCTTATATCATCGGCGGCGGCTTGCCGGTCTACGGCGTGCCGGACACGCTGAAACAGATCGGGCAGGGCTATCTGCTGGGCATCCCGGTGCCGGTGATCCTCATGGCGGCCACTCTCGCCATTGGCCATGTCATACTGACCTACACCCGCTTTGGTCGCGAAGTTTACGGTGTCGGCGGCAACGAAGAGGCGGCACGTCTGTCGGGCGTCAACGTCAAGCGACTGAAATACAAGGTATATGCCCTGAGCGGCACCTTGGCCGCATTTGCCGGCATCGTCCTGATGGCACGGGTCAACTCGGGCCAGCCGAAGGGCGGTGAAGGTTACGAGTTGGACATCATCACCGCCGTTGTCCTGGGCGGCGTTTCGATCTTTGGTGGTGTCGGGCGACTGTCTGGCGTTCTGGCGGGGGTGCTGATCATGGGGGTATTGGCCAATGGGATGATCCTGCTGAACATCAATGAATATGTTCAATGGGTGGTCAAAGGCACTGTTCTGCTGGCCGCCGTGGCGCTTGACCAGTTTATCCACCGTCAAGGCAAATCGGGCTAGTCGGTCTGTCTGCAGCAGATGATAGGATCGTTAAAAGCGGCGCGAAGAAAAATCCTGCACGGCACTTTACGCATAGGCAAGGCTGGCGCGGCCGCGCCGAAGAACGCGCCGAAACACTGCGGCACCAGTGATGTCCTTCCGTCTCAAGTCGACACGCTATGATGATCGACACTACCGCAGAGCGACACGCGAAAGGTTCAAAAACCCTGTCGGCGCAACTGGTGGGCAATAAGCGATCTGGATTCGGCATCCCGGGTAGGAAAGGCACCGAAATAATGCGCGGCGGTCGCACCTGGCTTGCGCCGCCGCACCTCTTGCCGCCAGCGGGCGACTTGATCGTGACGTCCGGCCAGCGCATTGGCTGCAAGTGCTATCATGGCGATCAGGTAATGCGCGCCCGGCGTAGTCGCCGCTTTGTCGCCCCAGTGCGCGGCAGACTGATAATCGCCTGTTTGCATGAGCATTTGCGATCGCACCCCACGCATTCCATAAAGCAGCGGATCAAGCGGGCTGAGTTGCAGCGCCGTGTCCAGCCCGGTTTCCGTCGCCGAAGCATTGCCGATCAACATCGAGGTCAAGGCCGACGAATAGAACCCTTGCGCATAGTTCGGGTTGAGCGTGGTGGCCCTGTCCAGCCATTCCGCCGCCGCATCCAGTTCATGTGTCAGCCAGTGGGAGCGACCCATCGTAAAGTTCGCGAATGGGTCAAGTGGGTCTAGTTCCAGCCCGCGTTCGGCATGGCGCCGCGCGGCAAGGGTTGCGTCACCGACCTCGGGAGTCAGGTGCAGGAACGCTTCGAGAAAACTGGTGAAAGACAGGCCAGCATGGGCGCGGGCAAAGCGCGGGTCCAGAGTCACCGCCTGTTCGAAACGGCCTTTTGCACGCAAGTTGTCATCGCTTGTGAAGCGATAGAGATGCTGCAGCCCCAGATGATAGTTGGCCCAGGCGTCCAGTGATTCCAGACTTGCCATCTGCGCATGACGGGCTTCGTTCAGTGGAATGTGGACTTCCAGGGCAGTGACAAGATGCGCGACGATCCGGCTGCGCAAATCGTCAATACCATCGAGCGGCGCCACCAGACGATCACCCCAGATCACTTCGTTATTGCTGCTGTCAGACAGTTCAATCGTCACGGCAAGCCCGCGCTCCCGGGCCTCAACAAGCCCCGAAAGGATGTAGCGGGCTCCTAGTGACGTGGCGACGAGATCGAGGTCAGGGTTTGGTTGGCGAAACCGGAAAGACGAGCCGCGCGCAATCACGGCCAGCCAACGCAGACGCGAAAGCGCCTGAATGATCTCGTAGGGTATTGCATCGGCCAGGATTTCGAGTTCGGGTGCCATAGCCAGCGGGCGAAACGGCAAAATAGCGATCGACGGCCTGCCTGTCAGTGGTTCTACCCGCTCACGGCTTGGCGATGCCGCTGCGATCTGATCTGTCCCGGTTTCCACGATCTCGGCCACGAACCGGAAGCCTCTGCCATGCACCGTCCGGATCGTTGTCTGAGTGTGACCGTCGTCGCCCACCGCCTGCCGCGCCGACCGGATACGACTGGAAATGCTGGCATCCGAAGCGAACCGCCCCTGCCAGACGACTTCGGCGATCTCTGCCTTCGTGACCATTCGGGCGCGATTGCGAATCAGTTGAACGAGCAGCGCAAGAACTTGCGGCTCCAACTCCACCGGATCTGCACCACGGAGAAGTTCGAACCGTTCCGGGTCGAGTCGAAAGTCACCAAAAATCCACGCCATGCGACAGAATACCGCAGAATCGCAGATTTCTACACGAAATCTTCAGCTCTCCATCAAGCCCAACCCAAGCGAAAGATGTAGGATTTGGCGGCATATACCTCATCCGTCGAAGACCTGCTTTGGAAACGGAATCCGACGATGCAATCAAACGCGATCAAAACCAACCGGTTCGAAACATCAGATCACATCTGATCGCCGTGGATATCGTGAACCGCGATGGACGCGGGGAATTCTTTGGCCCCTTCCGGTTGCCGCGAAGCCTTAAGAGGTAAAGGTCTGTCAAACTTATGAAAACGCAGGAAAATAGATTTAAGCTGCCAGATAACTCGCCTCCCGAAATCTAAACTGGAGAAAGTCAATGGACGCCATGACGATACGGACAACCAAAGGGCGCGGGATGCTTTATGACAGCATTCTCGACACTGTCGGCGACACGCCCGTCGTGCGGATCAACAATCTCGCCCCAAAAGGCGTGCGAATATATGTGAAAGTAGAGTCCTTCAATCCGGCGGCCTCAATCAAAGACCGGCTGGCGCTGAACATCATCGAGGCGGCGGAACGCGCGGGCACCCTGAAACCCGGTCAGACGGTGGTCGAAGCGACCAGCGGCAATACCGGCATTGGGTTGGCAATGGTCTGCGCCCAAAAAGGCTATCCGCTTGTCGTCACCATGGCTGACAGCTTTTCAGTCGAACGGCGGCGGCTCATGCGAATGCTCGGCGCAAAAGTCGTGCTGACACCGCGCGCGCAAAAAGGCACCGGTATGTACATGAAGGCGGCCGAACTGGCTGAAAAGCACGGTTGGTTTCTGGCCAGACAATTTGAAACCGCTGCGAATGCCGATATTCATGAGGCAACAACTGCTCGCGAGATCATCGGTGATTTTGCGGGGGATCGGCTGGACTACGTGGTTACGGGCTATGGCACGGGCGGCACGGTGTCCGGCCTGGCGCGGGTGCTGCGCCGCGAACGACCTGAGACGCGGATCATCCTGACCGAACCTGCAAATGCACAACTTGTCGGAAGCGGCGTTGCGCAGGCGCGCAGTGCCGCAGGTGGCCCAACCGAAAGCCACCCAAGTTTTGAGCCGCATCCTATCCAAGGCTGGACACCGGATTTCATCCCCAAGGTCTTGCAGGAGTGTCTTGACAGTGGCGGCTTTGACGAACTGATCCCGGTCACGGGTGCCGAAGGCGTTGCTTGGGCGAAAAATCTGGCGCAGCGCGAAGGGATCCTGACGGGCATTTCGGGGGGTGCGACATTCGCTGTGGCGATGAAGATCGCAGAGCGAGCGGAAGCGGGGTCGGTGATCCTGTGCATGCTGCCCGACACGGGCGAACGCTACCTGACAACGCCGCTCTTCGCAGACATTCCCGAAGACATGGATGCGGCAGAGGTGGCGCTGGCGCAGTCGACGCCTGGATATCAGATCGGCTGAAACGCCGAACAGGTCGGCAACACAGGAGTTCACCATGGTGGCGCAGGATACCAACATCGCAGAAGAATCCCTGGACCCCGCCGACTGGGCCGCGGCTCGGGCGCTGGCGCACCGAATGGTCGATGACGCCATCGACCATCTGGGCGGCGTTCGTGACCGACCGCTGTGGCAAGAGATACCAAATTCCGTGCGCGCCTCGTTTTCTGGCCCTCCGCCGCAAAAGCCTATCCCGCTTGAAACGGTCTACTCCGAAATCACGGTCCAACTGATGCCGCATCCAATGGGCAACATCCATCCGCGGTTCTGGATGTGGTATATGGGGGCCGGAAACTTTACCGGCGCATTGGGTGATTTTCTGGCGGCAATCGACGGGTCGAACTTGGGCGGGGGGAATACGGCCGCGAGTCAAGTAGACCAACAAGTGACCGACTGGATTCGCAATATGATGGGCTTTCCCCAAGGCGCCAGCGGCACATTGGTCAATGGCGGTTCGATGGCCAATATCATCGGGCTGATGGCGGCGCGCAACGCCATGGCCGGGGTCGATCTGCGACACGAGGGCGTGGACGCCATGCCCAAACCGTTGCGGTTCTATGCTTCGGATCAGGTGCACTCTTGTCATTTCAAAGCGATGAATTTGCTGGGGCTGGGCAAGAAGGCGCTTTGCAAGATTCCGTCGGACGATGCTTTTCGCATGGACACTGTCAAGCTGAAGGAGATGATCCATGCTGATCGGGCGAGCGGGTTCCGTCCGGCCTGCGTGATTGCAACTGCGGGCACGACCAACACCGGTTCCATCGACGATCTGCCGGCCATCGCAGATCTTTGTGTAAACGAAGGGCTTTGGCTGCATGTCGATGGCTGCATCGGGGCTCTGATCGCCATCTCGTCTGATCACCGCCATCTGGTCGAGGGGATCGACCGGGCGGATTCCCTGGCACTCGATTTGCACAAGGGGCTTCAAGCCCCGTTCGACGTGGGTTGCGCCCTTGTGCGCGACCGCACGCAGCATCGGCAGACCTTTGCGGAAGATGCAGAATACCTTCAGAAAATGTCTCGTGGCATCGCAGCGGGCGAATTCCTGCACGATTACGGTCTCGATACGTCGCGTGGTTTTCGGGCGCTCAAGATCTGGATGATGCTCAAGGAACACGGGGTCCCAAAGTTCGGGCGGCTCATTGATCAAGGCATCGCGCAGGCAAAGTATCTTTCCGGGTTAATCAAGCATGAAGCCTTGTTGGAACTGATGGCGCCGACCGTGGTCGACATCGTTTGCTTTCGCTACAATCCCGGTTTGCTGGATGAGGGTGCACTGCGCGATCTGAACATCGAGATCATGCTGCGGCTTCAGGAAAACGGCATCGCCGCGCTTTCGGACACCACAATCCACGGCCGCCACTGTTTGCGCGCGGCTATCTGCAATCACCGAACCAGGCGGGCCGACCTCGATCTGTTGGTCACCGAAGTACTGCGCACCGGCGCGCAGGTCGCAAACACCAGCCGCAAAGAAAGTGAAATCGCCGGGGCAGGTGTATAGGGTCGCGTTGTCCGACGCGAACTTTGCTACGGTAACTTCAGCATAACGCGGTGGAGGCGCCGGTCTGGGCCAAGCAACTGATCCACTGCGGCCACTTCCGCTATCTTCGGAAGCCATAAATCTTCCCAAAGTTGGCGCCGATCAGGGCTTCCGGGCAGCGGTCATCCGGTGCAGGACACCGGTCATGGCCGTGTGCCAACTTTCCAGCGCGCCATCGCGGTTCAGGTCGGAAAGCAACTGCTCGGTGATACCGCCCGGCGTGGTCACACCTTTGCAGATGGCATCCAGCGTATCATCCGACTGCAACAGCACTTCTGCATTGCCGCGCAAAGTTTCAGCCACAAGACGGCGAGCGGTGGCCGGGCTTAACCCCTCGGCCTCGTACCAGGCGGCAAGATGGCGCATCAGAAAGACGCTTGCACCTGACATGGCGCCAAAGACGGCCGCGGTTTCAAAGCTCCGAGCGTCGGACATTTCATGCACCGGCCCACACGAGGCGAAGAATATGGGCCACACCGAGTTTGCCGGATACAGAAAGGTCGGGCCAGCCGAAAAGGCATTGGCATAGCCCGGCATCATCGAGAGCGTTGCCTCGGCAGGGGCAACGGCCGTCCGGATGACGTCAAGCGAGACGCCGGCCGCCATGGCCGAACAGACCTTTTGCCCGTCGCGAAATGCCAGCCCCGTCAGCAGCGCCACCCCATCGGCGGCGGGCAGGCAGACAAGGACGTGGTCGCAGGCATCAACCACCGCCTGATTGCCTTGAGCTACTTCACAGCCAAAACGTTTGGCAAGACTGGCTGACTTGCCCGCCCCACGTGGCGACAGAAGAAACGTATGCCCCCCTGTCTGCGACCCTTGAACCAGATAGCCGGCAAGGTTGCCGACGCCAAGGATGCCGATCTTCACGGCATCTCCTCCAGCACTTCGGCCATGGCACGGGCAGTGACCGCGATGTCGGCTTCGGTGTGGACGATGGACGACAGCGAGTGCAGCGTGGCCGAGGGGTTCATGTAGACCCCCTTGTCCATCAACCGCAGCGCAAAGTCGCGGAACTTCATCCGGTCGACATGGGTGCAGAAGTCCCGGAAATCGGTGATCTCCTCCTTGTCGGTGAAGAAGATCTGGAACATCGAATTGACACCCTGAACCACGATGCCGTGCCGATTGCTGGCCGAGGCCACGCGGCGCACTTCACCTACCATCTTCAGGCCAAGCTCCTTGATCTTCGCAAACCCGGCCTGATTGTCGGCCAGCATGGTTTCAAGCATCACCTTGGTGACATGCAGCGCCAGACGCCCGGCATTATGGGTGCCGTAATGCAGGACCTTGCCCCATTCCAGACCTGCCATGACGTCGGCCCGCCCACCGATCATCGCCATCGGCAGCCCGCCCCCCAGCGCCTTGCCATAGGTCACGATATCCGGATTTAGCCCGTACAGTTCAGCAGCCCCCCCGGGCGCAAGGCGAAAGCCCGTCACAGTCTCATCAAGGTAAAACAACGCGCCGTACTGATGGCACAGTTCTTGCAGCCGGTTCAGATAACCGGGATTGGGCGGGATCACCCCCATGTTGGACATCACACCTTCGGTGACCACGCAAGCCGCATCTGCCCCGTGCAGTGCCATCGCACGCTCCAGCGCTGCGACGTCGTTCCAGCGCACCACGATGGTGTCCTTCCACGCCTCTTCGGGTATGCCCGAACTGTCGGGGATGCGGATCGGATCGTTGGGATGGCCCAGCAGGGTCGGGGGCAGGGGGTTGGTGTTGACAAGGACGGCATCTGACCAGCCGTGATAATGGCCCTCGAACTTGATGATCTTGCGGCGGCCGGTATGGCCGCGCGCCAGACGAAAGGCCGCCATGCACGCCTCTGTCCCGGTATTGGCAAAGCGCACCTTGTCGACATGGGGCAACAGGCCAACCAGCATCTCGGCCACCTCGACCTCGACCTCAAGCGCCGTTGCGAAATGGGTCCCGCGGGCCGCCTCGCGTGTGATGGTTTCCACGACCTTTGGATGGGCATGGCCAAGTGGCAGTGCGCCAAATGCCATCATCCAGTCGATGTATTCTCGGCCGTCTACATCATAAATCCGCGCACCTTTGCCGTGCGACATGTAACGCGGTGCGCCGCCAAAAGTGGCCGGGCCGCGCGATGCAGAAGAGACCCCCTCGACGAGAACCTTAAGGCCGCGTTCGAACAGGGTTTGCGATGTATTGGCCATAGTTGCTGATCTCGATCTGATTGACAACTTTATGTTCTTATACGAACAATCTCATGTCAATGGTTCGGAACTGGAACATGGCTATCGACAGCAATCTCCGGCATCAACCGGCACAGGCAGCTCTTGCAGTCCGCATTCGGCGCTGGCGCGATGAGCGTGGCTGGAGCCAGCAAGAGTTGGCGAGCCGCGCCGGTATTGCCCGTTCGACACTGTCGAAGATCGAAAACGAACTGCTGTCGCCGACTTTTGAAGTGCTGTTGAAGCTCGCACGTGGCTTTGACACCAAACTATCTGACCTCGTGCAAAGCGAAAGCCGGTGGCTGACGGGACGCATGGTGATAGAGCGTTCGGTAACGGATCACCCTGCGGTTGCCTATCCGAACAACCAGCTTTGGCCTCTTGCAGGTACGCTTAAGCGGCGCGTTTTCCAATCCGCGATTGTTGAATTCACACACACCGAGATCGCGACATTCGGCCCTTGGAACACCCACCCGACCGACGATCTGCTGCTCGTCCTTTCGGGCCAGTTGGTCTTTCATTCCGAAGGGTATGAGACGGCTCACCTCAACCCCGGCGACTCGGTCCATTTTGACGGCAACATGCCCCATGCCTGCCTGAGTGCCAAAACCATGTCCTGTCGCTGCCTATATGTCTATTCCACAAGGTAACGGGACGGGTCGTATGCGCAGTCCGGGCCCCTTGTGGAGTGACCAGCGCAAACACCGGTCACGAAGTTCATGGCTGGGTCATCGCACCGTCGCGTCGGTGTTGAGGTTGATCTGATTGATCCCCAGTCGAGCCAGCGGCCGTCTGATTGCCAATGGCAAGGCTCATGACTGGGACCACGCCGGATGGGCATGAGGCCACAGTTCCGCAAACGCGGAGGACGGCAACCGTTATGCCTGACAGAAATGATCTCGACTTCGGTCTGTAGCGATGGACGGACATTGCGCCGGAGCCAAGCTGGGAATATCAACTGCCCCAGAAGGCCCCCGGCGGAGGCTCCCATTCCCCCGCAGCAGGCCTCCATGAGTGACATCGCGTCATCCTTCTGGTTAGCCGATCATGGCGCTGTTATGTATCGGTAAGGTGATCGACCGCTTCAAACAGGCCACCGTCAGGATGAGTGCGATGAATGACCATGAAAGCGCCATGGATGCCTTGAAGGCGGCAGAAGCCCGGATCGCACAGTTGGAACTGGCGGCCAAGATGACCGAATGTTTGGTGAACGCGGGCTCGTTCCAGATGGACTGGGACACGATGCGCGTGATCTGGTCGGCAAACACCCTTCGTCTATTTGGATTGACCGAGGACGAGTTCGACAAAACGTACACGTCCATCGCTGAATTCATACACCCAGACGACCGGGCCTCGTTCGACAGAACGATGGCACATGTCATCGCGACCCGCGAGCCGTACAGTCACCGTCACCGTATCATTCGTCGCGATGGCGAAATCCGTCACGTCCGGGAATTGGGCGCGACTGCAGGCGGTCCGACAGGAAACCTGTTTTTCGGCGTGACCCAAGACATCACCGAACTGGTACAGGCGCAAGCTGCCGAGGCTGAATTGCAATCCATGGTCCAGCTTGCGGGAGAGGTGGCAAGGCTGGGCAGCTGGGCGCTGGATATTCAGACCGGACTGGTTGAGATTTCACCCGTTACGGCAGAATTACACGATATGCCGGACGTGCGACAAAAACCGATGGCGCAGGCGTTCAACTTTTTCACAGCCGAGTCACGCGCGAGGATTGAGGCAGCCGTTGCACGCAGCATCGAAGACAAGGCCGGTTTCGATGAGAGTTTGACGATGGTGTCAGCAACCGGTGTATTCCGGCAAGTGCGTGTCGTCGTCAAGCCGGTTCTGTCGGACGATGGCAAGCGTCTTATCCGCCTTACGGGGGCGATGCAGGACGTGACGGAGTTCACCAAGGCGCAAGACGAGGCGCAGCGGGCCGACGACTTCTCTCGGATGGCGGGACGGGTGGCACAACTCGGCGGTTGGCGCATCGATGCGGCGACGCGGATCGTTCGCATAACGCCGGTGACGGCAGCCCTTCACGACCTTCCAAGTGACGTTTTCTTGACGCTGGATCACGCATCTGAGTTCTACGCCCCACCCGAGCGCATGCGGCTTGAGGCGGCTTTGCAGAACACCTTCGAGAATGGCCAAGACTTTGACGCCAATTTCGAAATTACAACTGCCAAAGGCCGGAATGTGACGTTGCGCATTACGGGTCAGGCCATGCGTTCTGACGATGGCACCTGCATCATTGGGGCGCAAGGCGGGGTTCAAGACGTGACAAGCCTGCTGACCATGCGCCAGCGGGCCGAGACATCGGAACGGCTGCTGGAGATCGCGGGCACGTCGGCGCATTTTGGTGCCTGGCGGTACGACGCGCTGACCGAGGTGCTTGAATGGTCACGCCAGATAAGCCGTGTCCACGGCGAACCGGACGGATATTCGCCAAGCCTTGCGGCAGCGTTCGACTATTTTGTACCAGAGTACAGAAACCGGATCAAAGCCCTTTTCCAATCCTGCCTCGACCACGGAGAGCCATACGATAATACATTGGAGATCATCAGTGCCAAGGGGCGCAGGTTGTGGATTCGCGTCACCGGCGAGGCGGAGCGCGACGAAACTGGCCGGATAGTTGCCCTTCAAGGATCACTTCAAGACGTCAACGAACTGATGACGGTGCGCCAGCGGGCCGACGAATCTGACAGGCTGCTGGAGATCGCCGGGCGGGCTTGCCGGCTGGGCGGGTGGACTGTATCGCTCGTCGACCAGAAAGTGTTCTGGTCAGATGGTGTCGCTTTGATCCATGAGGTGCCAATTGGCGCGACGCCGACGTTCCAGGGCGGCATCGATTATTTCGCACCACATGAGCAAGACGCAGCGCGGCGGGTCTTCGATGCCTGTGTGAAAGATGGCATTCCATTTGACAACGTTCGCGATCTTATCACGGCCAAAGGACATCTGATCAAGGTTCGCTCGATCGGTGAGCCGGTCCGCGACAGTGCCGGCAGGATCATTGCCGTACAGGGTGCGATGCAGGACATCACCGAACTGATGGAAACCCGCGCAGAAAACGAAAGACTGGCGACCAAGATTCAGGAGACGATCGACGGTCTTCCGGATCCGTTCCTTTTCCTCGATAAAGACTTGCGCATGACATATCTGAACCGCCGGGCCGAAGCCGTGCTGGATTACACAGCGGTAAATATGGTTGGACATGAACTCCTTGCTTCGCTGCCTGCTCTCGCGGACACCCGATTGGCGGCCGTTGCGCGTGAGGCAATGGTGTCGCGAAAAACCCTGCAGGTCACCGAACGGATCAAAAGTCTTGGAAAGACCTTTGCAATCTCTGCCTACCCTGTAGCCGAAAGTGTCGCGATCTTCTTGAGGGATGTGTCGGAGGATGTTGCACGCGCAGAGCAGCTCGACCTGCTGGAGAAGGCCGTCTCACGGTCAAACGATATTATCCTGATCACGAAGGCCGAACCTTTGGACGGTCCCGACAATCCGACAATCGTTTATGTCAATGACGCGTTCACGCGGCTGACGGGCTTTAGCCGGGAGGAGGTTATCGGCAAATCCCCTCGCATCCTGCAAGGGCCAAAGACACAACGCCCCATACTTGATAAAATTCGCAATGCACTGACGGGTTGGCAGCCCGTCCGGGCCGAGTTGATCAACTATACCAAGGCTGGGCAGGAATTCTGGTTGGAACTGGATATCGTTCCGATCACGAATGAAAAGGGATGGCACACGCACTGGGTCTCGGTCGAGCGTGACATCACCGACAGAAAGATTGTCGATGCGCAAATACGGCTGTCCGAGGAGCGCTTCCGGCTGATCGCGCAAGTGACAGGGAATGCAGTATGGGAGTGGGATCTGGCCGGCGGACAGAAGTGGTGGAGCGATGGGCGATCAGAGATATTCGGCATGCAGCCGGATGTCTGGCATTCCAACATTTACCCCAACGATATGCGCCGCATTCACGAGGCTTGGGACCGTCTGGTGTCGGGACAGGTGTCTTCGATGCACGAATTCTATAAATTGAGGCGAGCGGATGGCACCTGGGCAACTGTCGAAGACCGGGCTTTCTCAATCCTTGATGACAAAGGGCAGACGGTCCGCGTGCTGGGTAGCATGACAGACATCTCTGAGCGGCTAAATCTGGAGGAGCAAGTACGTCTGAACGACGAACGATTCCGTCTTGTGTCAGCGGCGACCAGTGACGTCATTTGGGATTCGGATATTGAAACACAGGATATCTGGTGGAATGAAAACATTGAACGTTCTTTTGGGTACAAGTTTGCAAACGAAAAGACCACGAGTGACTGGTGGCTTGAAAAAGTCCATCCGGAAGACCGTACTGCAGTATGGGAAAGCCTTCGGGCAGCCATCGAGGGTTCCAGTGTTACCTGGCAGGCGCAGTATCGCTTTTATCGCGCAGATGGCAGTATAGCGACCGTCGTCGACAAAGGGTATATCATCCGGGACGTTCACGGAAAACCGGTCCGTATCCTTGGCAGTCTGACAGACATCACCGATCGACTGGAGATCGATGCGTTACTGCGACAGGCCCAGAAACTCGAGGCAGTCGGGCAACTCACCGGCGGCGTTGCGCATGACTTCAACAACCTGCTGCTCGTCATCCTCGGCAATGCCGAAGATCTTGGCGATTTGCTCTCGGATCAACCGCAGCTGCAAAAAATGGCAAAGATGACGATGATTGCGGCCCAGCGGGGTGCCGAACTGACCAGCCGGTTGCTGGCGTTTTCGCGCAAGCAAGCGCTTAGCCCCAAGGCCGTTGACGTCAATCAACTCGTTCAGGGGATAGAAGGAATGTTGCGCCGCACCTTACCCGAGAGCGTCGATATCGAACTGATCAAGGGGGCGGATGTTTGGACGGCGTTCATTGATGAGGGGCAGATGGAAACCGCGCTGCTTAACCTTGCGATCAACGCCCGTGACGCGATGGGTGGCAATGGTCACCTGACGATCGAGACTTCCAATTCATTTATCGACGAGGGTTATGCCAGTCAACACCAGGAGGTGAAGTCCGATGAATACGTGCTGATCTCAGTATCCGATACGGGCTGCGGCATGAACCGAGAAACGCTTGTGCGCGTGTTTGAGCCGTTCTTCACGACCAAGGATGTCGGTCAAGGCAGCGGACTGGGGTTGAGCATGGTGTACGGGTATATCAAGCAGTCTGGCGGCCACATAAAGATCTATTCGGAAGTCGGTGTCGGCACGACGATCAAGCTTTATGTCCCGCGCGCGGCTGTATCCAAATTAGTGGGCTCGACGCCGATGCGGCCCACCATGACACTTGGGAATGGCGAACACATTCTTGTCGTGGAAGATGACGAGCTTGTGCGCGAGCATCTGTCATCACAGCTACGGACCTTGAACTATCGTGTCACCACCGTTGAAAATGGTCATGCTGCCCTCGCGCTCATCAGGGCGACGGACGATCTGGACCTGTTATTCACCGATGTGGTCATGCCAGGCGGCATGAACGGGCGCCAATTGGTCGACGCCGCACATCTCATCCGGCCAGAACTGCGCGTTCTTTATACATCGGGCTATACTGAAAACTCAATTGTACATCAGGGCCGGCTTGACGTTGGCATCGAGCTCCTGAGCAAGCCTTATCGACGGGAGGAATTAGCGTCCAAGCTGCGCAAGATTTTCGGTGGCAGAACAATTTGAGAATACGGCCAGTTACCATATGAGCCACCCCCCGAAAATTGGACAGAGACGGAAGCTACGGTCTAAAGTCTGCTGGTCTTCATGAACAACAAGTACAGAACATTGAACCGCCCCGGGATTGTCGGAGGCTCCAACACCTGAGAAGGTGGAGCCTCCGACAAGCAAAACCACGAACACGTTTTCAGCGGAAGTTCGCGCCCGTGCGGTGCGGATGGTTCTGGATCACGAGCGCGAACATGCGTCGCGTTGGGCGGCGGTTTCGTCGTACCCGCCCGATTGCTACCGCAAGGGTTGGTCCTTGACGCGGGCGATGACGTCTGGATCTGCGACGCAGTCCCTGAGGAAGTCGTGCCAGTCTTTGGTGGAACGTCGCGCGCCGGCCAGCATGTCTTTGATTTCGCAGATGCCGTCATCGGT
>JBBQGU010000047.1:0-15670 GCA_038323315.1 Rhodobacterales bacterium | reverse complement strand
TATGACAACGCGCATATTCAGGGGTCGAATGCCGTGGGCGGCATGGTGGTGGCGGGGCCAGAGGGTTTCATCAAAAGCCAGTACCGCAAGTTCAACATCAAATCTGCCGCAGGGGCCAATAGCGACGATTTCGGCATGATGAAAGAGGTGTTGACCCGCCGCTTTGAACGCCTGTTGAAAGAGGACCCCGAGCGCAAGACGGACTCCTGGCCCGACCTGTTGCTGATCGACGGCGGTGCGGGACAGGTATCTGCTGTCGCCTCGATCATGA
This sequence comes from Rhodobacterales bacterium, assembly GCA_038323315.1. Lineage (GTDB taxonomy): Bacteria > Pseudomonadota > Alphaproteobacteria > Rhodobacterales > Rhodobacteraceae > Stagnihabitans. Next base: position 15,399 of record JBBQGU010000047.1, on the reverse strand, counting down.
CCGAGCTTGGGGTGGAAGATGTCGCGATGGTGGGCGTGGCCAAGGGTGTCGACCGCGACGCCGGGAAAGAGGAGTTCCACCGGATTGGCCAGCGTCCCATGGCGTTGCGGATGAACGACCCGGTGCTGTATTTTGTGCAACGCCTGCGGGATGAGGCGCACCGCTGGGCCAACGGTGCCCATGTCGCCAAGCGGGCCAAGGCGGTGTCGCTGACGCCGCTGGATGACATTCCGGGCGTGGGCGCTGGGCGCAAAAAGGCGCTGCTGGCGCATTTCGGCAGCGCCAAGGCAGTGGCGCGGGCGGCAATCCCGGACCTGACGGCGGTCGATGGGATTTCGCAGGCGATGGCCGAGAATATCTACAACTTTTTCAACCCATGACCAGTCTTCCGCATCTGTCATAAAGCCGTCACCTGCCCCATGTCTTGAGGGGGGCAACAGATGGAGACTTCAGATGACCGTGGCGGATTCGAGGGACTGGCTGGCCGAGGAACTGTCGGACGTGCTGGACGAAGAGATGGAGTTGGTGATGGAAGACGCCATCATCTCGAAGGAAATCGCGCGGATTTACAAGGAAAAGCATCCCGATGCGATGGACAACAAGGTCTATCTGACCTCGTTGATCCAGTTGCAGGCCGAGTTGATCAAGCTGCAGGAATGGGTGCAATATACGCGGCAAAAGGTTGTCGTCCTGTTCGAGGGGCGCGATAGTGCGGGCAAGGGCGGCGTGATCAAGCGCATCACCCAGCGGCTGAACCCCCGCGTCGTGCGGACGGTGGCCCTGCCAGCGCCCTCGGACCGCGAAAAAACTCAGTGGTATTTCCAACGCTACATCCCGCATCTGCCGGCTGCCGGTGAAATCGTGCTGTTCGACCGGTCATGGTACAACCGCGCCGGGGTCGAGCGGGTGATGGGCTTTGCCGACGAGGATCAGGTCGAGGAATTCTTCCGCTCGGTGCCCGAATTTGAACGGATGCTGGTGCGGTCGGGGATCAAGGTGATCAAATACTGGTTTTCCATCACCGATGAGGAACAGCAGATGCGCTTTCTGGTCCGCATCCACGACCCTTTCAAACAGTGGAAACTGTCGCCGATGGACCTGCAATCCCGTATCCGGTGGGAGCAGTACACCAAGGCGAAAGAGGAGATGTTCGCCCGCACCAATATCGACGAGGCGCAGTGGTTTATCGTCGAGGGGAACGACAAGAAACGCGCAAGGCTGAACTGCATCAGCCATCTTCTGTCGATGTTCGACTATGAAGACGTACCGCAAGAAGAAATCCACCTGCCCGACCGCGTCTTCAACCCCGATTACGAACGCGCCACCCTGCCACCTGAATTGTATGTGCCGCAGAAATATTAGACCGGCCGCCGTTCCGATGCCGCCCATAGCCCGTTGGCCCCCCTTTCCCGCCTTGCAGCCTTGGGCTAGGTAAGGGCTATGAAATGGACCATCCCGAACACGCTGACCACGATGCGCCTGTTGGCCGCCCTTGGGGTTCCGCTGATGTTTCTGTATTTTCACCGGCCGACCGCGGATTGGTTCGCGCTGGCGCTGTTCGTCTCGGCCGCGATAACCGACTATTTCGACGGCTATCTGGCGCGGCTGTGGAAACAGGAAAGCAAGTTCGGCACCATGCTGGACCCTATCGCCGACAAGGCCATGGTGGTGATCGCCCTGCTGATCCTGACGGGTTATTCCGGCATGAACCCCTGGCTGATCCTGCCCGCCACCGTCATCCTGTTCCGCGAGGTGTTCGTGGGTGGCCTGCGTGAGTTTCTGGGGGCCAAGGCGGGTCTGCTGAAGGTGACCCGGCTGGCCAAATGGAAAACCACTGCGCAGATGGTCGCCATCGCCGTGCTGTTTCTGGGCACCGGCCTTGAGCATATCGAGGGTATCGCCCGCCAAGGCATGACGACCGAGCAATATGCCTCGTTGGTCGGCAAGGGCCTGGCCGATCCGATCCGGTCGTGCGGGACGCGCGGCTGTTCATCCTATGCGACATGGGCGGGGCTGACGCTGATCTGGATCGCGGCCCTGATGACGGCTGTGACCGGCTGGGATTACTTCGTCAAATCCATGCCCTATCTGCGGGATGAAAAATGATCGATATCCTGTATTTCGCCTGGTTGCGCGAGCGCATCGGCGTGCCCCGCGAACGGGTCCAGACCGAAGCCTTGACCGTCCGCGACCTGATTGGCGAACTGGTGGCGCGGGGTCAGGGCTATGATCTGGCCTTTGCCGATATGACCAGCCTGCGCGTGGCCTTGGATCAGGAATTGTCCGAGTTTGACGCGCCCTTGGCCGGTGTCCGCGAAGTGGCGTTTTTCCCGCCCATGACGGGGGGCTGAGATGCGGCTTTCCGTCCAAAGCGATGCCTTCGACCTTGGCGCGGAGTCCAACGCGTTCATGGCCGCCGCGGCCCCCGCCGGGGCCGTTGTCACGTTCACCGGCATCGTGCGGGACAATCAGGGCATCTTGCAGGCGATGGAAATCGAGCATTACCCCGGCATGACCGACCGCGCCATTGCCGCGATGATGGAACAGGCGACCGCCCGCTGGTCCCTGACCGACGCGCTTGTCATCCACCGCCACGGCCGCCTGTTGCCCGGCGACGCGATCATGATGGTCGCCACCGCCGCTCTGCACCGGGCCGAGGCCTTTGCGGCGGCCGAGTTCCTGATGGATTACCTGAAATCCCGCGCACCGTTCTGGAAGAAAGAGATCGGCATTGATGGGGCGGACTGGGTGGCGGCCAAGGATACAGATGAGGCGGCGCTTACGCGTTGGTAGTGTCGTATGACACCAGCACAAACGGCGACCGGCGTTCAGATCGCAATGCGGCCAGCCATGCACGCCCGTCCACGCCCGCCGCCATCATATCCTGCAAGATCGGCCCCGCAGAACCTGCCTGCACCTCGCGCAAGCGAAAGCGTTGGGCCTGATGTTGCGCCGGTTCGCGCAAGCGCTCCAACGCGTCGATCCGGCCGGCAGGGGTCAGTTGCCCCTCGGGCTCGATTTGTGCGGCCAACACCTCGCGCAGGCCGATGGCGGCAGTCATCTGGTTCAAATCACGCGATATCCGATCGGCCGCGACACGGGCGGCGGTCAGATCGCCCATCGCGGTGCGCACGGAAATCAGCGTGGAACTGGCCAGCAGTACCGCATCCACAAACCCCTCAACCCGCTCCAATATCGCGGCCTTGCCTGGGCCATTGAACGCCAGCCCCCGCCGCGCCCGGTCCATGAACCGGCCTTGCAGACCGTACAGCGCATCCGCAGCACTGGACCAGGACGCCATCGGGTCCGCCAACATCCAGCCATCGTCAACCTGCTTGCACACCGCCTCAAGCGCCAGAAAATCGTTGTGCACCGCCGCATCGTGCAAGTCTTCAACCCGGCGGCCGATCTGATCCAACTTGGAATCCATCGCCGACATTGACCGGTTCAGCCGGTCCAACTTGGCCGAGGTGACGGCAAACCCCGCCAGACTGACACCCAGATCCAACCCACTCAGGATCAAACCGCCGCTGCCCAGGATCTTCAGCATCTCGATCCCCTGCAAGATCGCGCGGTTCTGCGAATAGGTCACCGCAGCCGAGGCCAGTTGCGTCACCATCGAAATCGGCGACAGCAGGTTGGGCAGGCCGCAGATCAGATGGCCGGTAAACTCTTGCGCAAGGCCGGTCTGCTGCAAGTGCTTGACGATCCGTCCTGTCGCAGGGTTCAGGATCAATGCCCCAACCTGCCGGTAAACGCCACTCGCGACCTTGGCTTGCAAGTCTGACGGTATTTCAAACAGTAGCGGTGGCAGCATCGTCCAACTCCTTCAACACCATGTCAGTGATTCGCTCGATCTCGGCCGAAAAGGTGGTCAGCGCCGACCCCTCGCCCAGAATTGCCAGCGTCAGGGCCTGATCCAGTTGGTCCTTGACCCGTCCGGAAATGCGCTTTGACAAGCCGCCAAACCGCGTCAGACCAACAGAGGTGGCAGCCGCCGCGACGACAACGCCGCCCACAAGGATCGGCATGCTGAAGGTTGCCACGGTTGCCAGCCCCAATGCCGCCGTCGCACTGCCCACGCCCAAAGCAGGCACCGCCACCACCGCCCAAGCCCCCAGAACCATCGGCGCGCCGACCGAACCGACATCAAGTGCCGTCTTCATTACATCGCGCGCGGCCAAAAGTCTTGGCGTGGATTGCGTGGCCATGGTTAACGCATCGTCACGGATCGGGCGCAACGCTTTATCCGCCCGCTCTTGCAGCCCGGACATGGCCCGATGCATACGCCGCGCGACCACCGGGTCGATGACGGTTTCGCAAAACTGCGCTGGAAAGGCGGCAAGCCGCCAGGTCACCGCCTTGCCAAGTTCGTCAGCGACCAGCCCTTGAAGGTCGCAGAGCAGACGCGTCAGGGTAATGTCGGCATCCCCCAGGCATTCATCACGCCACTCCAATATGCCACGTCGCAAAATAATCGCATCGATCATAGCAAAACCAACCTCTTAGCGGTGCGGCGGCATTGGCTTGCCAATCCGATTTCGTCAATCTGGTTCTTGGCGGCCGGAGGCACGTTACGGCGCACTGATCTGCTGGCAGCGGGGAACAACGGCTGGCGTTTTTCGCTGGGCCGTGGCAGATCAAGTGCCAAAGGGAGCGATAACATGCAAAAAGTTGCCGCCATCACTGCCGGGGGGTCTGGCATGGGCGCTGCCGCTGCGCGCCGTCTGGCCGCGGATGGGTTCAAGGTCGCCATTCTGTCCTCGTCCGGCAAGGGGCAGGCATTGGGAGTGGAACTGGGCGGCGTTGGCGTCACCGGGTCGAACCAATCGAATGACGACGTGAAACGCTTTGTCGATGCCACCATGGCTGCCTTTGGCCGGATTGACGTGCTGGTAAACTCGGCGGGCCACGGACCTCGCGCGACGCTGTTGGAGATCACGGACGAGGCCTGGCATCAGGGCATCGACATCTATTTCCTGTCCGCCGTACGCCCCACAAGGCTGATAACGCCGATCATGGAGGCACAAGGCACCGGCGGATCGATCATCAACATCACCACCTTTGCCACCTTTGAACCCGACCCGGTTTTTCCGACCTCGGGCGTGGCACGGGCGGGGCTGGCGGCCTTTACCAAGCTGTTCGCCGACAAATATGCGCCGCAAGGCATCCGGATGAACAACATCCTGCCGGGCTTCATCAACTCGCTGCCCGAAAAGGCCGAGTTCCGGGCCCGCATCCCCATGGGGCGCTACGGCACCACAGATGAGATTGCGGGCACGGTCAGTTTCCTCGCCTCGGACGCCGCAGGCTATATCACCGGACAGAACCTGCGGGTGGATGGCGGGATCACGCGGTCGGTGTAATTGGGGTCAGAAATCGAACACCTCGCCCAGAAAGCTTTCGCGTTTTTTGCAGGGTTTGCCTTGTCGGTTATAGTCGTCATCCCCGCGCTGTTGCGCGGCCTGTGGTTGGCTGGCCGCGCGGCCCGGATCTGGCTGGGTGAGCGAGCGTTCGATGATCTTGTCCAACTCGCCCCGGTCCAGCCAGACGCCCCGGCATTTCGGGCAATAGTCGATCTCGACCCCGGCACGGTCGGCCATCACAAGGGTTTCACCGTCGGTTGGACACTTCATCGCACGCTCCTCTGCATTTTCACACAGAGGGTCAGCAAACCTGTTCAAACAAGTAGCGTGAGACCCATTGTCGCAGCCACCCCGCTGCCCTAGCTCTAGTCTGCAAGGGCCAAAGCCCCCCCAAACCCCGGAGTGACCATGACCGATCCCACCCCCTATGTGCCGCCAAAAGTCTGGACCTGGGACAAGGAGAATGGCGGCCAGTTCGCCAACATCAATCGCCCCATCGCCGGATCGACCCATGATGCCGAATTGCAGGTGGGCAAGCATCCGTTCCAACTGTATTCGCTGGCCACGCCCAACGGCCAAAAAGTGACCATCCTGTTCGAGGAGTTGCTGGCGGCAGGTCACAACGCCGAATACGACGCCTGGCTGATCGATATCGGCAAGGGCGACCAGTTCGGGTCGGGCTTTGTCGGCGTGAACCCCAACTCCAAGATCCCCGCCCTGATGGACCATACCGGCCCGACTCCGGTGCGCGTGTTCGAAAGCGGCTCGATCCTGCTGCATCTGGCCGAAAAGTTCGGTGCCTTCCTGCCCGCCTCTGGCCCCGCGCGGACCGAGGTGATGAACTGGCTGTTCTGGCAGATGGGGTCTGCCCCGATGCTGGGCGGCGGCTTTGGCCACTTTTTCGCCTATGCGCCCGAAAAGTTCGAATACCCGATCAACCGCTTTGCGATGGAGGTCAAACGCCAGTTGGACGTGCTGGACCGCCAACTGGCGACCAATGCCTATTTGGCAGGGCCCGACTACAGCATTGCCGATATGGCGATCTGGCCGTGGTACGGCGCGCTGACGCTTGGCACCAGCTATCCAGGCTCGGCCGAATTTCTGGAGACTGCCAGCTACACCCATGTCCTTGCCTGGGCGCAGAAAATCCTCGCCCGCCCGGCCGTGCAGCGCGGCCGCATCGTCAACCGCAGCTTCGGTCCCTTGAACGAACAACTGCACGAACGCCACGACGCCAGCGACTTTGACCTGCGCACGCAGGACAAGCTGGCCTGAGGTTTACAGCACAAAGCTGGCCGATGTCAGATCAACCGCGCCCGACAACTGGATGATCTTGTCATCGGCCAGACTGCCCGCCAAGCGGACCTGTACCGTGGTCAGCGCCGTCGCCGCATCTAACGAAAACCCTACCTGCGGCCCCAACCCGTTGAACGCGGCAAAGCCTATATACAAAACGCATTCAACACGCCCGGCCCGTCGGCATCGATGATCTGCAGGTCGATCATATCGCCCCGGGTGGATTTCGGGCTGGCAACAAGCGTCTTGCTGCACATGCAGCTAGGCGCTATGAACACCCCAGAGCCGTGACGATGGCGTCGTTACAATTGCGCTCTTGCCGTCCTGTACGCCGGGACCTTTCGGGGTCCGTGACAGACCCCCTGGATGAGGTCTGACATGTCCCTTGCCGAACGCCCGCAGCAATACCGCTTTCATCAGGGCGACCGCGTTCTGCCCTTTATGGCCAGCGAATACGATGACCGTCTGGACGGCCTGCGCGATCTGATGGAGGTGCAGGGGGTCGATGCCTGCGTCTTCACCTCGATGCACAACATCGCCTATTATTCCGGCTTTCTGTATTGCAGCTTTGGCCGCCCGTATGGTCTGGTTGTGACGCCGACGCAGAGCGTCACCATCTCGGCCGGTATTGACGCGGGTCAGCCGTGGCGGCGCTGCCATGGCGACAACATCACCTATACCGACTGGCAGCGCGATAACTTCTGGCGCGCCGTGGCCTCGGTGACGGGCGAGGGCCGCGTGATCGGTTGCGAGGCCGATCACCTGACGCTGGTGCAATCCGAAAAGCTGAACGCCTTCCTGAAGCCGTCGCGCGGCGTCGATATCGCCGCTGGCACCATGTTGCAGCGTATGACCAAAAGCCAAGCCGAACTGGACCTGATCCGCCAAGGTGCCGCCGTCGCCGATGTCGGCGGTTTCGCCATCCGCGAGGCGATCCGCGAGGGCGTGCGCGAAATCGACGTTGCGATGGCAGGCCGCGACGCGATGGAACTGGCGATTGCCAAACGCTTTCCCGACGCCGAATACCGCGATACCTGGGTCTGGTTCCAGTCCGGGATCAACACCGACGGCGCGCACAACCCGGTCACTTCGCGCAAGCTCAAGCGCGGCGATATCCTGTCGCTGAACGCCTTCCCCATGATTTCCGGCTACTACACCGCCCTGGAACGCACCCTGTTCGTGGGCGAGGTTGATGCGGCGTCACGTCGGATCTGGGATATCAATGTGGCAGCACACGAGTTGGGGATGAGCCTGCTGGTCCCCGGTGCCAAATGTTCCGAGGTGACGGCGCGGCTGAACACGTTCTTTGAGGAGCATCAGGTCCTGCAATACCGCACCTTCGGCTATGGCCACAGCTTTGGCATTCTGTCGCATTACTATGGGCGCGAGGCTGGTCTGGAACTGCGCGAGGATATCGACACGGTGCTGGAACCGGGCATGGTGATCTCGATGGAGCCGATGCTGACCCTGCCCGAGGGCCAGCCGGGTGCCGGTGGTTACCGCGAACACGACATCCTGTTCATCACCGAAGACGGCAACGAAGATATCACCAAGTATCCCTATGGTCCGGCCTTCAACACGGTTGGATAGGAAGATGGATATTTAAGTCAGAATGAAAGGATCAGATGGGGTGGCCTGCCAGCAATCTGGGCAGGTCCCCGGTCAACCCCGCCGCCTGACGGATAAACCGCCGCCGCAATCCTGGCATGGCATTCACCAGCCCCAACCCCAGGTCCCTCGCGCCCCTGAGGACCGGATTGTCATTCGAAAACAGCGTGTTGATCGCATCCATCCCAAGGGCAAGTGCTGTCGCATCAAACCGCCGCCATCGCTGATACCGGGCCAGCACATCCGTAGCCCCGATATCCTCGCCCAGCCTGCGCGCCAGGATCAGCACCTCGGCCAAAGCTGCCACATCCCGCAGGCCAAGGTTCAAACCCTGCCCCGCCAGATTGTGCACCCCGTGCGCCGCATCGCCGACCAAGGCCAGACGCGGCGCGGTAAAGCTGGTGGCCAGCGACAGGCTCAGCGGATAAGTGAACCGGGCGCCCGCAAGGCTGATCTCGCCAAGAAAGCCACCAAACCTTGGCAGCAACGCCTGTAGATACTGGTCATCGGGCAACGCATGGATCGCCGCCGCGTTGGCCGACGTTTCGCTCCACACGATCGACGACAGATGCCCCCCCGGCAGCGGCAAAATCGCCAGCGGTCCGGCCGGCATGAAGAACTGCTGCGCCGTGCCCCCGTGGTCACGCACGTGCCGCACCGCCGTCACGAGCGCGGTCTGACCATAGTCCCAACCCGCACGCTTGATCCCGGCGCGTAAGGCCACTCCCGACCCCCGCCCGTCACATCCCACCAACATACGCCCGCGCAATACGGCGCCCGAGGCCAACGTGACCTGCACCCCCGCCGCCACAACCTGTTGCGCCACAACAGTTTCGCCCGAGATCAGGGTCAACCCCGGCGTTCGGGCAACCTGCGCCAGAAAGGCCGCATACAGATGCCGATCCTCGACCATAAATCCCATCGGGCCTTCTTCGATCTCATCTGCATCAAATGTCAGGAAAAACGGCGCCGCCCCCTGCCCTGCATGGCCATCCGAAGCGACAATCTTGCGGATTGGCTGCACGAGGTCCGCAACCCCCGGCCAAACCCCGATCCCGCCCAACAACCGCTTCGAGGCAATCGCCAGCGCATAGGCCCGCCCGTCAAACCCCACCGCACCCCGCGCCAGCGCCGGCCTTGCATCCACCATAGTTACCGAAAGCCCGCCCTGCGCCAGCGCCAGCCCCAATGCAGGCCCGTTCAGCCCGCCGCCCACAATGATGACATCCTGTTCCATCTCCCCAGTATGGTGCAACACGCGGGATTGTCCATGCGCCCGCTTGCCGCTAGCCTGCGCGCATACCAAGGAGGCGCGGATGAACACCTGGAGCAACATGACCGCCGCCGATCTGGGCCGCGAGATCGAACAGGGCCGCATCAACCCGGTCGAACTGACCGAGCATTTCCTGGACACCATCGCCGCCCACCCCATGACACCCCGCATTTATGCCCGCATCACCGAAACCCGCGCGCGGGGCGAGGCGATGGGTGCCGCCGCCCGCGCGAAATCCGGCCTCCGCCGGGGGCCTTTGGACGGCGTGCCGTTAAGCTGGAAAGACCTGTTCGATACGGCGGGCACCCCTACCGAGGCCGGCTCCGCCCTGCTGAAACACCGCACCCCCACCACCGACGCCGCCACCTTGCACACCGCCACCCTGCAAGGCTCCGTTTGCCTCGGCAAAACCCATATGTCCGAGCTGGCCTTTTCGGGACTCGGCCTCAACCCCGTCACCGCCACCCCGCCCTGCATCAACGACGCCCGGGCGGTGGCGGGCGGCTCCTCCTCCGGTGCCGCCGCCTCTGTCGCCCACGGCCTCGCCCCGGCCGCAATCGGCTCCGACACCGGCGGCTCGGTCCGCATCCCCGCCGCATGGAACGACCTTGTCGGCCTGAAAACCAGCCATGGCCGCCTTTCCCTTCAAGGCACCGTCCCGTTGTGCGAGGCGTTCGACACCATAGGCCCGCTCGCCCGGTCAGTCGAGGATTGCGCCCTTCTGCTCGCCCTGCTCCAAGGCACCAAGCCGCCCACGCTGACCCCGCCAAACCTCAGTACGCTGCGCATCGGGGTTCTGGAAACCGTCGCCCTCGATACCCTCCGCGACGGTCCATCTGCCAGCTTTGCCGACACCCTGACCCGCCTGTCCCGCAGCGGTGCCACCATTACCCATTTCCACGCCCCCGAAGTGACCGAGGCCCTGACCCTCGCAGCCACCCTCTTTACCGCCGACGCCTATGCGATCTGGTCCAAAACCATCGAGGCCGCCCCGGAAAAGATGTTCCCCCGCATCCTGGAACGCTTCCGCTCGGGCGCTGCCGTAATGGCCACCGACTACATCGCAGGCTGGCGCAGGCTCCACGCGCTGCGCGCAATCTATGCCCAAACCACGGCCCCATTCGACGCCGTCCTGATCCCCACCTCGCCCATCCTGCCGCCCGACGCCAACCGCCTGATGACCGAGCACGATTATTACGTCAGCGAAAACCTGCTGGCACTTCGCAACACCCGCATCGGCAACCTGATGGACCAATGTGTGCTGACCCTGCCAACTGGCCAACCCTCCTGCGGCCTGTCGATCATGTGCGCCCCTGGCACGGATGAACGCCTCCTCCAAATCGGCCTCGCTACCGAAATGGCGCTCGGCTGACCCCTTCTTGCCAGCCGAATATCCTTTTCCCTCGCGCAGCCACGGGCCATGCCCAGATCGGGACGGCTGCAACGACGCATGGCCACGGAAACCGGCGCATCGGCTGAGCCTCCCATTCACTTTGACCTAAATATCCACTTGCTTCACGCCGCACCCCGCACAAACCATGCCAAAAAGCCACAGCTTCGCCCTGCAAACCAATGGCCCTTATGGGTTTTTCTGGACCGCCCCCCAAGCGCCCGCTACTCTGTCGTCAGACAGGGCGCTACGACCCTGCTAAATGAGGCAGCAATGGCGTTTCCCAAGCGGTTTTCGAACCTGCCGGATTATGCGTTTCCGCGTCTGCGGAAGCTGTTGGACAGTCATGCGCCGGGTGCCCCCCCCATCCACATGACCATCGGCGAGCCGCGCCACCCGATGCCCGACTTCGTCGCCCCCATAATGGCCGCCAATATCAACGGCTTCGCGACCTATCCGCCCAATGACGGCACGCCCGAACTTTTGGCCGCCATCTCGGCTTGGATCAAACGCCGCTACGGCGCGGATGTGGCCGAACACCGCATCATGGCTCTGAACGGCACCCGCGAGGGCCTGTTCAACGCCGCCGTTGCCCTGTCGCCCGAGGACAAGAACGGCCAGCCCGTCATCCTGATGCCCAACCCGTTCTATCAGGTCTACACCGTCGCCGCCGTGACGACCGGGGCCGAGCCGATATATGTCGCCGCCACCGCTGCCACTGGCCACCTGCCCGATTACGCGGGCTTGCCCGTCGACATCCTGAACCGCGTGACCATCGCCTATCTCTGCTCCCCCGCCAACCCGCAAGGCGCGGTCGCCAGCCGCGACTACCTCAAATCCCTGCTGGCCTTGGCGGAAAAACACGATTTCATCATCTTCGCCGACGAATGCTATGCCGAGATCTGGCGTACCGCGCCGCCACCCGGCCTGCTCGAAGTCGCCAACGAAACCAACGCCGATCCCGAGCGTGTCTTCGTCTTTCACTCGCTGTCCAAACGCTCCAACCTGCCCGGCCTGCGGTCCGGATTCGTTGCGGGCGGTCCAAAGGGCATCGCCGAAATCCGCAAACTGCGCGCCTTTGCCGGGGCCCCGCTGCCCCTGCCGATCCAGCGCGTCTCCGAGGCGGCATGGTCCGACGAACACCACGTCACAGCCAGCCGCGCGCTGTACCAAGAGAAATTCGCCCTGGCCGCACAGATTTTCAAAAGCCAGCAGGGCTTCACCCTGCCCGAAGGCGGCTTCTTCTTGTGGTTGCCGGTGCCCGACGATCTTGGCGATGGCGAGGACGCCGCTCTGAAATTGTGGAAAGAAACCGGAGTCCGGGTTCTGCCCGGCGCGTATCTTTCGCGTGACGCAGCCCATTCTTTCGAAAAAACCGGGCATAATCCCGGCAAAGCTTATGTAAGGGTCGCTCTTGTGGCCCCAAAAGAAGAAATGCAGCACGGGCTGATCCAGCTTCGTGACTGCCTATATCGGTGAGGGCATATCATGGCATCCTATCAGATCAGGCAACGCGACCCGCTTCTGGACCAAGGCGTTCAGGCCATGCTGGAACGGCGCGCGCGTGAATTGCTGGGGCTGGTACTGATCGTCGTCTCGGCGGTCTTTGCCGTGACGCTGATGACCTATTCGTCCGATGATCCGGGCTGGATGATCGCCACCTCTGGCCCCATCAACAACGCGCTGGGCCGGGTCGGCGCCGCCGCTGCCGACACGCTGATCACCATCGCAGGCATGGGCGCCTGGGGCATCCCGGCGGTGATTTTCGCCTGGGGTATCCGCTTTGCGACGCATCAGGGGGCCGACCGCGCCGTGTCCCGCGTCGTTTTCGCCGTCATTGCGGTGGCCTTGGGCTCGATCTACTGCGCCACTCTGGTGCCGGGGGCCGACTGGTCGCACAGCTTTGGCTTGGGCGGTCTGTTCGGCGACACCATCCTTGGCTCCCTCATCAACATCGCGCCGGGCGGCGCTGCCACCGGCCTGAAACTGGTCTCGCTTCTGGCCGCCGTCGCCTTCGTCGCCATGCTGCTGTTCGTCACCGGCTTTGACCTGCCCGAACTGGTGCAGATCGGCAAATTCCTGATGACCGGCCTGGTCGTCGCCTATTCCGCCACGATCACCCTGCTTGGCCAGGTGGCCTCCGGCACGTTGACCCTGCTTGGCAAAGGGGCCAAAGGCTCCCTTGCCGCTGCCATCGCCTTGAACGACCACCGCCTGGAACGCCGCAACCTTTCCGCCGCCGCCCGCGCCGCCGCACCGCCACCCGCCACCCGCCACCGCGACACGTTCATCGCCCCTGCCCCCATGACCGAGGCCGAGCAACCTGCCCTCGCCCGCTCCCTCCGCCCCGCCCCCCTGCAAGCCGACAGCCGCCACCCACACCCTCTGGCCGAGGCACCGCAATACGCCGCCCCCCGCGAGAAACTCTCCCTCCTCGCCCGCCTGCCGCAACTGATGCGCCGCGAGGTCGAGCCGGAACATGAACTGATCGAGCCGCCCCTGTCGCAACACGCCGCCGCCGCCTTCATGCCGACCGAGGACCGCATCAAGGCCCGCATCTCGACCGCCATCCGCGAGCGTACCACCGACCCGGTCGATACCCTTACCCCCCTTGCCGCCGCCATCGCCCGGCGCGAGCCGCCCGTCATCTCGCGCCCACGCGGCCCCCAACCGCTGATCGCCGATACCAGGCCGCCCGCATTGGTCAGGGCCGAACCCGCCAAACCCACCCCGACGCCAAAGGCCCCGATGGTCGAATACGCCGACGAACAGGACTATGCCCCCGACCTGACCCCCCCCGACATTCTTGGCGAACACTTCAAAGCCATTCCATCACGCCCCCCCCTGATCGCCGAACGCCGCACCGCCACCCCTGCCCAGATCATCACCCCACCCCGCAAACCCACCCCCTCCCGCCAGGCGCAGGCCGAGGCGCAACCCGCCCTGCGTTTCGAAGATCGCGCCCCGGCCTATGAACTCCCCCCGCTCTCCCTGCTCTCCAACCCCGCCAATATCAAACGCAACGCCCTTAGCCATGAGGCGCTGGAGGAAAACGCCCGCATGCTGGAATCGGTGCTGGATGATTACGGCGTCCGCGGCGAGATCACCTCGGTTCGCCCCGGCCCTGTCGTCACCATGTACGAACTGGAACCCGCCCCCGGCCTGAAAGCCAGCCGCGTCATCGGCCTGTCCGACGACATTGCCCGCTCCATGTCGGCCCTCTCTGCCCGCGTCTCAACCGTTCCCGGCCGCACCGTGATCGGCATCGAACTGCCCAATGCCGTCCGTGAAAAGGTCGTCCTGCGCGAAATCCTCGCCGCCCGCGACTTTGGCGACAGTTCCATGCGCCTGCCCCTCGCCTTGGGCAAAGACATCGGCGGCGAGCCCATCATCGCCAACCTCGCCAAAATGCCCCACCTGTTGATCGCAGGCACCACCGGTTCCGGCAAATCCGTCGCCATCAACACCATGATCCTCTCCCTCCTGTACAAACTTTCCCCCGAGGAATGCCGCCTGATCATGATCGACCCCAAGATGCTGGAACTGTCGGTCTACGACGGCATCCCGCACCTGTTGTCCCCCGTCGTCACCGACCCCAAAAAGGCCGTCGTCGCGCTGAAATGGGTGGTCAGCGAGATGGAAGACCGCTACCGCAAAATGTCCAAGATGGGCGTCCGCAACATCGAAGGCTATAACGGCCGCGTCCGCGAGGCGCTTGCCAAGAACGAGATGTTCAAACGCACCTTCCAGACCGGTTTCGACGAAGACACCGGCGAACCCGTGTTCGAAACCGACGAATTCGCCCCCGTCACCCTGCCCTATATCGTGGTGGTGGTCGATGAAATGGCCGACCTGATGATGGTCGCGGGGAAGGAGATCGAGGCCTGCATCCAGCGCCTCGCCCAAATGGCCCGCGCCTCCGGCATCCATCTGATCATGGCCACCCAGAGGCCATCCGTCGACGTGATCACCGGCACGATCAAAGCCAACTTCCCGACCCGCAACTCGTTCCAGGTCACCTCCCGCAACGACAGCCCTACCATCCTCTGCGAGCAGGGCGCCGAACAACTTCTCGGCATGGGCGACATGCTGTACATGGCCGGCGGCGGCAAAGTCAGCCGCATCCACGGCCCCTTCGTATCTGACGAAGAGGTCGAGGAAATCGTCACCCACCTCAAGAGCTACGGCCCCCCCGTCTATATGTCTGGCGTGGTCGAGGGCCCCGAAGACGAAAACGCCGCCGACATCGACGCCGTTTTGGGCATAGGCTCCGAGGGCCTGGACGACTCGCTATACGACCAAGCCGTCGCCATCGTCGCCAAAGACCGCAAATGCTCGACGTCGTATATCCAGCGCAAACTCGGCATCGGCTACAACAAGGCAGCCAAACTGGTCGAGCAGATGGAGGAACACTCGGTGATCACCCCGGCGAACCATGTGGGGAAGCGGGAGATTTTGATTGAGGA
>JBBQGU010000046.1:0-16498 GCA_038323315.1 Rhodobacterales bacterium | reverse complement strand
TGAACGACGTCATGACGGATGAGGATCACCCGCAGTTCCGCTTCCGCAAGCTGATGCTGGCATTGGACGCCGCGCCGCATCAGGTGCAGTCGTGGCGCAATGTTCTGCCCCATGACCCCGCCCGAAACCGCCTGATCTCGTTGGCGTTGCGCCCCGCACCGGTCACCGATCAATGGCTGATCGATGGGCAAACACTGCCCGACCTTCCTGCGGCGACCCAAAACATGACTCTGATCGAAGCCACGCATCCGAGGGAGGAGGCGCTGACGATTGCCCTGATCCTGCGCAACGCCGTGGAAAATGGTACAACGGCGGCCTTGATTACGCCGGATCGTGGTCTTTCGCGGCGGGTTGCGGCGGCGTTGACCCGGTGGAACCTTGTGGCAGACGATTCTGCCGGCAGCCCGCTTTCGATGTCGGCAACGGGGCGATTGCTGCGCCATGTTGCAAGGAGGTTTGCGTCGGCCATGACGGCAGACCAGCTGTTGATCCTGCTCAAACACCCCCTGACCCATGCCGGTGCTGGCCGCGGACTGCATCTCGCCCTGACCCGTGATCTGGAGCTTGAACTGCGCCGCAACGGCCCGGCTTTTCCAGATGCAGACGCTATCCTGCGATGGGCAACCGGGTCTGACAACGTGGAGTTTCTGCCTTGGGCCCACTGGATTGCCGAGATCCTGACTCAGTTCACCCCTCCAAAGGCCATGACCCTGAGCGAAATTGTGGCCAGTCACATTGCCGTATCGGAAACTCTGGCTGCAGGTTCGACCGGCGAACCAGACGCCTTGTGGAAAAGTCCCGCCGGACTTGAAGGTCGGCGGCTGATGGATATGCTGACCGCTGAAGCGCCTTTCGGGGATCAGATGTCGCCAGCCGACTATGCCGCGTTCTTTGACACACAAATTGCCAAAGGCGAGGTTCGCGAAGCCTATTCCCCCCATCCCCTGATCGCCATTTACGGCCCCCGAGAGGCGCGCGAGATGCAGGCCGACATCGTCGTTCTGGGCGGCCTGACAGATGGTGTCTGGCCAGCCATCAGCGATCCGGACCCATGGCTGAATCGCAAGATGCGCAAGGACGCGGGTCTGTTACTGCCTGAACGGCAAATCGGGCTTGCTGCACATGACTTTCAACAAGCTGTAGCCGCCAAAACTGTGATCCTGACCCGGTCGGTCCGCGATGCCGAGGCTGAGACTGTCCAGTCGCGTTGGTTGAACCGTTTGTGCAATCTGATGGAGGGGTTGCCTGACCGAAATGGCCCCTTGGCCCTGTCGGCAATTCGGACACGGGGTCGGGTTTGGCTGGATCAGGCGCGCGCCATCAATCTGCCCGACCCAGAACTGCGCCGAGAGGCCGGTTTGACCCTCGCGACTCGGCCCAGCCCGCAGCCGCCCGTCGCGGCTCGGCCAAACCGGCTGTCGCTGTCACGCATCGCGACCTTGATACGCGACCCCTATGCGATTTATGCACAGTACATACTGAACCTGAAACCCTTGGACCCGCTAAGGCACGTACCCGAGGATCGCGACAGAGGGATCCTGATCCATCAGATCCTTGAAGACTTTGTTCGCAGCAGACCAAAGTCCGAGCCGCTTCATCAGGCCCGTCATCGTCTGCTGACCATTGCCGAAGCGGTGCTGCAACAGGGCACCCCTTTCCCGTCGGCTCGCCTGTTGTGGTTGGCGCGGTTGGAGAGGGCCGCGAATCATCTGCTGCGCAACGATGCCAAATATGATGGCACTTCGATTTTGGTCGAACAGCGTGGTTCTGCCCAGGTCGGCGAAACCGGATTTACGCTGTTCGGTACGCCTGACAGGATCGACCTATTGCCCGATGGCCGCCTGCATCTTGTCGACTACAAAACCGGGACCCCACCCACCAAGGCGCAGCAAGAGGCGTTCGACAAGCAATTGCTGCTGGCCGCCGCGATGGCCGAACGCGGTGGATTCGCCAACCTCGGCCGGGTTGAGGTTGCGCGAATCAGTTATCTGGGCCTTGGTTCCGGCGACAAAGCGGTCGAGACCGAGATTGACGACCAGTTGCTTACCGAACAATGGGCACGTTTTACCCTGCTGATCCAGGCCTATGCCGACCCCGCCACAGGCTACGTCGCCCGCCGCGCCGTGTTCGAAACACGCTTTCCATTGACTTATGACCACCTGTCACGGTTTGGCGAATGGCAGATGTCGGACCGCGCTGTTGCCGAAAAGGTTGGAGGTGATGATGCAGAATGACGCCACCGCGCGGCAGGTCCGCGCATCCGACCCTAATGTATCGACATGGCTATCTGCCAACGCTGGGTCTGGCAAGACGCGGGTTTTGACGGACCGCGTCGCGCGCCTGTTGCTGCAGGATATTCAGCCGCAACGCATCCTGTGTCTGACCTACACGAAATCCGCCGCGTCCGAAATGCAGAACCGTCTGTTCAAAACCCTTGGCCAATGGGCGATGAAGCCTGATGCCGATCTGCGCCGGGCGCTGACCGAGCTTGGCGATGACGGCCATGATGGCCAGCACCTCGCCCGCGCGCGCCGCCTGTTTGCCCGCGCCATCGAAACGCCGGGCGGCCTGCGCATCCAGACCATTCACAGCTTTTGTGCGACATTGCTAAGGCGGTTTCCGCTGGAGGCAGGCGTCTCGCCCCGTTTTGGCGAGTTGGACGACCGAACCGGGCGGTTGTTGCGTCAGGATATTCTGGAGGAGATGTGTAAGGGAACTGAAACTGCCTTGGTCACAGCTATTGCAAATCAGTTTTCCGGTGCGGATTTTGGCACGCTGGTTGAACAGATCGTCATGCGGCGCGATGGGTTTCGGGCAGCGGTGGACGCGTTCGCGCTGTTTGGTCTCGATCCGCAATGCAGTTTGACGACAATGCTGCAACAGGTCTTTCTTGGTGACGAAACGGACTGGATCGGCTCGGTTATCAATGTTTTGGCCAGTGGCTCAGCCAATGACGTAAAGGCTCATGCCCGTCTTGTGGCGCTTGATTTTGCCTCCCCCGATCTTAACACCGTTGTGGAACTGGAGCGGTTGTTCCTGTTCGGCGAGGATGCCAAGGAGGCCTTCTGCGCCAAGATCGGCAGTTTTCCGACCAAGCCCAGCCGATCTGCCCTGGGGTCCGATCTGCCCCGGTTAGAGTCGCTTATGAAGCGGGTCGAGGCTTTGCGCCCGCAGCGCATCGCCCTGCAGGCCGCGACCAAGACCGCCGCCTTGCAGCAGTTCGCACGCGCGTTCCTGTCCAAATATGAAGCGAGAAAGGCCCAGAAAAACTGGCTGGACTTTGACGATCTGATCGCCAAGGCAACCCGGTTGGTGACCAATCCTTCGGTCGCAGCATGGGTCCTTTACAAGTTGGATGGCGGGATCGACCATGTTTTGGTCGACGAGGCGCAGGATACCAGCCCGGGCCAGTGGCGCGTGATCGAACTGCTGACCGCAGAATTCACCGCCGGTGAAAGCGCGCATCTGGGCGACCGGACTATCTTTGTGGTCGGCGACCAAAAGCAGTCGATCTACTCTTTTCAAGGGGCTGAC
Source organism: Rhodobacterales bacterium (assembly GCA_038323315.1). Classification (GTDB taxonomy): domain Bacteria; phylum Pseudomonadota; class Alphaproteobacteria; order Rhodobacterales; family Rhodobacteraceae; genus Stagnihabitans. The sequence continues at coordinate 12,964 of JBBQGU010000046.1, read as the reverse complement.
GTCGCCGCGTTCGATGCCAAACACGCGGCCTTCGAGGGTCGATTCGATGCGGTCGACAAGCCTTTCCAAAGCCTTGATTTGGCTCATTCCTTCCGTTCCTCGCCCGCGATCCTGAGCTTTGTCGATGCCGCTCTAAGCGATCTGGATGCCAATGCCCTTGGCCCCGACATTGCCCATATCGCGTTTCAATCCGACCTGCCCGGGCGTGTCGACCTGTGGCCACTGATCGAGGGCGAGAAAGACCCCGTCGACAAAAACTTTGAAGACCCGGTGGACTTGATCCGCCCAACCCACCACGCCGCGCAACTTGCCGAACGGATTGCGGCCGAGTTGGACCGGATGCTGCGAGAGGGTGTCAGGATCGTGACGCGGGATGGTGCGAGGCCGGTGCATCCGGGCGATTTCCTGATCCTGGTGCAGCGTCGGTCCGCGCTGTTCACCGAAATCATCCGTGCCTGCAAAAAGCGCGGTCTTCCAATTGCCGGGGCGGACCGGCTGAAGCTGGGGGGCGAACTTGCGGTTAAGGACCTTCTTGCCCTGCTGTCTTTTCTGGACACGCCGGACGACAGCCTGTCGCTGGCCGCAGTGATCCGATCGCCGCTATTAGGTCTTTCAGAGCCCGATTTATACTTTCTGGCCCATGGCCGCACCGGCTCGCTGTGGGATTCGCTGCGCCGGCATCAAGCTCGGTTTCCTGCTGCTTTTGCGCTGTTGAACGACTTGCGCGGCCAGGTTGATTTCCTGCGACCCTATGATCTTTTGGAGCGCGCGCTGATCAGGCATGACGGTCGGCGTCGGCTGATCACCCGTCTTGGTGAAGAGGCCGAGGATGGGATTGACGAATTGCTGAACCAATCCCTGGCCTATGAACGCGGCGAGATTCCAAGTCTGACAGGCTTTCTCATCTGGCTGGACGCGGATCAGATCGACATCAAACGTCAGGCCGAGGCGTCTGGAAGCCGCATCCGCGTGATGACGGTGCATGGGGCAAAGGGGCTGGAATCCGAGATCGTCATCCTGCCCGACACCGCAGATCACAAAAGCCAGGACCGGGATGAGATTTTTATGACCCGCGACGGCACCGCGCTGTGGAAGACCGCTGCCGCCGAAAGCCCGCCGCTGATCGCAACCTTGCGTGCCGCGAAAACGCGACGCGAGGCAGAGGAAAACTTGCGCCTGTTATACGTCGCCATGACCCGTGCCCGAACATGGCTGATAATATGCGGCGCTGGAACAGTGTCCAAACCTGCATGCTGGTATGCGATTGCCAGCGCAGGAATGGTGCGGGTCGGTGCGCAACCGGTCGAGTTTGGTGTACGCCACGAAACCGGGTTTTGGCCTGACACCAGCACCACTTTGTCAGAGGCCGCAACGCCACATCCTGCGCCCTTGACTCTGCCGGCCCCCCCTCCCCCGCCTACGCCTGTCGCCGTGTTAAGCCCATCTGATCTCGGCGGCGCCAAGGCCCTGCCGGGCGAGCCCCTTATCGCTGGCCAATCCGGCACCGCGCGCGGCATTGCAGTACACGCCTTGTTGCAACATCTGCCACAGCACCCACGCGCAGACTGGCCGCACCTCGCCGCCTATCTCGTGCCGGATGAGTCTATGCGCTCAGAAGTAACCCATGAGGCGCAGACGATTCTCACTGATCCGAACCTAACCCCCCTGTTTGTCCCGGGCACCTTGACCGAGGTCTCCATCACCGGAGCGCTGGGCGAGAGGCGGCTTTATGGCGCGATTGATCGACTGGTCATTACATCCACATCCATCCTCGCCATCGATTACAAATCGAACTGGCTCATCCCAACAACCTCCGAACAGGTGCCCGAGGGGCTGCTGCGCCAACTGGGCGCCTATCATCATCTGCTTTCGCAAATCTATCCCACCCACCTCATCCAAACCGCCATCCTCTGGACCCGCGTCGCCAGGCTGATGTGCATTGATGCCGATATCGTGAGGGCTGCCCTTCAGCGCGTCTCAACGCATGGTGGTCTCGGCCCTTGACGTTGGCATGGGTCACCCATACCTTGGCGGTCTAGTCATGCTTCAGGAGAATATCATGGGCGCTGCTACCATAGCCGTGACCGACGCCACGTTTGACGCCGAGGTCCGCAATTCCTCTGTTCCCGTTGTCGTCGACTTCTGGGCGGAATGGTGCGGCCCTTGCCGTCAGATCGGACCAGCCCTGGAAGAGTTGGCTCTGGAATATGGCGACAAGGTCAAGATCGTTAAGATCAATGTTGACGAAAACCCCGACAGCCCAGCCATGCTGGGTGTCCGCGGCATACCTTCGCTGTTTCTGTTCAAAGGCGGCGAAGTCGTGTCTAACAAGGTCGGCGCAGCGCCCAAGGCGGCTTTGGCCAACTGGATCAACGCCTCGATCTGATTTGACCTGACTTTTCGGGATGAGGGGTGCCATCAGGCGCCCCTTTTCTTTTTGTCCGGGTTGTAGGGCAGCCAGGTCCGGAACATATTAAGGGCAACGACCGGAGGCGAAGATGGCGGAAGATCGATTTCCTGGCTGGCATGGTACGACCATACTGGCGGTGCGCCGTGGGGGTGAGGTTGTGGTGGCTGGCGACGGGCAGGTCAGTCTGGGCCAGACCATCATCAAAGGCACGGCCCGCAAAGTGCGCAGGCTGTCGCCCGGCGGCAAGGATGTGGTGTGCGGCTTTGCAGGCTCAACCGCTGATGCGTTCACCCTGCTGGAACGGCTGGAGAAAAAGCTGGAGGCGGCACCGGGGCAGTTGGCACGCGCCTGTGTCGATCTGGCCAAGGACTGGCGCATGGATAAATACCTGCGGAACCTGGAGGCGATGCTGATCGTCACCGATGGTTCGGGCATGTTCGTGTTGACCGGAGCGGGCGATGTGTTGGAACCGGAGCATGACGTTGCGGCCATAGGCTCGGGCGGGAACTATGCTTTGGCGGCGGCGCGGGGGCTCATGGAAACCGACTTTACCGCAGAGGAGATTGCTCGCAAGGCCATGGCGATTGCGGCGGATATCTGTGTCTACACAAATGGCGTTCTGACTGTCGAACGGATTACAGAATGATGCTGACGCAAGATGATCTGCGGGCTGCCGTCGCAAAAGGCATCCTGACAGAGGTGCAAACCGCACAACTGATCGGCTTTGCCGAGGCGCGCCGTGCGGCCAAGGCTGCCGTGACGCCGGTGGAAGAGCCGTTTGTGCTGTTCAAAGGGTTCAATGAGATTTTCGTTGTGGTCGGGCTGACCATCCTGTTCACCGGATGGACCGGTGTGGCGGTGCTGTTTGGATTGAACATGCAAGCTCCAGCGGGGACGATGACGGTATTGTTGTCATTGGTGACTCTCGGCGGGCTTGCGGTGACGGCGCAGTATTTCACCCTGAAACGGCGGATGATTGCGCCTTCGATTGCGCTGTCGATCATGACCTTGCTTACAGCTGTGGTGCTTGGCCTGGCCCTGATCGGGATCGGTGGCGCGTTTGACGTGATGCTGGTGGCCGTTGTTGTGGCCACGATCATGTCAGCCTTTTACACGGTGTTCCGGGTGCCCTTTGCAGCGGCCTTGATTGCTGGTGCGGTGTTTGTCGCGGTCTGGACCGGGCTGACGGCTGCGGGGGTGCTCGGCGGGAACGCGGCCGAGGTCCTTATGATCTCCGAGAGCGGACCGCTGTCCTTGATGACGGTGTTGTTCGGGTTGTTGGTTTTTGCCGTGGCGATGCGGCTGGATCTGTCGGACCCGATGCGGGTCAGCACGCGGTCGGCGACGGCGTTCTGGCTGCATATCGTGGCTGCTCCGGCGATTGTGAACACGGTCGCGCTGAACCTGTTGAAAAGCGGGGGCTTGGGCGGTCAGGCTGGGTTGGTGGCGTTCTTGCTTGTCATCGCAGTGGTCGCCATCGTAATCGACCGGCGATCGTTTCTGGTATCGGGTGCCGGATATTCGGTGATCCTGGCGACCACGGTGTTTGACGGTGGGGCGGCCTATGCGGTGCTGATGCTGGGGTTGATCCTCGTGCTGCTGGGCGCGCAGTGGGATTGGCTGCGCGGGCGGATCATGGCCGCGCTGCCCGAATTTCCCGGTAAATCCAACCTTCCCCCGTTCAGGATCCCTACATGACCGACCTCACCCCACGCGAAATCGTCTCGGAGCTTGACCGGTTCATCATCGGGCAGAACGATGCCAAACGGGCCGTCGCCGTAGCTCTGCGGAACCGGTGGCGGCGAAAAAGGCTGGCGGATGATCTGCGAGAGGAGGTTTATCCAAAGAACATCCTGATGATCGGACCAACGGGGGTTGGGAAAACCGAGATTGCCCGCCGCCTGGCCAAGCTGGCGAAAGCGCCGTTTCTGAAGGTGGAGGCGACGAAGTTTACCGAGGTCGGCTATGTCGGCAGGGATGTGGACAGTATTATCCGCGATCTGATGGATGTCGCCGTGGTCGAAACGAGAGCCAGAATGCGGGAAGATGTGGCGGCGCGGGCGCGTCAGGCGGCGGAGGATCGGGTAATCGAGGCGCTGGCCGGCAAGGACGCGCGGGAACAGACTCGGGAAATGTTTCGCGGCAAACTGCGGCGGGGCGAGTTGGATGATACTGTGATCGAGATCGAGGTGGCCGACGCTGCGCCTGCGATGCCGATGATAATGGGGGGCGGGCAGGAGATGCCGGGGCTTCAGGACCTTATGAAGGCCTTTGGCGGCGGCAGGACGTCCAAGAAGCGGGTTTCGGTGCGCGACAGCCATGATTTGCTGACCGGACAGGAGGCCGACAAGCTGCTAGATGACGAGGCGGTCAAGGTGGCGGCTTTGGATGCGGTACAGAACAATGGGATCGTGTTTCTGGATGAGATCGACAAGATATGTGTCCGGGCGGATGCGAGGGGGGCGGATGTATCGCGCGAGGGGGTCCAGCGGGATTTGCTGCCGCTGATCGAGGGGACGACGGTTTCGACGAAGTATGGGACGGTCAAGACGGATCATATTCTGTTCATCGCAAGCGGGGCGTTTCATACTGCGAAGCCTTCGGATTTGCTGCCGGAATTGCAGGGCAGATTGCCGATCCGGGTCGAGTTGCAGCCGTTGACGGAGGGGGATTTTGTAAGGATCCTGACGGAGACGGAGAATGCCTTGACCAGGCAATATTCAGCTTTGCTTGCGACGGAGGAGGTCACGGTCAGCTTTACGGCGGATGGAATAGCGGCCTTGGCGGGAATTGCGGCTGAGGTTAACCGGGCTGTTGAAAATATCGGGGCGAGGCGACTTTATACGGTGATGGAGCGGGTTTTTGAGGAATTGAGTTTTGCCGCGCCTGATCGGGGGGGTGAAGTTGTGGTCGTGGATGCGGGGTTTGTGGAGGCAAATCTGGGTGCCTTGGCAAGGTCGGCGGACCTGTCGCGATATGTGCTGTAGGGGGGCGCTCACGCGTGGGCGCTTTGATAAAACATTGGTATGAAGAGTGGGTGGATTTGGCGCATGTCGCGGCGGCGAGGAGATTTTCAACATGGCGCAGTTGGGCAATGGAGCCCTCGTCTTTTGGTGGTAGCGACTGTGGCTGGCGTTGGTGGGGGTTTCACACCCCCACACCCCCGTGGAGTATTTGAATCGGTGTGAATGGGGAGGCAAATTTTAGGTAATTTTTAAGGGACCTAACGGGGGCGGCGGAGGTAGACGTAGTAGGCGCCCGCGCCGCCGTGTTTGAGGTGGCTTTCGCTGATTTGCAGGACGCAAGGGGACAAGGGGATTTGCCGGAGCCAGATGGGGACCTGATGCCGCAGGATGCCCATGCGTTGGGGGATAGGGCCGTGATCCGGTTTTTGTTTGCCCTTGCCGGTGATGACGAGGACCAGGCGGTATCCGGCGGAATGGCCGTTCAGAATGAAGCGGATCAGTTCGGGATGCGCCTCGGCCAGGGTCATTCCGTGCAGATCGAGCCGCGCCTCGGGGATCAGTTTGCCGCGTGTCATGCGGGCATGGGCCTTGGCATCCATCAGGATTGGCGCTTGGCTCAGGCTGTCGGACAGGCTGGGGGCCAGGTTGTGGATGACGGTTTTCCGGGCCTTTTCGCCCAAGGTGAAGGTGGGCAGGCGGGGTTTTGCCGGGGTGGCGATGGTAACCGGGGCGTGTAAGGCTGCGGGGCGGGGCTGCGGCAGGCTGGGGTGCAGCGGATTGGCGGTACGGGCAACAGCCTGCCACAGTTCCTGTTCATCGGGGCGTAAAGTGCGGCGGCGTGACATGGCTTAGCCGCCCGGCATCATGGCATAGGCGCGGTCGATGGGCAGCAGTTGCAACAGGCGACCGCCATCCTTGATATTGCCGGCCTGACGGCCCGCATCAGTGCCGGTGCCAAAGAAGATGTCGGCGCGTTGGGCGCCCTTGATGGCGCCACCGGTGTCTTGGGCAATCATCAGGCGCTGCATGGGGTCATCGCCGCCTTTTTCAATCCAGACCGGGGCGCCCATCGGGACAAAGTCGGGGTCAACGGCCACCGAGCGCAACGTGGTGATGGAGCGGCCCATGGCACCGACAGGACCGTCGGCGTCGGCCAGAGTGCTGATTTTGCGAAAGAAGATATAGGACGGGTTGTGATTCAGGAGCGCCATGCCGGTGGAAGGGTTGTTGCGGACCCATTGCCGGATCGTATCGGCGGAAACCTGGGATCGGGTGAAGATCCCGCGAGCAACCAGTTCCTGACCTATGGAGCGATAGGCATAGCCGTTGCGGCCGGCATAGCCGACGCGGATTGTCGTGCCGTTGGTCATGCGGATCCGGCCCGAGCCCTGGATATGCAGAAAAAACACTTCGACCGGGTCATCGAGCCATGCGATTTCAAGGCCGCGACCGCGCAGGATGCCACCCTCGATCGCCGCGCGGTCGTGCCACGCGGTGCCGTCGCGCAGTTCAGGCGGGCGGCGGTAGATCGGGTAGGCGTAGCGGGCGGAGCGGGTGGGCGAGCCTTGCAGTACGGGTTCGTAATAGCCGGTGAACAGGGCTGGGGGATTGCCGATCAGGGTCGGTTTGAACAGCAACTCGAAAAACTGACGGGCGGCGGAGGGAGTGTCGTCGACATCCTGGGCAAGTTTGCACAGGGGGACCCAATCGGCGCGCGTCATGAGATTGCAAGTGCGGCGGAAGGTTTGGAGGGCGGCGAGGTGATCGTCCTGCGCCCAGCCGTCGAGGCTTTCAAAGTCGTAGACCTGGGCGGCGGCGGGGAGTGTCATCAGTGTCAACAGCAGAGCGAGAAGCGCACGCACTCAGTCGCCCGTGGCGGCGAGGTGCCAGTTCGGGTCGGCGGTGCCCATGGTGCGCGCGAAGGTCCAGGTGTCGCGTTGACGGATGATGGTGTTGGAGCTGCCCTCGACCACGGTGCCGTTGGCGTCCTTGACCACCCGCGAGAGTTCGGCGTTAAAGCGGACGTCGATTCCAGCCAGTTTTGTGGTCGGATTGTACGTGGCCTCGGTCAGGGTCATGTCGCGAATACCGCCGAAGGTCGAGTTGATGGTCAGGCCCTGGGTCGTGCGGTCCGTGATCGCATCGGCGAAGGTGCCGACGATGTCGGGGCCGAGGAAGGGGCGGATGCGGTCGATATCGCCCTTGTCAAACGCCATCAGGATCATCTCGTACGCGGAACGCGCGCCTTTGAGGAAATCGGTGACGTTGAAGCTGGGGTCGGCGTGTTTCATCGCAGTCAGGGCGGCAGTCGAGGCTGGGTCGGTGATGTTGTCGGTGATATCGCGGTCCGGGCCGCCTTCGACCACCTCGAACTTCGGTCGGGGTTTGGCGTCATCCATTGGGGCGGGGGTCGGCTCAAACCCCTCACGCGTGCCGAGAACGGAACGGAGTTTGATGATCAGGAATACGGCGATCCCGGCTAGGACAAGGATCTGGATCACGGAAGAGTTCATGCGGGCCTCGGGGCACGGGCGTGGAGCCCTTGGTTGGAACATCGTTTGATCTTATGTAATGGTTGGGGGGCCTTTAGTCCACCTGTGAGGGCAAAATGACGCGTGAGGTGGCGGGGATGCGGGTTTTGATCGGCTTGGCGCTGTGGGGAATGGCGGAAATTGCGGCATTTGTCGTGGTGGGAGCGCAGATTGGGGTGCTTGGAGTGTTGGCGCTGGTGCTGAGCACAGGCGCATTGGGAGTTGTGCTGTTGCGGCGGCAAGGGATGGCGGCGATCGGGCAGATGCGGGCCGGGGTGGTGATGCTGCGGCCGGAGGCGCTGGGCGCGTCGGGGCTTCTGGTGCTGGGCGGGGTGTTGCTGGTGCTGCCGGGGTTGTTGACGGATCTGTTCGGGCTGGTGCTGTTGGTGCCGGGGGTCCGGCGTCGGTTGGTGGGTTGGGTCGCGGCCAGGGTTATGCCTGACGCTGAGGATGACGTGCTGGACGCGGTTGCGGTTGAGGTGGAGGCGCCGCGCCTGCCTTCGGGCCAGTCTTCTGGAGCGGGCCAGTCTTCTGGATCGGGCCAGTCTTCTGGATCGGGCCACTCTTCTGGATCGGGATGGACCAGACCTTGAGCGGGTGGTAGGAAGCGGCCAAACTTTTGCAAGGGAGAGAGTGATGGCCGATGAAAGCACAAACGGGGCGGCGGCTCCGGTGGTCAGGATGCAGGTTCTGGCGCAATTCGTGCGCGATATGAGCTTTGAGAATCTGGTGGCGCAGAAGGGTCTGCAAGGCGGTCAGATGCAGCCGGACATTCAGGTCGGTGTCAATCTGGACGCGCGCAAGCGGGCGATCGAGAATCAATATGATGTCATCGCCAAGTTCAAGATCACCTCTAAAAACAAGGCGACGGATGAAACGTTGTTCCTGATGGAACTGGAATATGGCTGGGTGTTCCTGGTCGAAGGCGTGCCGGAGGATCAGTTGCATCCGTTTTTGCTGATCGAGTGCCCGCGGATGCTGTTTCCGTTCATCCGGCGGATCATTTCGGATGTGACGCATGACGGGGGATTTCCGCCACTGAACATCGACAATGTGGATTTCATGGCGCTGTATCGTCAGGAAATGGCGCGTCGGGCGGCGGCGGTGGCTGCGCCGGCAGCGGTGGCGAATTAAGGGGGGTGGGGTAAAATCCCGCTCTACTTTTGCCAGATGGCATTGGGCCCGAGGTTGATGATAAAGGCGTCATGGGCTGCGGATTCCGCGATGGTCAGGCGTGATGCGAGGGGTGTGGGCCTTGGGCGGGGGCGCCAGATTGTGTCGATGCCGCCGGATCTGGCTGTGACAGCGTTCAGTACAAGATCGGGTTGGCGGCCGCCGATCAGTTCGAGGTAAACTTCGGCCAGGATTTCGCTGTCCAGAAGGGCGCCGTGCTTTTCGCGTTTGGAATTGTCGACATTAAAGCGGCGGCAGAGCGCGTCGAGGCTTGCGGGGGAGCCGGGGTATTTCTGGCGCGCGAGCATCACCGTGTCAAAGGCGCGGGTCATGGGCAAGGTCGGATGGCCGGCGGCGCTGAGTTCGTGGTTCAGGAATTTCATGTCGAAAGGTGCGTTGTGGATGACGAGCGTCGCATCGCCGATGAAGGCGAGGAAGGCGCGGGCCACGTCGCGAAAGCGGGGTTTATCGCGCAGGAAATCGTCGGACAGGCCGTGAACCTCGAACGCGTCTTTGGGCATCAGGCGGTCGGGGTTCAGGTAGTGGTGAAAGGTTTTGCCGGTGGGCATGTGGTTGTAGAGTTCGACCGCGCCGATTTCGACCACGCGGTCGCCGGTGCTGGGGTCAAGGCCGGTGGTTTCGGTGTCGAGGGCGATTTCACGCATTGCGGTCTCGGATATGGGCGATCAGGGCTTTGACATAAGCGGCGGTGCTGGGCAGGTCGAGGGTTTCGACGATGTGCGTGGCACGGGCGCGCTTTTGGGCGTCGGGCATTTGGCGGGCGAGGATGGTTGCCAGATGCGCCTCGGTCATGCCGGTGCGTTCGAGGACACGATGGCGCTGAAGGGCTGCGGGGGCGGTGACGAGGAGGGTGGCGTCGAAGTCAACATCGGTGCCGTTTTCAAACAACAGCGGGATATCGAGAATCTGGATGTCGGCTTGGGTGGTGGCGATGAACTCGGCGCGGTCTGCACCGACCAAGGGGTGAACCACGGCTTCGAGACGGGCCAGCGCCGCGGGGTCGTGGGCGATGATCGAGCGCAGTTTCTCGCGGGAAATCGTGCCGTCCTCCAGCGCGCTGGGGAACAGGGCGGCGAGGGGGGCGACGGCGGCTCCGCCCGTGTCGTAGAGGTGGTGGACGGCGGTGTCAGCGCTCCATACCGGCAGGCCGTGGGCGGCGAACATCGAGGCGGTGGTGGATTTGCCCATGCCGATGGAGCCGGTAAGGCCGAGGAGGAATGTCATAGGCCGAACCCCATCATAAGCCAAGAACTGCCGCGCGGGTGGCGTCGTCCACCACGGGGCGATGGTTGAACCAGCGTTCGAAGCCGGGGGCGGCCTGATGCAGGAGCATCCCCAATCCGTCGACGATATAAGCCCCGCGATGCTGTGCCTCGATCAGGAACTGGGTCATCAGGGGGGTGTAGACGAGGTCGGTGACGATCGTACCGGGTTGCAGGTCGTCCAGTGGCAGGCGGAGATCGGGTTTACCTGTCATGCCGAGGGACGTGGAGTTGATGACCAGTCTTGCCCCGTCGAGCATGTGGCCGGCGTGGAGCCAGTCGTAGACGTGGAGCCTTGCGCCGAAATCCTGGCGCAACGCCTCGGCGCGGGGACGGGTGCGGTTGGCGATGCGAATCTCGGGCGTGCCAAGTTCGATCAGGGCGGCGATGACGGCGCGGGCGGCACCACCGGCGCCAAAGATTGCGGCGGGACCGGCGGCGGGGTTCCATTGCGGGGCGTGTTGGCGCAGGTTGGCGGTGAAACCTGCACCATCGGTGTTGTCGGCGTGAATCTTGCCATCCTTGCGGAAGATCAGGGTGTTGGCGGCACCGATCAGGGACGCGCGGTCGGTGACGATGTCGGCGAGGGCCAGGACGGTTTCCTTGTGCGGGATCGTCACATTGAGGCCGACAAAGCCGTATTTGGGCAGCATTTCCAGCGCTTGGTTCAGGTCGGACTGGTCGATGTCCATCGGGATATAGTGGCCCTTGATGCCGTAGCGTTTCAGCCAGAAGTTGTGCAGCATGGGCGATCGGCTGTGGGCGATGGGGTGGCCGATGACCCCGGCCAGGGGGATGCGCGTCAGATCGGTCATGATGCGATAAACCCCCTGAGGTTTAGGTATGCGAGCAGCGGCAGGAGCGGCAGGCCGAGAATGGTAAAGTAGTCGCCTTCGATGCTGCTGAACAGGCGGATACCTTCAGATTCCAGTTGATAAGCGCCGATCGAGGTGGCGACGGTGGGCCACTGGCGGGACAGGTAGGCGTCGAGATAGGCGTCGGAGACGTCGCGCATGGTCAGTTTGGCGGTATCGATCTGACGCCAGATCGGCTGAGCGTTGTGATACAGGACCAGGGCGGAGTGCAGGTGATGGGTTTGGTTGCGAAGCTGGGCAAGTTGCAAGCGAGCCTCGTCGAGACTGCCGGGTTTGGCGAAGACGTGATCGTTCAGGGCGAGGACCTGATCGCAGCCGAGGACGAGGGCCTGGGGGTGGCGTTGGGCGAGTTTGCGGGCCTTCAGCTCGGCCAAGGTGTCGGCGATGTCGCGCGGTTTGGCATGCTCGGCCTGAAGCGCGCGGCGAATGGCGTCTTCGTCGATGCGGGCGGGATGGGCTGTGACGGTGATGCCGGCGTTCTGGAGCAGGGTGAGGCGGATTTGCGAGGCTGAGGCAAGGATGAGGGGCGTTTCGGGCATGGGGTCAACCTGTGGAGAAGCTTGATTTGTTCTCGTGGGGGGTTTGGCCGGAATAGGCAGGATCAGGACGGAGAGGCTGTTCTGGTAGCGGGAATGTCTTTTGTCGGGGGTGGACATGCACAGGGGGAGAAGGGATCGGGCGACCTAGGGATTGCGGGGATTTGCACAGGCTGGGGATGAGGAGAGTTGGAGTATAGATGTTCGAAAGCAAGGGGTTATATGGTTGTCCGGGAATGGTCCACAGACACGTTGCTGTGGAAAAGTTGGGGTGCAAGTCGGGCTATTCATTTATCCATAGCCCCTACTTCATCATCATCCTATTTCTATATAATCTTTAATAAGAAGATAGGGGGGCGGCATGATGGACTTTCTGGCGGATTGGTATTTGTGGGTGAAGACGGCGCATGTGGTATCGGTTGTGGCCTGGATGGCGGGGTTGTTCTATCTGCCGCGGCTGTATGTCTATCATGTCGAGCAGGTGGAGGCCGGGTCGAAGACGGATGCGATGTTTCAGGTGATGGAACGGCGGCTGTTGAAGGGGATCATGGGGCCTGCGATGATAGCGACCTGGGTGTTTGGGTTGGGTTTGGTGATGACGCCGGGGGTGGTGGATTGGGGGCAGGCGTGGCCTTGGGTCAAGGCCGCGTCGGTTGTGGCGATGACGGGGTTTCAGGGCTGGTTGGGGGCACGGCGGAAGGGGTTTGTGGCGGGTGGCAACACTGTGACCGGGCGGCAGTACCGGATGATGAATGAGGTGCCGACGGTCTTGCTGGTGCTGATCGTGGCCGCCGTGATCGTGAAGTTCTGATTTGGTTGACAGTTTGAGGTTTAGGTTATAGGGACCGCAGCAGCGCGGTCGTCCGACCATCCCGCTTTTCATGAACATCGTTGAGGATGCGCCGCTGTGCCGGTGCTGATGAAGGACCGAGTATGACCCTTGAGCATTTGAATCTGGCTGATCTGAAAGCCAAAACGCCGGCGGAGTTGCTGGCGATGGCCGAGGAATGGGAGATTGAGAACGCGCCGAGCATGCGGAAGGGCGAGATGATGTTCTCGTTGTTGAAGGAACATGCCGAGGAGGGGTGGGAGATTGGTGGCGACGGTGTGCTGGAGGTGTTGCAGGACGGGTTCGGGTTCTTGCGCAGTCCTTCGGCCAACTATCTGTCGGGTCCGGATGATATTTATGT
>JBBQGU010000045.1:0-16578 GCA_038323315.1 Rhodobacterales bacterium | reverse complement strand
AAACCGTTCGGTCTGATGTTCGAAGCGCTGGACAGCCTGAAACCGCATGGCGTCTATGTCGCCTCGGGTTCCTCGCCCAGCTATGCGCTGTGGGGCGAGTTGATGTCGACTCGCGCCTTGCACCTCAAGGCGGCGGGCGCGGTGCTGGATGGTTATGTCCGTGACACCTCCGGCATTCTGGCGCTGAATTTTCCGACCTTTGGCCATGGGTCCTATGCGCAGGATCAGGGCCAGCGCGGCAAGGTCGTCGATTACGACGTGCCCATCGAGATCAGCGGCATCCGCATAAGGCCCGGCGACATCATCTTTGGCGACCGCGACGGCGTTCTGGTCATCCCGCGCGAAGCCGAGGACCAGGCGATCCGGCTGGCGCTTGAAAAGGCCGCGACCGAAAACAAGGTTCGGCTGGCGATCGGGGCCGGGATGAGTACGGTCGACGCCTTTGCGCGTTTCGGCGTGATGTGAACGCGCGGAAAGGGACCCTGTCGTGTCCAGCGCAAGCAGCCTGACCAGAGCGGAGATCAGATTGAGCCATTCAGCCGCGTCGTCAATGTCAAGCCTGCGGTGCACCATCCAGCCTATTGCCGGTTGGGCAGCCATCGACTGCGCCCGGCCCACCGAACCCGTCTCGATGCGCAACCATGTGACCGTGGAGGGGTGCGCATTGTGACCGAGTTCGACGCCCGCTGCCGCCGATTGCTGGTCGAACTGGGCCTGTGCGCGCCGGACCAAGCGCTTGTCGTGACACCGCTGACTGGCGGGGTGGCGTCTGACATCGCTTTGGTTCAGTCAGGCGCAAGCCGGTGGTGCATCAAGTTTGCGCTGGCTCAGTTGAAGGTGGCCGAAGTCTGGCTTGTGCCTGTGCGCCGCAACAAGGCGGAATATAACTGGTTGCTTGCCGCGTCTCACGTCGTTCCGGCATCGGTGCCGGTTTTGTATGGCAGATCGGACCGCGAGGGCGGCTTTGCCATGCAGTATCTGGACGGGGATCAGGTCTATCTGTGGAAAGCGGCGCTGCTGGCGGCCCTGCCCGACCGGGGCGAAGCGGCGCTGGTGGGGTCTGTCCTTGGTCAGATCCATGCGGCCTCGACTGCGGCGGATTTCAATCAAAACCCCTTCCACAACCGCGACGATTTCCATGCGATCCGGCTGGAGCCCTATCTTCTGTTTACAGCGTTCCGCCATCCAGACCTGTCAGACCGGCTGCATGCCTTGACCGAACGGCTGTACACGGCAGACCGCGTGCTGGTGCATGGCGATGTCAGCCCCAAGAACATCCTGTTCAGGGATGGCGCGCCGGTCATCCTGGATGCCGAATGCGCGACAATGGGCGATGCCAGCTTTGATCTGGCCTTTTGCCTGAACCATCTGATCCTCAAGGCTTTGCATCTGCCAGAGTGCCGCACCCGACTTCTGGCCAGTGTGCTGGACTTTTGGGCCGCCTATTCCGCCCATGTAACTTGGGAAGACTCCGCAGACCTTGAGGCCCGCATCTGCGCCTTGCTGCCTGCGCTGATGCTGGCAAGGGTTGATGGCAAATCACCGGTGGAATACCTATCCGCGGCGCATCGTGCCAAACTCCGCCAGGTTACCCTACCGCTGATTGCTGCGCCCAAGGTCCGGCTGACCGATCTGACGGCGGCATTGAACCACGACTTCGAGGGAGCCTGAGACATGAGTGCCATCACATCCGTCAAAGCCCGCCGCGTCTGGGATTCGCGGGGCAATCCGACGGTCGAGGTGGATGTGACGCTGGAGACGGGCGCCTTTGGTCGGGCCATTGCGCCAGCAGGTGCCTCGCGGGGGACGCGTGAGGCGGTTGATCTGCGCGATGGTGGTCCGGCATTGCGGGGCTTGGACGTGCAGGGCGCGTTGCGGTCGGTTCAGGGGCGGATCGCACCGGCGCTGACCGGATTGGATGCGGCGGATCAGGCGGGGGTGGATGCAGCCATCCTCGCGCTGGACCCTTCGCCGCTGAAAGCCGCGCTGGGCGGCAATGCCACCATCGCGGTGTCGCTGGCCGTGCTGCATGCGGCGGCGGCGGATGCACAGGTTCCGCTTTGGCAGCATATCGCGGAAATCACGGGCCGGACCCCATCTTTGCCCCTGCCCGAGATTCAGATCTTTGGTGGCGGGGCCCATGCCGGTCGCAGGACCGATGTACAGGATTTCATGATCATGGTGCCGGGTGCCGCCAGCTTTGACGAGGTCATGGAGGTGACCAGCGCCGTCTACTTTGCGGCCGGCGACATCATGCAGCGCCGGGGCAAACTGGCCGGCGTCGCAGATGAGGGCGGTTGGTGGCCCCAGTTCTCCAGCAACGAGGAGGCTCTGGAAACGCTGGTCTCCGCCATCGAACTGGCCGGTGAAACGCCCGGTGACCGGGTGGTCGTATCGCTGGATATTGCCGCGTCGGAATTTGGCAAGAAAGGCCGCTACCGGCTGGCGCTGGAAGACCGCGAGATGGAGACGGAGGCCTTGATCGACCTGCTTGGCGGCTGGCTGGACCGCTATCCGATTGCCGCGATCGAAGACCCGGTTGCCGAAGATGACGTGACAGGCATGGTGGAATTCACGCGGCGGTTTGGGGCCCGCGTGCAGATCATCGGTGACGACTACCTGGTGACCAATGCCGCATTGATCGATCAGGCAGCGCGGAATGGGGCCTGCAATGCAGTTCTGATCAAGGTCAATCAGGCGGGCACGGTCAGCGAAGCGCTGGCCGCCTTTGCAGCGGCGGAACATGCGGGATGGGGGGCAATTGTTTCGGCGCGGTCGGGCGAGACCGAAGATGTCTCGATCAGCCACCTGGCGACGGGACTGGGCTGTGGCCAGTTGAAGGTCGGCTCGTTCACCCGGTCGGAACGGATGGCGAAATGGAACGAATGCCTGCGGATTCAGGAAGTTTTGGGCAATGGACGCTTTGTGGCCGGGGCGCCGTTGGCCGCAACCTGGTGGGGCAGACAAAACGCCGCAACGGTCAGATAAGGTTCAGCGCTTGCCGGACAACCCGGCCGCAACAGGGAGACTACCATGAACATGACACACCGACTTGCCGGAAAGACTGCCATCGTCACGGCGGCGGGTCAGGGCATCGGACGGGCCATTGCCGAACGGTTCGTGGCCGAAG
Organism: Rhodobacterales bacterium; assembly: GCA_038323315.1. Classification (GTDB taxonomy): domain Bacteria; phylum Pseudomonadota; class Alphaproteobacteria; order Rhodobacterales; family Rhodobacteraceae; genus Stagnihabitans. The sequence continues at coordinate 13,448 of JBBQGU010000045.1, read as the reverse complement.
GTGCCACGGTCTTTGCCTCGGACCTGAATGTCGGGTTGCTTGCAGACCTGACGGGGGCCACGACCATGGCGCTGGATGCCACCGACCATGCGGCTGTAACCGCTTATTTCAGCGCGTTTGATCGGGTTGATGTGCTGCTGCATGCCGTGGGTTATGTGCATCAGGGCACGATCGAGGACTGTTCGCCCGAAGACTGGCGGCGATCCTGCACGATCACGTTGGACAGCGCCTATAACGTCCTGCGTGCGGCCATTCCCAAGATGAAGACGCATGGCGGCAGCATCACCACCATCGGCTCTGTCGCGGGCTCGACCAAGGGCTTTCCACGACGGGCAGCTTACGGGGCGGCGAAGGCCGGGGTGATCGGATTGACCAAGGCCGTCGCAGCAGACTATCTGAGCTTTGGCATCCGTTGCAACTCGGTTTGCCCCGGAACCGTCGACAGCCCCAGCCTGCGCCAGCGGATCGATGATCTGGCGGTGACTTTGGGCAGCCACGACAAGGCGTATCGCTTTTTCATCGACCGTCAACCAGCGGGGCGCTTTGGGAAACCCGAAGAGATTGCCGGAATTTGCGCCTTTCTTGCGTCGGATGATGGGGCCTTCATGACGGGACAGATCGTTAACATCGACGGCGGCATCACAATCTGAAGCCTTGCTGCGACAGGCAACGCCGAACCGGCGACCACCGGATGGCGTCAGCCCTTTTCTGCCCCGGTCAGCAGGCCGGATCGGACCCGTCCTTGGGCGAAGATGAAGATGATCATGACCGGCAAAGCCACCAGGATGGCGGCAAGGATCACTTCGGGCTTCTTGATCGGGATGCCTTCGGTGGGCAGGTTGCTCAGCGCGCCGGAACCGCTGACCAGCGTCGAAAGCCCGACCGGCAGATTGTAAAGGCTGTCGTTCGACAGCAGCACGAAGGCGAGGAAATAGTTGCTCCATATCCCAAGAAAGCTGAAGAACGCCACCAGCGCAACGACAGGCTTGGCCAAGGGCAGCGCGATCTTGGTGAACAGTTGCAGCCTTGTGCAGCCATCCACCCGAGCGCTGTCCATCACCCCTTTGGGCAGCGATGTCGAAAAGTAGATATAAGCCAGATAGACGCCGAACGGAAAGAACCCCGAGGCAAGGATAAAGCCCGTATAGGTATTGGTCAGCCCCAGAAAATGCATCTGTAAAAAGATTGGCAGCACCACCGCTGTGCTGGGAGTGATCATCGCGATCAGGGTCAGGACAAGGATCAGCTTGCGCCCCGGAAACTCGACCAAGGCCAGCGCATATCCGCCGGGAATCGCGGTCGCGATCGCCAGCAGAACGCCACCGACCGTGTAGATCAGGGAATTCAGCGCCCATGTGACCATCTCAAAATCGTTGAAGGTGGTCAGGTTCACCCAGGTCTGCCGAAAATCCTGCCAAGACCCTATCGACAGCGGCGGATCGCTGATCAGCGTGGTCTGATTGTGCGTGCTGGCGAGGAACAACCACAGCAGCGGAATGCCATAAAAACAAACGGCAAAGCCGAGGCAGGCCAGCACGAAGAACCGGCTTAACGAGAATTGACGGCGCAGCAGACTCGGCTCCATGGCGTATCCTTCAATCCATCTTGTAGAATTTTGTGACAAAGATGATCACCAGGGCGATGGTCACCGACACCATGACCAACATCGTGCTCAGCGCCGCCGAGGCCCCGAAATCGCCCATCTGGAACGCATAGGAAAACGCCAGCTGGTTCAGCGACCAATCGGGTTGCGCAAACTGCGCCCCGGCCAATGAAAACAGTTGCGGCTCGACAAATATCTGAATTCCGGCGGCAAAGGACAGGATGCCCATCAACACGATGGACCGCCAGATCATCGGCAGCTTGATGCGCAAGGCGATCTGGTATGGTTTGGCACCGTCCACCCGTGCAGCCTCGATCACTTCGGTCGGCAGGCTGGACAGTGCGCCACCGATCACGACGATCCAGCCTCCGGATGTGGCGAAATAGGACATGATGGCAAACACCGTCGCATAGCCAAGGCCGACCACCAGAGATTGCAGCGTGTCCCAGCCCGCAAGATGCAAGATCGGGCGAAAGGGGCTGACCGTCGGGTCAAGGACGAACAGCCACAGCACGACCAGGGCCGAGGAGATCACCGCGCCGGGCAGGAAAAAGATCGTCCGCAGCGTCGTGGCGAGGCGTCTGGGAATGGCATCCAGCATCAAGGACAGCACGCTGACGCCGATAATGGTCATCGTCACCCACTGGGCGGTAAACAGCAGGACATTGCCGGCGGATCGAGGCAGGCGAAAATCGCCAAGGACGGTGGTGTAATTCGTCACCCCCCAGAACACCCCCTCGATCGTGTCAAAGAAGCTTAGTCCGAAGGCATAGAAAACCGGAAACACCCCGAACATGCACAGCAAGGCCAGGTAGGGCGCCAAAAACAGATAGGCGGCCCCGGTCTCTCGCCGTTTGATCTGACGCTCGCTTTTGGTGCGAAGCCGGTCATCAGGGCTGGCTGGCTGAGGCATCGGCAGCTCCTTTGGTGTGTCGGACCGGGCTTGGATGGGCCCGGTCCGATCGTTTGGTCACTGAACCTGATACTTGTTCAACTGGGCCAGATTGGTCAGTTCCGTTTGCAAGGCGGGCAGTGCATCGACAGCCTTGCCACCGCCCGAAATTGCCGCGCTCAGCGTTTTGGCAATAGCGGCGGACAGGTCGATCCTCAGGCTGACATAGCCCGGATGGCTGAACGCGGCAGAGGCAACCTCGACATCAAAGACCTCGGCATTTGCGTAATAAGCATCCGCTTTCAACTTGGCACCCCAGGCAAGGGCCGCGGGCGCATGGGCCGGCATCGTCACCGCATTGGTCTGAACGCTTACATCTGTGGCGGCCCAGACAATCAGGTCCAGCACTTCATCGGGATGCGCCGTCTTGTTATAGCCGCCATAAGTGCCACCTCCCCAGCTCCACGTGACCGGCTGAGCCTGACCGTCCCAGACCAGCGGCACGGATGCGGCCAGCGTGCCCGGCTTGAACTCGTAAGTCGGTTTGATCACATATTCACCAAACCATGTCGGGCCGATGATCAGCGGCACCTTGCCCGATTTCGCCAAGGCGACAAAGGGCGGATCAAATGGGCCGGTTTTGGTCAGCGATCCGTTGGCGACCATCGTGTCCACCATTGTCGCGGCCTTGACGCAGGCGTCCGAGGTTGCATTGATCTTCAGCGTGTCCGTCGCACCCTCGACCGGGATGGCCAATTCGCAGCCGCTGGAGACGAGATAGCTGATCAGGGGATAGGGCTCGACCGCGCTGCCCAAGGCATAGCCTTTCGGGCCCAAAGCTGCACCAAGGGCGGCAAATTCTTCCCAGGTTTTCGGAACGGTCTGCCCCAGTTCCTTCATCAGCGGTTCGTCATACCAGACGATCATATGGGCCAGATCGTTGCGCAGACACAGCAGCTTGCCATTCAAATAGCAGGGCGAATTCGCGTTCGGATAAAACTCGGCCAGCTTGGCATCGGGCACCTTGCCGGTCAGATCCATCAGGTAATTCGATCCCCGCGTCGCAAGTTGGGACGTATAGCCGATGTCGGACATGAATATGACGTCGGGCACTTCGGCACCGCTTTGCAAGCCGAGTTGTATCTTTGCCAGCAGGTCCTTCGGATCGACGGTGACCACGTTCAGCGTGATATTCTCGTGCTGGTCATCATAGGCGGCAAACAGCGACAGGCGCGCGGTATCCGACCAGACGGTCAATGTGACCGGGTCAGCCGCCAGCGCCGCCGCCGCAAAGCTGCTCAGCATCGCAGCAGCGGCAAGCACACGTTTTCCGGTCCGGCTTCTGTATGTTTTCATTGTATTTTCCTCCTCTGGGTTGGTCATTATATCGGCCCTGCTGCCTCGTCAGCGCAGCGCGATTCCGTCGGTATCGAAAACGTGAAGGGTGGCGGGGCTGAGAGTCAGGTCTACGCGTTGACCGTTCGAAACCTGCTGATCGCCCATGATCTGGACCGTCAACAGGTCGGGTGCCCCGATGTTCATATAGGCAAAGGTGATGTTGCCCAGCCGCTCGACCGTTTCGACCGTCGCGGGCAAACCGGTGGTTCCCGATGGGCCGACCACGATGGATTCAGGCCGCAGACCCAGCGTCAAAGGCTGCCCGACCTCGACCCCTGTCAGGTTCAGGTCGATGACCGGCTGGCCCGCGATGTCCAGGCTGACCGTGGCGCGGTCAGGTCCGACCGCAACAACGTCGGCGACAATGAAATTCATCATGGGCGACCCGATGAAGCCTGCGACAAAGCGGTTGCCCGGCTTGGCGTAAAGTGCCAGCGGCGCGCCGACCTGCTGCACCTTGCCACCGTCCAGCGCCACGATCCGGTCGGCCAGCGTCATCGCCTCGACCTGATCATGAGTGACATAGATCATCGTCGTGCCCAACTCGCGGTGCAGCCGTTCGATTTCCAATCTCATCTGGACCCGCAGGCCCGCGTCCAGATTGCTCAGGGGTTCGTCGAACAGGAACACTTTGGGATGACGCACTATGGCGCGGCCAATGGCGACACGCTGGCGCTGTCCGCCCGACAGCTGCGCGGGCGCGCGTTGCAACAATGGGTCCAGTCGCAGGATGCGGGCTGCTTCCCTGACGCGCGTGTCAATCTCGGACCGCGACATCTTTGACAGGCGCAGGTTGAACGCGATGTTGTCGTAGACGTTCATATGCGGGTAAAGCGCATAGGACTGGAACACCATGGCGATGCCGCGCTCGGCGGGTTCGGCATAGGTCACGTCCTTGCCGCCGATCAGGATATGCCCGCCGCTCGCGGTTTCCAGCCCGGCGATCATCCGCAGCAAGGTGGATTTGCCCGAGCCTGACGGGCCGACAAAAACCACGAATTCGCCGTTGCCAATGGTCAGATTGACGCCTTCAATGACGCCGACCGCGCCAAAGGATTTTCTGACGTCTCGCAGTTCGACTTCGGCCACGCCGCCGCTCCCTAAATGTTCTTTTCGGTGACGGTGATCTTGCGCAATGCGGTCCGGTCCAGTTCGGCCCAGTCATGCGCATAGCCGAGACCCGGCAACTGACTGACGTGCAGATGGCCGTCCGTGATGGCCAGCGCACCCAGGCCGGACAGGCCCCGGATCTGGTCCTCATTGATGACCAGCTGTTCGTAATAGTCGTTGTTCAGGATAGCCGCACAGATCTGGGCATTCTCAAACCCCATGCCATGCACCTGCGCCCGCATCCCAAAGCTTTCGGACAGATGGGCAATCTTCATCGCCCCCGTAAAACCGCCTTTGTAATGCGACGAGACGCGAGTCATATCCAGCGCCCCAGCCTCGATCCAGCTTGCCATGTTCCAATGCACGCCGTCCGAGGTTTCGGCGGCCAGAACCGGCATCGTCAGCTTGTCGCACAGCTTGGCATAAGACCCGAGGTGAAACTCCCGCATCGGTTCTTCGTACCACAAAAACCCCTCGTCCTGCAGGGCCAGCCCGACCTTCAGGGCATCGACATAGTCCCACCCGGCAGAGCCATCGAACATCAGATCGGCGTCCGGTCCAACCCAGCGCCTGAGCGCCCGCGACAGTTCGATATCGCGCTTCACATCACCCCAGGCATGCAGCTTGAACGCGGTAAAGCCCTGATCGCGGCACAGTTTGATGTGGCGTTCATAGTCATCCAGCGTCGGCCAGGTTACGGTCGAGGCATAGGCCGGCACCTTGGTGGCATTGCCGCCCAGCAATTGATGGATCGGCATCCCGGCGACTTGAGATTTGATATCCCAGCACAGAATGTCCAACAGACCCAACGCCCGGATATGAACCTCTTCGATGCGGTCGATCTCCCACATCAGGGCCCATATGCGCTCGCTCATCAGGGGGTTTTCGCCAAGAAATGTGTGGTACCGCCGCGCGACAAGATCCAGCACGGTGTCGCCGCGTTCGACCTCCAGCGAGGCCATGACGCCGGTATCGGTTTCCATCCGCAGCACCGCCTTGCGCGGCCTTGTCCCTGCCGGAATGTCGCCATGCGACCCCGGCAGGCCATCGCGCCAGATGAACCGTGGGCCGGGGTCAGCCTCGACCAGCCAAACTGTGAAACCCACAATTTCCATCTGTATCAGGCCCCGCTTTGTGATTTATCAGATTTGCCGAGACATGCATCCAGCCGCGCCAATACCGCGCAATCGGGTCCGGTCCGCAACTCCTTTGGTGTCAGCCGCGTTGGTGTCGCCCAATCATTGCGTGCTGCAGCACTCAGGTTCAGACCATGCCCCGGACGGTCCGGCACATGGGCAAAACCGTTGCGGATCAGGATCGGCTCCTCGACAAGGTGGTCGTAATTCTGGAAGGAATATTCCATCCAGACCACCTCGGGCAAAGCGCAGGCCGTATGCACCCCGATTTCAAGGAACGTGTTGCCCAAGGACAGCGGAATTCCCATGTCGGCCGCCAGCCAGCCCAGTTGCATGACCTCGGAAATCCGGCCATGCACGTTCAGGATATCCGTGCCGCCAGCCTGCAAAAGCTGCCTGCGCCCCGTCACATCAAGATATTCGCCCGAGTTGATCTGCGTCCACGGAACGGCGGCACGCAACATCCGCAAACCGTCGAAATCGTTCCGCAGGATCGGGTCCTCGACCCACAACAACGGATGACCCAGATCGCGGATTTTCTGTAATTTTACAACGGCTTCCTTGGCAGACCAGGCTTCATTCGCGTCGATCATCACCAAAGCGTCCCGCCCGACCGTGTTGCGCAACAGGTCGATCCGGTGCAGGTCGCGGGCGAAATCGGCGTGGCCGACCTTGATCTTGAACGCTGTAAAGCCTGCCGCCGCCGCCCGTTCGAAGAATGCGACATAGGCCGTGTCGTCCAGATGAAAGTCCAGCCCGCTGGCATAGGCCCGCACCTTGGTCCGTTGCCCCCCCAGATAACCGGCCAGCGGCAGATCGGCCTGCCGCGCCGCAAGATCCCACAGCGCAACCTGCAATGCCTCGGAAAATCCGTGCAAAAGGTCACGCTGGTTGCCGCCGCGCGGCCGTTCAACGCGGTGAATAAGGGCGGCGGGAGAGTGCCCCTGCAGCATCGGCCAAACCCGCGTGGTAAAGACCGCTTCGCAGGCCGCAAGATCGGCGAAAGGCTCGAACAGCCCGCCGGCAAAGCCGAGGCCGACCAGACCGGCATCATCGATCAACTCCAGCGCCAGACAATTCAGGTCGTCGATACGGACCTGACTGTCGCCAATGATCCGGTCGCGCCGAAACTGGAACCGGGTCAGGCAAAAACTTTGTAGCCGCCCCTTGGACATTTGATTACTTACCGCTATCATCTGATTTATCAGTTAATGGTTTCGCACATATCTTGCAGCGCATCAAGTGAATTACTATGGTTGCCCATGGACAATTCCAGCACCACGGCCCCACCATCACATCGCTTGGGCGACATTGCCTACGAGCGCATCCTCGAAGCGCTTTTCTCGCGGCAGGTCGAGTTTGGGTCGTTCATTTCGCAGGCCGAACTGGTCAAGGTGACGGGACTGGGCGTGGGCCCGGTGCGTGACGCGTTAAAGCTGCTCGAGGCGGATGGTATCTTGTTCATCCACCCACGCTCGGGGATCGAGGTGGTCCGGCCTTCGACCGAGCTTGCGCGCAGCACCTTTCAGTTCCGCACCATCATCGAGCGTTTCGCCGTGCGCCAGTTCACGCGCACGGTCAGTCTCAGGGCGTTGGACGACGTGATTGCGCTGCATGAGCAAATGCTGGGCAATGTCGCCAAGCTGGCTGTTGACCACGATTTCATCGACGATCTGGTCGAAGTGGAGAACCGGTTTCACCTTCCGATCTGCGCTGCGCTTGCCAATACCATCGTCGATTCAGCCTACGGTCGGCTGCAGCTTCTGTCAAAGATCGTGAAGATGACCACCCCCGTGACGGGCCGGACCGCAGAAATCTCGATCAACGAACATCTCGACGTGCTGAGAGCGTGCAAGGATCGTGACCCCGACCGTGCCGAAGCCGCCATGGTCCGGCATCTGAACAATGCCCTGCAACGCACTCTGGGCCTCGTCTGATCTGGCTTGACCCGCGCGCAGGCGAAGGAGTCACAAGTCCCCAAGCGCCGCCCATTGACCAACATTGGCCGCGAACCGCATCTGGGGCGTGCCGCGTCCAACCCCTTGGACGGCAAACACACTGCCCGCTTTCGGAATGCGGGACAGGTCTTCGGCCGAAAATCCCCAGCGAGAGGTGGTCACGACAAGATCGCTCAGATCGGGCCCGGCAAAGCAGGCGGAGGTGATGTTGCCACCGGGAATATCAACTCGCCCGACTTGGGTGCCGTCCGGGGCAATGCCGATCAAGCACCCACCCGACCAACGGGCATTCCACAGTGTCCCGTCGATGGCCAGCGCAGAGCCATCCGGAACCCCAAGGTCAATTGGCCCGTGCAGGATCGCGATATCCGTGGGCATGGCTGACCCATTCAGGCGGACTCGTCGCACCACGCCCGTCAGGCTGTCTGCCGTCAAAAGTTGGCCCCGAGCATCCCAGACCAGGGTATTGGGAATGCCGATGCTGCCAAGTACCTTCTGCTGGGCACCGTCAGGGGTGATGCGAAAGATGGCACCCGCGTCAGGCACAACCGCCGCCCCCGACAGATTGTCCGACATCGTCCCGACCCACAGGTTGCCTTGCGGATCGACGCCGATTTCGTTGCAGCGGTTGCCGGGCCGGTCCCCCTCAATCCGCAGAACCAGTGCCCAGGAACCGGTCGTCGGGTCAAGCCGCAACAACCCACCCAACGATCCGGCAAGAAGGAAACCGTCCTCGGTCAACGCAATGCCGGTCACCGGGCGAGGTGCCGGAAAGACTTGCGGCTGTGCGTCGCCCCAAGGCAACCGATAGACGGCTGCCGGATCGACCATATTCACCCACCACAGGGATTGGCTGCGTGCGCACCACACCGGCCCTTCGGCCAGCTTGAATTGGCCTTCATACAGACACCGGACTTTCATGCGCACCTCCTTGATACATTGCCGTGCCGCCGATCAGGTCGAAGACCGGAACATCCGCGAAACTGGCGTCATCGGATATCGCCCAAGCGTTCATCGCAGCCGCATATTGACCTGCGGGACCGGACGGGCCGTGGCAAGCGCGATCCCGGCGGCTTTGCCCATGGTGATGGCGTGGCGTTGATGCGTTCGGGTCATGTGGTGTTCTTACCAGTCCAGTGGGGTGCCGTCCGGCGCAAACTCGGCCAGAATCGGGATGCGTGCTGGATCAAACTGGCAGCGATCTGGTTCGACGCCAATCCCCAATCCCGGTGCTGTCGGCAGGGCAAAGCCACCGGGGCCGCCTGTCAGACTGTCGGGAGTGGTGAACACGCCCGATCCAGTGTCCGGGCTTGGCCGGAATTCCAGCGTGCCAAAGGTCTGGGCAATGGCCGCGACCTGCAGTGATGCGGCGGTGTGCAGAATGGCGTTCGGGCTGTGGGGGCTGAACACCACCGAATGCGCCTCGGCCATGTCGGCAAGGACGCGCAACTCGGATATGCCGCCCGCGTTGCCGACGTCGGGCTGGATGATGTCGCAAAGCTGCGCTTCCAGGACGCGGCGAAACTGCCATCGGCTGAACAGCCTTTCGCCAAGGGCGATGGGTGTCGTGAACTTACGCCGTACCTGAATCAAAGCGGCTTCGTCTTCGACGGGCACAGGTTCCTCGATCCACAGCGGCCTCAGATCACGCACCGCCCGTTCGATGGCGATCACGGCAAGCGGTAAAGGTCGGCCATGCAGGTCGATGGCAAAGTCACGGTCGGGGCCGATGGCCGCGCGCACCGCCGCACAGCAATCATGAACCTGCGCTGTCAAATGCACGGGCGGATGCGCGATCATCGGCGGCAAGGGATAGAACTTGACGATCTGGAAGCCTGCTGCGACGGCTTCCTTGGCCCTGCGGGCAAGCTCTGCGGGGTCGGTCGAAAGGCCGATATTGGCGTAGGTTCGGATCGACTGACGCAGCGCACCGCCCAGCAACTGGTGCACCGGCACACCGGCAGCTTTGCCGGCAATGTCCCAAAGCGCGATGTCGATGCCCGACAACGCCGAAGTTTCGATGGCCCCGCCCCGCCAATAGCCGTGGCGATAGACGGTTTCCCAAAGCGCGCGAATGTTTGTGGCGTCGCGCCCCAGGATCAGCCGCGCGGCATCCTGCACGGCCCCGGCAACCGCATAGGGCTTGCCCGGCAGGGTACATTCGCCCCAGCCTGTCAGGCCCGGCACGTCGGTGCGGACTTCGACAAAGATCAGGTCCGAATAGGTGCCCGAATGCAGATGAGCGTTGATTGCGGTGATTTTCATGGGCCTAGCCTACCAGTCAGCGATGGACCCGTCGGGGTCCCATGCAGTTTCCGTGATCAGGGGTTCGGCCCTGCCCGCAAGGCGCGCCAGAAAGGCTTCGTCGATGTCGAGGCCGAGGCCAATGCAAGCCTCCAACTCCCAGAACCCGTCGCGAAAGCGGATCGGGGTCTTGATGAAATCGGCGGCGAAAGCAAAGTTCGCGCTCATTTCTTCCTGAATCAGGAACGCAGGCGCGGTCAGCCCGAAATGCAGGCCCACGGTCGAGGCGACCAGGCCCAGCGGGTTGTGCGGTGCGACAGACAGGCCGAACGCCGAGGCCAGCGTCGCGATGTCCATGGCTGCTGCGATACCACCGCAATGGGCGATGTCGGGCTGAAAGATCGATACGGCATTGGCGCGGCCCAGATCGACAAAATCCGATCGTTCGACCAACCGTTCCCCCGTGGCCAGGCGAACCTTGAAGCGCCTGGCCAGATGCGCCAGATCGGCTGCCGGGCCGGGCTGAAACACCTCCTCGACAAAAAACACGTCGCGCCCGTCCAGATGGCCAAGCAGCGCCTCGGCAGAGGCCATTGATCCACAGCGTCCGTGCACGTCCAAGGCCACGTCAATCTTTCCGCGCGCCTGATCCAGGATCGCGTCCAGCAGGTCGAAATAGGCGTGGCGCCGTTCGGCAAAGACATAAGCGCTGTGAAAAGGCACGTTCACGACCTTGACGGCGTGATAGCCCTTTGCCGCGATAGCCGCGATATTCTCGGCCATCGCCCCTTGCATCGACCGGTCATAGACATCGGCGGAGGCCCCATAGCCCAGATGGGTGTAAACCGGAATACGGTCCCGCAGGCGGCCACCGAACAGGTCGGCCACGGGACGGCCAAGCTGCTTGCCGGTGATGTCCCAACAGGCCATCTCGATGCCGCTGATGGCCGACATTCCGATGACGCCGGGCCGCCAGAAGTGACGCTTGGTCAACTTGCGCAGCAACCTTCGCGGCGCTTCGGGGTCCTCGCCGATGCACAACCCGCGCAACTCGTCGATGGCGGCGGACACCGAACGCGCCTTCCATTCCAGCGTCGCCTCACCCCAGCCGAACAGGCCGGGTTCATCGGTTTCGACCTTGACCAGAACCCAGGTGCGGAAATCGACCGGCAGCAGATGCACCTTCACATCAGTGATCTTCACCATCTGGCGTCTCCACCATCCGCCATCTTACCCTGCACGCTTTCGCACCATTCTGCGATCTTCATGACAGTCCCTCGACGGAAATGACGTACTTGGTGCGCAGCACCTCGCCCGCTTTCAAATGGAAAAAGGTGGGGACGCCAGTGCGGACCAGCGGATTGTCCGGGTCCGCCGAAACCGTCTGCCCCAGGTCGAACGCCGCGCGGGCCGGTTCGATGCCCAGCGCGCGGGTGCGTCCCGACCAGGGAAATCCGGTCCAACCCCGGTTAGAGACCCACAAGATCACCGAGGGGAATTGCACTGGGTCATACTCGACATGCGCGGCCCAGGCTTCCTGCCGGTTCACCACCCGTACCGCCCCGCCCGTAGCCTGCACCTGCAACAAATCCTCGTTCGGCGCAGCAAATGGCAGTCGCGAGAAATCGATGACAGCGCCGTCGACACCCGGCACTTGATCAAGCCGCGCAAAGGCCGCACCGGGTGCCGCGCGACCTGTGGAATCAAGTGGTGCAGGAAACACCATTCCCTTTATCAGCCCGGCCACCTCGATCTCTGTGGCACCGGCCGTTTCGGGCAGACGGAACGTCGGATGCAAAGCGATGCCGAGGTCGATGTCGCGGTCGGCCTCGACCTCCAGCATCAGATCAAGCGCAGCAGCGCCTTTACGGCCGGAAACCCTGCGTCGCAAGCGGCGCACGGGATGACCAGCGGGATAGTCGATGCCAATCTCGATCCAGTCCGGACCGCGGTCGAGCAGTTGCCAATCGTGATTGGCACTATGGCCATGTGCAGCACCATCACCGATGGCCGCCGCCCTGCCCTGCCACCCTGGGATGGGCGTGTCACGCTCGGCTCCAAAGGGCACGCAGGGAAATTCGCCCCGCAAACCCTGCAACAGCGGCGGCAGCGACGGGACGCTGGCGTCACCGATCCAGGGTGCCACAAAGAAGGGCTGCACGCACCGCCCATCCGGCAATGTAAACAAGACCGGGCCCAGCATGCCGCCAAGCGGATGAATCTCGGCCGCGCCATGGTCCCATGACATGATCCAAGGTGTGTTCATTCGGATGACTCCGGCTTGGGTGTGTCCAAATCGTCGAAATAGACGCCAAAACGGTCGATGAGAGGCGCAAGACGCGCAAAGACATTATGAAGATGTCTGCGCATCGCCGCCTCGGCTGCGCCCGCGTCACCCGCCGAAAGCGCGTCCACGATGGCCGAATGCTGCAAAACCAACTCGCCCAATGCCGGACGCAGCGACATGTCCAGCATCCTGACACGGTCGAGCTGCAGCTTTTCATTCAAGGCGACGATCCAAAGCCTGGGACAGCCCGAAGCGTCAGCAATGGCCGCATGCAAAGCCTCATCCGCCACATAAAAATCATCGGCCTTCCCGTTGGCCGCTGCAACTTTCTGATCCGACATGATGGCTTGCAGCAGGTCGATGTCCAGACGACGCGACCGCGCGGCGGTCCGGACAGCGGCACATTCCAGCGCCTCGCGGATGAACTGCGCCTCATAAACCTTGGCAAGGCTGATCCGGGTGACAAACGTGCCGACCTGCGGCACGATCTGAACAAGCCCCTCTTCGGCCAGCCGCAGCAGCGCCTCGCGGATCGGGGTGCGGCTGAGCCCAAAGCGTTGCGACAGCGCGTGTTCCGACAAGGGCAAGCCGGGTGGCAGCGTTGCGTCAAGGATATCGCGGCGGATCAGGTCAAAGACTTGCACAGCCACCGACATGCGCCGGTCGATGGAGACACCGGGAATTGGCCTTGCAAGGGGAAGCGCCTGACGTGCCATTCGGGTCTCCTTGACCTATCTTCCGCTGTTACGACTGCGTTGTGCTTGATCCAGCCCGACAGCCGCAATCAAAAGCACACCGATGACGACATTTTGCCAAAACG
>JBBQGU010000044.1:0-16736 GCA_038323315.1 Rhodobacterales bacterium | reverse complement strand
TGGTTTTCAGAGACTCGGTCAAGGTGGTGGATTGCGGGGAGGGTTGCAATTGAGGCGGCAAGGACGGGGCAGAACAGTTGACGAGGCGGGTGACGGGTCAGACCGTGGAAGCGGCGCTTTTGGCCAAGGCCGATAATGACTCGCAGGGGGGGGTTACTCGGCCAAGGGGAGGGTGCGCTTTTCGCGGGCGGAACGGGCGGCGGTGTCGACGATGCGCTGGGCGGTCAGGGATAGCGCGGGGTCGAGAGGGCCGGTGAGGGGCGTACCTTTGGCGATGCAATCGAGGACGTATTCCACGGCGTTGCGGCGACCATGCGGCAGTTCATCGGCCGGGATTTGGTGGGGGGCCGGGTTGGCGCGGGTCTGGGCGGTGACGTGAGGGGAATAATCGCGACTTTCGATGGTGCCATCGCTGCCGACGAACACAAAGCCGCAATGCGGCAGGGGTTGGGTCGTCCAGGGGTCGGTGAAAGTGCCCCAGCGGGTCTCCATCCTGGAAAGGCCGGTGTCGTAGCGCAGGACGGTGATGCAGTGTTCGTCAACCTCCAGCCCCGGGGTTTGGTCGGTGGTGCAGGTGATTTCCAAGGGCGCGCGGCCGTTCATGTACCAGGTGCCAAGGGTCGCGCCATACCCGAGATAGTCGAGCAGGCTGCCGCCGCCTGAGGCGCGCTTGTACCACCAGGAGGTGGGTTTTTGCGCCTGAACCTCGGCCTCCGTCACCTCGGTCTTGTCGGCCAGATGATAAAGGGGGCCGCGGTTGCCGTCGTAGAAGTGGACCTCTTTGAGGGCGCCGATAAGGCCTTCGTCGATCAGGCGCTTGGCGGTGACGTGAGACGGGACCCAGGCGAGGGGCCAGTTGATGGCCATCAGTTTGCCGGTGGGCGCCATGGCGGCAATCATGCGGCGGGCGTCGGCGGCAGAGACGGCGAAGGGTTTTTCGACGAAAAGGTGGGTGCCGTACGGGGCGAGGCGTTCGGTGTAAGTCGCATGGTCAGCGGTGGCAGCGCACAGGATGGTCAGGTCGGGTTTGGTGGCAGCCATGCAGGTGTCGAAGTCGGTGAAGACGCGGTCGGGCGGGATGTTGAAGGTCTGGATCGCTTGTGCCATGCGGGCGGGGTTGGGGTCGAAGATGCCAGCGATTTCCGCGTTGGGGTGGTCCTGCACCTGGCGCAGAAGGTCTCCCATGTGCATGTGGTCAAAAGATATTCCGGTGATGCGCATGGATTAGCCTTTCTCGGTGAGGCGGATGTAGAGGGCGGTGACGGTCAGGATGATCAGGCCGAACAGGATGCGCCGCGCCCCTTCGGGCATTTGCAGCAGGGTCAGCATGGTGGCGAGGACGGTCAGGATCAGGGCGCCGACGATGGTGCCAGCGTATCCCCCGCGCCCGCCAAAGATCGAGGTCCCGCCGATGACGGCTGCCGCGACCGAGGGCAGGTCCAATGGCAGGGCCAGCGAGAGGGAGGGGGTCTTGACGAGGCCGAGGTAGAGCAGGCCGGTGATGCCCGCGATCAGCCCGGACAGGGCGTAAAGGGCGAAGTGCACGGGACCGCGGCGGACGCCGGACAAGCGGGTGGCGCTCTCGTTCGAGCCTATGGCGTAGAGCAGGCGGCCAAAGCCGGTGCGGTATTGCATCCACAGGATCAATGCCGCGAAGGGCAGGAACAAGGCGAGGCCGTTGGGCAAGGTAAGGGTGCGGCCGGTGCCGAGCCAGACCAGGAAATCGGGGATCTTGGTGCCGCTGGCGATGACGTAGCGTTGGTAGACCAGCAGGCAGCCATTGGCGATCAGGGCGGTGCCGAGGGTCATGATCAGCGGGTGGACGCGCGCCACGGCGATGCCAAAGCCGTTGATCAGGCCTGCGGTCAGGGCGCAGCTGAGGCCGATGGTCAGGGCCAGGGGGACGCCGATCAAGGGGGTCAGGGTGGCGGTGACGAAGGCGGTGATGGTGGCCACGGTGCCCGCCGACAGGTCGATGCCGCCGGTCAGCATGGTCAGGGTCTGGCACGCGGCCAGCATGGCGAGCGGGATGGCAAATTTCAGCGTATTAGAAATCCAGCGCGGGTTTACGATGCCCGGCTGGAGGAGTTCCAGCGCACCGATCAGCAAGAACAGCAGGAGGATCAGGGGGATCAGGGGATTTTGGGCCATGAGGCGCAGGGCTGCGGTCATGATCTGCCTCGGGTGGCGAGGACGGCGCCGAACATGACGACGACGACCATGATAGCACCTTCGATGATGGTGGTGATGTTGGGGTCGACGTTCAACAGGGTCAGGTCCATCCGGACGAGGCGCAGGATGAAGACGGCGAGGATGGGGCCAATGAGGCCTCCGCGCCCGCCGCCCAAGGTGACGCCGCCAAGGACGACAGCGGCGACGGAGGTCAACAGGTACGGGCCGGGGATCGGCTCGCCGATGCCGGTGGACATGGTGACGGCGAGGCCTCCCAGCGCGGCGAACAGCCCGGCGGTGGCGTAGGCGGCAATCTTGGTTGGGCCGACGGCGATGCCGGAGCGGAAGGCCGCCAGGGGGTCGGAGCCTATGGCGTAGAACATCAGACCCAGTTTGCTGCGGCGGATCGGGAGCCAGATTATGGCGAGCGTCAGCAGTAGGAAGACGACGCCCTTTGGCAGCCACTCAGTCAGGGCGGGGGGGATGTACGGCAGTGTTACGCCGCCGACGATAAGGGCGCGAAGCCACGGGGCGGCGGAGCCTCCGGGGGCATTCAGGATCAACAGGGCGGTGCCTTGCCAGACATACAGCATGGCGAGGGTGACGACAATGTCGGGGACACGGGTGGTGACGATCAGGGTGCCGTTGATGGCGCCAAGTGTGGCGCCAAGGGCGAGGACGGCCAGCACGACCAGGGCAGCCCCGCCATCGGTGGTGCCTTGCATCAGGGTGGCGGCGGTGACCGAGGTGACGGCCATCATGGCGGCCAGTGACAGGTCGATGCCGCCTGCGATCACCACGACGGCCATGCCAAGGGTGGCGAGAGCATAGGGCAAGGCGGCGCGGGCGAGGCTGTCCAGGCCCGAGACCCCGAAATCGGGTTGGATCAGTTTGGTGGTTATCAGGAGCAGGATCAGCAACGCGGCAAGGCCGAGGGTCCAGCTGTTTTGGGTCAGAAAGCGGATCATGCGGAGGCCTTGAGGCCGTAGGCAGCGCGCATCAGGGTGGGTTCGTCGGCGTCTGCGGCGTCGATGATGTCGACCACGCGGCCGTTGAAGATCACGACAGCGCGGTCGCAGGCGAGGCGGATCTCGGCCAGTTCGGAGGTGTAGAACAGCACGGCGGCACCTTGGTCGGCGAGGTCGCGGACCAGGGCGTAGATCTGGCGTTTGGTGCGGATGTCGATGCCGCGGGTCGGGTCGAACAGCAGCAGGGTCTCGACGCCCTTGGCGATCCAGCGGGCGATGGTGACCTTTTGCTGGTTGCCACCGGACAGGCGGCGGACCTCGCCCATGGCGCGGGTGTCGATCTGCAGGCGGTCTATGGCGGCGGTGACGCGGGTCGCCTCGGAGTGCATTTGGATCGCACCCCAGTTGCGGAAGCGGGCGATCAGCGGCAGTGCGATGTTTTCGCGGACGGAACGGGTCATCAGCAGCGCATGGGCGCGGTCGCCGGGGACGAGGGTCAGGCCTGCAGCGATGGCTTGGGCGGGGTGGGTGAAGGTTTGTTCCGTTCCGTTGACGGTCAGGCTGCCAGATGCAGCGCGGCGGTTGCCTGCGAGGACGTCGAACAACTCGTCCTGACCCTGACCTTCGAGGGCGATGACGCCGAGGACTTCACCTTGTCTGAGGTCGAACGAGACGTCGGTGAGGCGGGTGCCGGCCTTGAGGTTGCGGATTTGCACGCGGGTGGGGCCGGTCGTGGCGCGGATGGTCGTGGTGGCTGCGGGGGCGATTTGGCCGCCGAGCATCAGGTCGACGATGCGGTCCTCGATCCCCGGCTCGATTTGCAGGTCACCTACGGTGGCCCCATCCCGCAGCACCGTGGCGCGGTCGCAAATGGCGGCGATTTCGGTGAAACGGTGCGAGATGTAGATGACAGAGCGACCTTCGTTGGCTTGGCGGCGCACGACTTGCAGCACACGGGCGACAAGGTCGGTGGGCAGGGCGGCAGTCATCTCATCCAGCAGCAACACGTCAGGTTCGGCGGCGAGCGCGCGGGCAAGGTCCAGGATGCGGAGGGTGGCGAGGGGGAGGCGGCCTATGGTGGCGTCAAGGCGGAGGTCGGTGATGCCGAGTTCGTTGACCCAGTGGCGGAATTTTACGGGGTCGGTATTGCCGAGACGGAGGTTGTCGGCGACGTCGAGGTCGGGGATCAGCGAGGGTTCCTGATAGACCGGAACAAGGCCAGCCCTGCGGGCGGTCGCGGGCGACGTGGCGGTAAAGTCGCGGCCTTGCAGGCGGACTTGGCCTGCATCGGGGCGCAAGGCGCCGGTCAGGATCTTGACGAAGGTGGATTTGCCCGCGCCATTTGCCCCCATCAGGGCGACGATCTGGCCCTTGTGCAGGGTTAGCGAGGCATCATGCAGGGCTGTGACCGCGCCAAAGCGTTTTGCAACGCCTTTGGCGTCCAGAATGGGCGCTTGAGTCAGGGTTTGGGTCATCTTGCCAGCATGTTTGGGGTTGCCCCCGGCTGACGCCGGGGGCCGTTAGATTATTCGCCCGGGCCTTTGCAGGCGATGACCTGGTCCATGCTGTAGGTCGTCCAGCCGGGGATCGAGACGGAAACCGGCCATTCCGGGCTGAGGCTGGGGTTGGCGGCACTGGCCAGCAGCGCCTTGCCGGCGTCCGAGGTATTGTCCCAGACGACGGGATCGACCAGAACGGTCTTTTCCGCCGGAGCCTTGCCGTTGAGGATTTGCAGCGCCAATGCGACGCCTGCACCGCCGACGGAACCGGGATTGGTGACGGCAGCACCTTTCAGACCCTCGACCGACGTCAGCTGCCCGACAAAGCCCGCGTTGTCAGCGCCGACGACCGGAACCATGGGGGCACCGGACTCGACGAAGGCATCGACGATCACGTTGTCGATGCCGCTGGTCCAGACGCCGTCAAACTTGGCACCCGAAGCGATGATGTCGTTGATCTGTTGCTTGCCCTGATCCTGCTGCCAGCCGGTGAAAACCTCCTGAGCAACCGTGACATCGGGGAATTCGGCCATGGCGCGCTTGAAACCCTTGTCGCGGTCATTGTCGGCCCCTGCCCCGGCAGCGCCGCGCATATAGACGACGGCACCCTTGCCACCCATGGTTTCGAACAGCCATTTGGCACCCAGATAGGCGTATTGTTCCTGATTGTTCGACAGGATGTAAGCTGACGGCTCGGTCACGGCCTGATCGACGGCGACGACGACGATGCCTTTGTCGGTCGCCTCTTTGATCGCCGCATTGATGCCGTCGGCATTGGCGGGGTTGACGACGATGGCATCGACACCGGCCTGAATCAGATTGCGGATGTCTTCCAGTTGGCCAGCCGCGTCAGTGTTGCGGTGGGCGATGTTCAGGCTTTCAACCTCGCCCGACGCCAAGGCCTGCGCTTTCATCGCGCAAACCATTTGCTCGCGCCAGCCATTGCCCTGAACGGTGTTGGAAATGCCGATCTTGTACATCTTTGCTTCGGCAGCGCCGGTGAGCGCCACCATGGCGAAGGCGGTGGTGATGAGCAGTTTCTTCATTGGTCTTCCTCCCTGGTTATTGTTCAGCATAGCTATTTCACGAAGGCGCGCAGAACATCCCGCGCCAGCAGGAACCCACGTTTGATCGCTGTGTCGGTACCCTCAAAGTCGCGGTCCTCGTGTTCGATGATCACCGGGCCATCATAGCCCGCACGGTACAGCCCGGCAAAGGTTTCGGCCCAACTGACCTCGCCCAAGCCCGGCATGCGGGGAATCTGCCAGCCCATGCCCAGCGACATGATACCGTTTTCGTAGAGGCCGTCACGGTCAATCATCAGGTCTTTGGCATGAACATGCACGATGCGAGAGCCAAATTCGCGTATAAAGCGGGATTGGTCGATCATTTGCCAGACGAGGTGGCTGGGGTCGTAGTTCATGCCGACATCCCAGGCGTTCAGGATTCGGCGCCATGTTTTCGGCGCATAGGCGATGTTGTGACCGCCGGGCCATTCGTCGGGGGAAAAGATCATCGGGCAGTTCTCGAAGGCGATTGTGACGCCGTGGGACTTGGCATGGGCGAGGATGGGGGGGAAGATGGTTTCAGCGCGGGCCCAGTTCTGATCGAGGGTCAGGCTGCGGTCGCCGCCCAGAAAGGTGTTGACGGTGGCGACGTTCAGCAGGGCCGCGGCAGTGATCACGTGTTTTAGGTGGGTCAGGACGTTGTCACGGTGCGTGGCGTCGGCATGCAGCGGGTTGGGATAGTAGCCGAGGGCAGAGATCTCGATGTTTTGCTGGGTCAGTTCGGCGCGGATATCATCGGCTTGAGATTTGGTCAGGGTCTCGACCGCGATGTGAGAGGTGCCGGCATAGCGGCGGGTCTCACCGCCTGTGGTGGGCCAGCAGGCGATTTCCAGGGCGGTGAAGTGGTTGGCGGCGGACCAGTCGGCGACCTGGGCGAGGGTTTGGGTGGCGAAAGGGACGGTGAGCAGGCCGAGTTTCATGTGATGGGTTCCCATGTGCCGGGTATCGCGGATCTTAGCACGGCGTCGCAGAATTGCATTCCCTCGACATGACCGCCGGGCAGATGGGTGGCGGCGGTGCCGTAGGGGTTCATCAGGCTTGGGTCGCGGGTCAGGGTCTGGTTGGGGGCGTCGCGGTGGCCGAGCCAGAGGTGATCGGGGCTCTCGGAGGCCCAGGCGACCGAGGCCCCGAGGATGCCGGTTATGGGGATGCCAAGACGGCGCAGCGCCTCGATATGCACGGTGCCAATGAAACCGGTGCCGATGATTGCAGTGTCAGGCAATGGAATAGCCCCCGTCGATGGGCAAGCAGGTGCCGGTCATGAAGGCGGCAGCGGGAGAGGCGAGGAACAGGACGGGGCCTGCAATATCCTCGGGTTGGCCCCAGCGGGCCATGGGGGTGCGTAAGCTGACGGCTGCGACATGGGCGGGGTCGGTGCGGCTTTTGGCGGATTGCTGGGTCACAATGAAGCCGGGGGCGACGGCGTTGACGCGGATGTTGTCGGGCGCCCAAGCGATGGCAAGGGATTTGGTCAGTTGCACGACGGCGGCTTTGCTGGCCCCGTAAGCCGGGTTTCGCGGGCTGCCAAAGGTCGCGTACATCGAGGCGATGTTGATCATGGAGCCTTGGGCGGCTTTCAGGTGCGGGTAGAAAGCCTGAGCTGTGCGGAAGGTGCCGTGCAGGTTGATGTCGACCACGCGTTGGAAGAAGCTCGGCTCCATTTCCTCACCGCGTGCGGTGATGGCGGCGCAGTTGACCAGTATATCCAGCGTTTTGGTGTTTGACGCGAGGGTGGTGACGGCGCCGAGGTCGGTCACGTCAAGCTGGGTGTAGGGAAAACGGGTGCGGTCCTCGGGGGCCGGTTCGGGCTCGGCACCGGTGATGGCGACGGTTGCACCGGCCGCTTGGAAGGCACGGGCGATGGCGGCACCTATGCCCGCTCGACTGGCACCGATCACCAGCACGGATGCGCCTGAGAAATCGTGGGCCGACATGGAAGCTCCCCCCTCCAAATGCGGTATCTTTGACTGAGGCGCGATTCGAAGCAACAAATATTTCATTTTTCAGGTTTTGGTTATTTCCAACCAAAACGTCAGGATTGTCCCAGGCGTCGACCAAGGCTGACGATGATGGCCTGAACGACAACCATGGCGGGGACCTGACTGCGAAAATGGCCGAGGCGGGCTTCATTGACGTAAAGGACGTGGGCCGCGAGTTTGGCGACGGGGGAAAGTTCATTGTCGGTGATGGCGAGGACCAACTGGCCCTTGGCGCGGGCGTTGCGCGCGATTTCCACTGTTTCAGGGGTGTAATCGCCGAAGGTCATCACCAAAAGCGCATCGTTTGGGCCGATGGCGGCGGCCTGCTCCTGGCGCATGGCACCCAGATTATCAATCAGATGGGCGCGCTTGCCGACTTTCGCCAGACCATAGACCGAGTATGCACCAAGGCCGAAGGCTCCGCGTGCGGCGGCGACATAGGCGGCGTCGCAGGTGGCGAGGGCACCCACGAAGGCGTCGAGTTCGGTCCGGTCCAGGCCTTGGTCAATACGGTGAAGGGACTGGATGGCAGCCTGAACAAAGCTGCCGAAAACATGGGTGGGTTGATCAAGGTTGGTCGGGTTGGGGTCGCTCAGGCGGGCGGCGTAGGGCAGATCGGGGCCAAGAAGGCGCTCGCGGAAGACGGATTGCAGGTCGGTGAACCCGGAATAGCCAAGCTCTTTGGCAAATCGGGTGATCGTGGCGGGGGGGACTTGGGCAAGGGCCGCAAGGCGTGTGATGGTGTTGAGCGCGACATCCTCGGGGTGGTTCAACAGAAAGCTTGCGACTTGGGAGAGGCGTCTGGGGAGTTTTTCGGCGCGTGTGATAAGGGTGGCGCGCAGGCTGTCGTAGTCGCGGGGCGGGGTCATAACGCGCCTGCAACCTTTTGTTCAAGGTCGATGACGGCGCCGCTCATGGGTTCGGATGCGGTGCCGAGGAGGAAGGTTGCGAGCCTTGCGGCCTCGTCGGCCTGGAGGAGGCGCCCGAGGGGCATTTTGGCGGATTCGTCGGCAAGCCATCCGGGGCCCCGGCCCAGGGTGACGGATTGCATGTGGTGTTCGGATGGGGTGGCGACCCAGCCGAGGTTGATGCCGTTGACGCGGATTCGGTCGGCCATGTGCGCGCGGGCGGCGTTGCGGGTCAGGGTCGCCATGGCGCCTTTGGTGGCGGAGTAGATGGCGAGGTCGGGAGCGCCGCAATGGGCGTTGATGGACAGGATGTTGACGATGGAACCCGGTTTGCCACGGGCGAGCATGTCGCGGGCGGCGGCCTGCATCAGGAAATAGACGGCCTTGGCGTTGACGGTGAACAACTGATCCCAGATCTCGGGGGTGCCCGAGGTGAGGCTGGCACGGGTTGTCAGGCCTGCGGCGTTCACAAGGCCGTCGAGGCGACCGAAATGCGTTTTGGCGGCGTCTAGCAGGGTTTCCGGGGTGGTGGGGTCGGTGAGGTCGGCAGTGATGGTAATCGCATCAAGACCAATGTTTTCAAGGCCATGGGCGTCGCGGTCCGTCAGGACAAGGCCACCGACGCCCTCGCTGGCCACGGCGCGCGCGATGGCGAGGCCGATGCCGCTGGCGGCACCGGTGATCAGGATGATCTTGTCTGTCAGACCCATATCCATGACACGTCCCCCGGTGCCAGTTCGGATGAAGCGGGGTGGGCTGTCAAGGCATAGAAGGAAGGGAGTATTTGGACCAGTAAGAAGGGGCGGCGGCGCGATGGTTTGGATAAAGGTGGTTCAGACCGAGACCTGAGCGCGGAGGGTGTCGCGGGGGAGGTCGGCTTTGCTGCCTTGCAGGGCGACGGCACCACGGCGCAGGACGTAGAACTGGTCGGCGAGGGTGTAGGCGAAGTCGAAATATTGCTCGACCAGGATGACGGCAATGTCGCCCCTGGCTTTGAGGTAGGTGATGACATGGCCGATCTGGCTGATGATGTTGGGTTGGATGCCCTCGGTCGGTTCATCCAGCAGCAGAACGCGGGGGCGCATGATCATGGCGCGGGCGATGGCAAGCTGTTGTTGCTGGCCGCCCGACAGGTCGCCGCCACGGCGGTGCAGGAAATCTTTCAGGATCGGGAACAGGTCGTAGATTTCAGTGGGGATGACGTGTTCGGATTTGGGCAGGAGAGCGAAGGCGGTCGCCATATTCTCGCGGACGGTCAGCAGGGGGAAGATCATGCGGCCCTGGGGCACGACCGAGAGGCCGAGGCGGGCCATGTCCTGGGGTCGGGATTTGCCCAAGGGTTCGCCGTTCAGGGTGATGGTGCCGCCGGAGCGGGGATGGGTGCCTGCGAGGGCCTTGAGGAAGGAGGTTTTGCCAACGCCATTGGTGCCCATGATGCAGGTCACCTCGCCGGCTTTGGCCTCGAAATCAATGCCGTGCAGGATCTGGCTGCCGCCGTAGTGCAGGGTCAGGCCTGTGGTTTTCAGCAGGGGGGGTTTGAGCATTATCCGCGCCCCAGATAGACGTCGATGACTTGGGGGTTTCGGGTGACATGGTCGAGGGTGCCTTCGGCCAGCACCGCGCCTTCGTGCAGGACGGTGACGCGGCAGTTGAGGCGGCGGACGAACTCCATGTCATGTTCGACGACCACCACGGCGCGGGTGCGGGCGATGTCGGTCAGCATGGCGGTGGTTTGTTCACGCTCGGCCGGGGTCATGCCTGCGGCGGGTTCGTCTACCAGCAGGAGGCGGGGTTCCTGGGCCAGCAGCATGGCGATTTCGAGCCATTGTTTCTGGCCGTGGCTAAGCTCGCCCGCCTTGCGGGGGAGGCGGTCGGTGAGTTTGACCTGAAGGGCGAGGGCGTCGATTTTGGTGCGGTCTTTTTGGGTGAGGCGGAAGGTGAGGGCGGCGATGGGGCCTCGGTTTGCTTTGAGCGCGAGGGTCAGGTTTTCGAGGACGGTTTGATCTTCGAAGACGGTGGGGCGTTGGAATTTGCGGCCTATGCCTGCGCGGGCGATTTTGGCTTCGGACAGGCCGAGGAGGGAGATGGCGCGTTCGCCGAAGGTGATGGAGCCTGTGTCGGGTCTGGTTTTGCCTGTGACGATGTCCATGAAGGTGGTTTTGCCGGCACCGTTGGGGCCGATGACGGCGCGCAGTTCTGCCGGGCCGATCGAGAAGGACAGATTGTTGATGGCGCGGAAGCCGTCGAAGGAGACGGAGACGCCGGAGACTTCGAGGAGGGCGGTCATTTTTGCGCCTCGCGTTCCTGAAGGGCGCCGTCGTCGGGGCCGAGGGGGGCGCCTTTGCGGTCGGGGGGTTGGATGCCCTGGAAGCGGTCGAAAATGCCGCCGATGCCCTTTGGGGCGAACAATGTGACGGCGACGAAAGAGAGGCCGAGAAGGACTTGCCACCAGTCGACCCAGTGGATGGTGGTGAAGCCGAGGGGGATCGAGGGGACGCGGCCGCCGGTGAACCAGCTGGAGAGGAGCGAGACCAAGGCGGCACCGATGACTGCCCCGTAGAGGCGGCCCCTGCCCCCGATGGCGACCCAGACGGCGAGGTAGATCGAGGCGATGGGGGCCAGTTCGGTGGGATTTATGATGCCGGCCTGGGGGTAGTAAAGCGCGCCCGCGATGGCGGTTATCACGGCGGTGAGGGTGAAGACGAACAGTTTATAGCCCTCGACCGGGTAACCGAGGAAGCGCACGCGCGCCTCGTCGTCGCGGATGGCGCGGATCACCGAGCCGAACTTGCCGGAGATGACCCAGGCGAGGAGGAGGTAGGCCAGGCCCAAGGCGGCGGCGGAGGCCCAGAAGAACCATAGCGAGAGGACATCCTGGCTGAGGGCGGCGAGGCCGGGCAGGTTTTGCAGGCCGGAGAGGCCGTTGTTGCCGCGCAGACCTGAGTCGTTCTGGAACAGGTAGAGCGAGAGGGCGAGGGTCATCGCCTGGGTCAGGATCGACAGGTAGACGCCCGTCACGCGGCTGCGGAAGGCGAGCCAGCCGAAGATCAGGGCGAGGAGGCCGGGGATGAGGACGACGAGGGCCATTTGGGCGGTGAAGCTGTGGGCGAGGCCCCAGACGAGGGGCATGTCGGAGGCTCCGACGACGCCGAATATCTGTGTGGCGATGCCTTGGCGGATTTCCTCGGGCGTGGCTGGCAGGGGGGAGTTGGCGAGGGCCTGGACGACGATCTCGCTGGTGCGGGCGTACATCAGCCACATGCCGACCATGTAGCCGCCGAGCGCGAAGAAGGCCATATGGCCAAGGGACAGGATGCCTGCATAGCCCCAGACGAGATCCATCGCCATGGCGGCCAGCGCAAAGCACAGGGTTTTGCCCAAGGTTTTGACGAAGGAGGTGGAGATGAGGCCCTGACCTGCCATGAGGGTGACCGCGATGGTGAAGAGGGCCAGGAGGGTCAGGAAGATCAGGGTTGATTTATGGGTGGCGAAACGGGGGCCAGCCCCCGCGCCCCCGGGATATTTGGACCAAAGTGAAATTGTGGTCATTGGGTCAGTCTCCGGCCGCGCGGCCCTTGAGGGCGACGATGCCACGGGGGCGGAATTGGATGAACAGGATGATGAACAAGATCATGTAGGTTTGGGCGGCGAGGGTGTTGGAGGGGTTGAACCACTCGATGCCTTTTTGCAGGCCGCCGATCATCGAGGCGCCGGCGAGGGTGCCCCAGATGTTGCCGACGCCGCCAACCACGACGGTCATGAAGGATTGGACGATGTAGTCGGTGCCAAGTTCGGAGGTGACTTTGGCGAAGAGGCCGATGGCGACGCCGGCGATGCCTGCGATGCCGGAGCCGAGGCCAAAGGTCAGCATGTTGATGCGGTCGGGGTTGATGCCCATCGAGGCCGCCATGATGGGGTTTTGGGTGACGGCGCGGACCTCTAATCCCAGTCGGGTGCGCTGCATCAGGTAGAGGAAGAAGGCGAGGAACAGGAGGGCGAGGACGAAGATGGCGATGCGGATGTAGCTGATCGAGAGGACGTCGTTGAAGGTGAGGGCGCCGTCGAGCCAGCCTGGGGAGGTCAGGGGGCGGGCCTGGGTGCCGAAGATGTTCTTGAAGATCTGTTGCAGGGCGATGGAGATGCCAAAGGTGGCGAGCAGGGTTTCGAGCGGGCGTTTGTAGAGGTGGCGGATCACCAGGCGTTCCATCGCGACGCCCGCGCCGAAGGTGATGGCGAAGGCGAGGGGGAAGGCGACGAGGAGCGACACGGTATAGTTGGGGATGAAGGTTTGCACGACGAAGCCGGTATAGGCGCCCATCGTGATGAACTCGCCATGCGCCATGTTGATCACGCCCATGACGCCGAAGGTGATGGCGAGGCCGATGGCGGCGAGGAAGTAGATCGAGGCGAGGGACAGACCGTCGAGCGTCAGATCGACGGCCTGCATGGCGGCGACGGTGCGGCCGATCCTGGTGAGCCGGGCCTCGGCGGCGGTGGTGACGGCCGGGTCGGGTTCGGCATAGATTTCGTAGTATTTGTAGGAGCCTATGGTGGCTTTGACGTCGTCATCGGTCGCGCCTGTGGGGACGGTGCCTGCGGTTTCGAGGGCAGTGTAGGCGGTGTCGCGGGCGGTTTGGGTATTGAGGTCGGCGAGGGCGATGCCGCCGACCTGACCGTCGCGCAGGTTGGCGACGAGGGCTTTGGTTTGGTCATTCAGGCTGAGGCGGGGGGGGGCGAGGGTGGCGGCCACCAGCAGGTCATAGGCCTGCGCTTGTGTCAGGTCGCGGTCGGGGCGCAGTTCGCGGGCGATGATGGCACCGGCGGGGGGCGCGGCGGCGGCGAGACGCCTGGTGGCGACGAGGGGGTTCAGGGCACCACGGATGTCGAGGCCGAGGTCGGAACCGAAACTGTTGATGGCGGTGATGCGGGCGGCGGGATCGGGGTCGAATTGCAGGGTCAGCAGGCGCTCGAGGCGGGATTTCTGCGCCTTGAGCGCGGCGTCGGGTTCGCTGTCGATCGAGGCGCGAAGCGGGGCCAGAAGGCTGGCATCGGGGTCGCGGGCAATGGAGGTCAGGGCGGCGGCGCGGGCGGCGGGATCAGGGTCGGACAGGGTGAACTGGACCAGCGCGCTTTCGATCAGCCCGCGCACACCGGCATTGGGTTTCAGTTCGGTGATGTCGGTTCTGGCGGCGACGCCTGCATCTGCGCCGGTCAGGTCGGTGAGGTCAAAGCCGTCGGCGGTGGGGGTCAGGAGGACAAAGGCGCGGTCGGAGGCGCGGTCGGATTTGCGCAGACCGAGGCCCTTGTTGCTCCAGGCTTGCAGGATGCGGGCGGCCATGGGGTCGCCGGATCGGGCGAGGGCGGTGATGACGGGCTCGATGGTCTGGCGCGAGGCTTTTTCGACGAGGGGGGCATTGGCCGACAGGATCTGCGCTGCGGTCTCGGCCCGGGCTGCGGTGCAAAGGAACAGGGACAGCAGAAGGATAAGAATACGCATGGGTCCGCCCGATATGGGGTTGGAGGGGCCTTGGTTGGCCCCTCCGCAAGATCAATAGTTCGATTTCATCTGCACGCAGGTTTTGGTGTCATTGTTGTACATGCCGCATTTCAGGTCTTTCCAATCCGAAACCAGCACCGCGGATTCGGGCAGGAAGTCGGTCCAAGCGTCGCCCGGGACAGGCTCGGTCTGGCTGATGATGTCGAACTGGCCGTCGGCGCGAATCTCGCCGATCAGAACCGGTTTGGTCAGGTGGTGGTTGGACAGCAACTCGGACATGCCGCCGGTCAGGTTGGGGAACTTCTGGCCGATCAGCGCGTCCAGAACCGGGTCGACATCAAAGGTGCCGGCCGCGGTGACAGCGTTCACCCACATGTTGAAGCCGATGTAATGCGCCTCCATCGGGTCATTGGTCGGACGCTTCACGTCTTTGATAAAGGCATGCCACTGGGCGATGAAGTCCGTGTTGACAGGTGCTTCGGCGGACTGGAAGTAATTCCAGGCGGCAAGGTGGCCGACGAGGTTCGAGGTATCCAGACCCGAAAGTTCCTCTTCGCCGACCGAGAAGGCGCAGACCGGCAGCTTGTCCGCCGTGACGCCAGCAGCGGCAAGTTCCTTGTAAAAGCCGATATTGGCGTCGCCGTTGATGGTGGACAACACGCCGACCTTTTTGCCGTCAGCCCCCAAGGCCACCACGTCCGCCACGATCTTGGACCAGTCGGAATGGCCAAAGGGGGTGTAGTTGACGAAGATATCCTCTTTCGGGATGCCTTTGGAGAGCAGGTAAGCCTCGAGGATGTTGTTGGTCGTGCGGGGATAGACATAGTCGGTGCCAAGGAGGGCGAATTTCTGGATGCCAAGTTCATCGAGGTAGTAGTCGGTCGCAGGGATCGCCTGCTGGTTCGGGGCGGCACCGGTGTAGATGACGTTTTTGGAGGATTCCTCGCCCTCGTACTGAACGGGGTAGAACAGCAGGCCGTTCAGTTCTTCGATAACAGGCAGGACCGACTTGCGCGACACCGAGGTCCAGCAGCCGAACATCACGGCGACCTTGTCAACGGTCAGCAACTCGCGGGCCTTTTCGGCGAACAGCGGCCAGTCAGAGGCCGGATCGACCACGACAGCCTCAAGCTGCTTGCCCAGAACTCCGCCCTTGGCATTCTGCGCCTCGATCAGCATCAGCATGGTGTCTTTGAGCGTGGTTTCGGAAATCGCCATCGTACCCGACAGCGAATGAAGAATGCCGATCTTGACCGTGTGGTTGTCAGCAAAGGCGATGCGCGGAAGCGCGATGCTGGCAGCACCGCTGACCAGCAGCATACGACGCGTAAGTTTCATGTTTTGTCCCCTGTCAGGGCCGCCAAAAGATCTTTCCCGCAGGACAAGAACCCCCCATAATGGGCCGGCAGCTGTGGTTGCACCCGTGCGGTGGTGTTGGCCGTCCAAAACCCTGACGCCACCGCACAACTCGGCCCGGTTCATCGCGGGCTGCGGCCAAGTGGAGCCTGTCGGCGGAAAATCGCAACTGTCAGGCGCAAGGGTGGATCGAGGAATTTTCCCCTGCGGGGTGTTTGCTGCAAAAACAGGCGGCGTCGCGTGTTGCGGGATGCAAAATGGGCGTTTTGGCGGCCGAGATTGACCCTTGGCGCGGAAAGGTGGCACAGATGGCGCTGACATCCCCGGAAAGGACGCGCTTGCCATGGCCACCAAACCCCTGATCCTGTCGGCACCCGAGCCGCGCAGCATCGACATGATCTTTACCCAAACCGCCAAGGCGCAGTTGTATGATCGATACCGGATTGTCGAGGTGGCGGGGGATGCCGTAGCCGATCTGCCCCCTGCGTTGCTGGCCGAGGCCCGGTATGTGCTGGGCCAGCCGCCGATCCCGGCGGATCTGCTGGACCGCATGCCAGCGTTGCGGGCGGTGCTGAATGTGGAGAGCAACCTGCTGCCCAACATGCCCTATGACCTGCTGTTCCAGCGCGGCATCCATACGCTGACCACCGGCGCGGTTTTTGCCGAACCGGTGGCCGAGATCGGGCTGGCCTTTGCGCTGGCCCTGCTGCGCGATGTGGTCGAGGGCGATCTGGCCTTTCGCGAGGGCCGGGAATTGTGGGGGTTTGCGGGGAACGGGCGGGCGCGGTTGCTGGGCGGCGCCAAAGTCGGGATGATCGGGTTTGGCGAACTGGGGCGGGCGTTGAACCGGCTGCTGGTCGGGTTCCGGGCCGAGATCAGCGCCTGTGACCCCTGGTTGCCGCCGTCGGTCTTGCGCGACCACGGCGTGCGGCCTTCGGGGCTGGAGGCGGTCTTGGAGGAGTCGGATGTCGTCTTTTGCGTCGCTTCCGTTACCAATGAGAATGAGGGATTTCTGGGGGCGGCGCATTTTGCCCGGATGAAGCCGGGGGCGGCCTTTGTGTTGTTGAGCCGGGCGGGGGCGGTGGACTTTCCGGCGCTGATGGCGGCCGTTGCCTCGGGGCATATCCTTGCCGCGAGCGATGTTTATCCCGACGAGCCTTTGGCGCTGGACCATCCGGTGCGTGGGCTGAAGGGGTTCTTGCGGTCGGCCCATCGCGCCGGGGCGCTGGATGTCGCGATGAAGCGGATGGGCGATATGGTGCTGGAGGATATGGACCTGATGGACCGTGG
>JBBQGU010000043.1:0-16760 GCA_038323315.1 Rhodobacterales bacterium | reverse complement strand
TGGGCATTGCCCTTGGCCGCCTGCAACGCCGCCGTGCTTGCGATGACAAAGCCGAAACCCGGCACCCCCTCGATGCATTTGTTGGCAGATGACACCATCGCCTCGTAGGTGATCCCGGTCATGTCGACCGCGCCAAAGGCCGACATGCTGTCGACCAGCAGCTTGCGGCCCCGCGACGCCACCGCCTGCGAAATTTCGGCCACCGGGTTCAGGATACCGCTGGACGTCTCGCAATGGATGGCGATGACATGGGTGATGGCGGGGTCCGCGTCCAGCGCGGCGGCAACCTCATCCCCGCGCGGCGGCATATAGTCGCCCTTGTCGATCAGCGTATGGGCCCGGCCGATATAGCGCATGGTTTCAGCCGCCCGCAGGCCATAGGCGCCGTTGGCCAGCACCAGCACCTTGCCGTCGCGCGGCACAAACGTGCCCAGCATCGCCTCGACACAGTAACTGCCCGAGCCTTGCATCGGCACGCAGGCGTGGTCATCACCCTGCCCTGCGAGTGCAACCAGTTGATCGCACACACTTTTCGTCATGGCGCGGAAATCGGCATCCCACGACCCCCAGTCGCGCAGCATTGCCTCTTTCACGCGGATATCGGTGGTCAGGGGGCCGGGGGTCAACAAATAGGGCTCGCCCAGTTTCGGTGCAGGGAATGGGGTGTCGGTCATGGCGGCCTCCTTGGTTGATGTTTCTTTCCACGTGGCTGACTATTTGTAAAATCGTTGTTTTCGATGTAATCATAAGTTTTTTTCGGGGTTTCAAGATGCGTCATGTCCAGTTGCGTGCGTTTCATCAGGTCGCCCTGACCGGCAGCTTTTCCCGCGCGGCCGAGGCGCTGCATGTCACCCAGCCCGCCATTTCCGATCAAATCCGCAAACTGGAAGAGGAATATGACACCCTGCTGTTCAACCGCGCCAAACGGCAGGTGACGCTGACATGGGCAGGGACTGCCTTGCTGGAGGTGACACGCCGGCTGTTCGATGCCGAGGATCAGGCGCTGCAACTGCTGACCGAAAACCGCGCCTTGCAAGGTGGCACCCTGCGGATCATGGCGGACAGTGCGACGCATGTACTGCGCATTCTGGCGGCGTTCCGGCAAAAGTATCCCGGCGTTCTGGTGTCGATCAGGGCGGGGAACAGTCAGCAGGTGATGGACGCCCTGCACGCCTACGACGCCGATCTGGGCGTGATCGGCGAGGTGCCGCCGGGCCAGACCTTTGAACACCTGCCGCTGAACGCCACCGCCATCACCGCTTTTGTGGCCGCAGATCACCCTTTGGCCAAAGCGGCCGTTCAGCCGTGGACCAGCCTGCCCCGGTTGCCGCTGATCCTGCGCGAACGCGGCTCCAAGACCCGCACCAAGCTGGAGGCAGCGGCCCTGACGATGGGCATCACCCTGACCCCCGCCATCGAGGCCGAAGGACGCGAGGCGGTGCGCGAACTGGTGGCTGCGGGGGCCGGAATTGGGTTCGTGTCGGGGGCCGAGTTTCTGCCTGACCCGCGTCTGGTCGCCCTGCCCTTGGAGCCTGCACCGGGGCTGATCATGGACGAGGCGCTGATCTGCCTGCGCGAAAGACGCGGCGGCAAGATGGTGCGCGCGTTTCTGGATCTGGCACGTCAGACCGGCTAGGCCGTTCCCGGCAACTGTGCCGCAATCCGCACCGTGCCATCGTCCCGCATCAGATCATCGATGAACAGGCTGAGCAGTTGCGACCGGCCCGACACCCCGGCCTTGCGGTAGATGGCATTGGTCTGCGCCTTGACCGTGCCCTCGGACGTCGTGCGCAAGATTGCGATTTCGGCTGTGGACATGCCCTTGATCGCAAACAGCGCCACATCGCGTTCGGCGGGGGTCAGGCCCCATTCCAGAAACCGCTCCTCCAAAAGGTCCAGAAATGCGCCCGAGGCGCGGCGCAATCGTTCCTGCGCCGTGTTGCGATCGCGGACCATGCGGCGCATCGCCAACCCGCCCAGAATGGCACCGGTGATCAGGCCGAAGGCTGCGGCGATCTCCAACAACTCGCGCATTTGCCAGCTGAGCGCCGAAGCCTTTAGTCCGACGATCGAAGAAAACACATCCGACACGAAAAAGATCGCGCACAAAGCCTGCGCAAGGAATAGTGCCGCCACAAATGCTGTCCGTCCCACTTAGCCTCCAGGCGGCCCCCAAGCGCGACGGCTCAGTCGTCCTTGCCGCGCTTGTCGTCATCCTTGTTGCCGTCATCATTGCCGGAATTGTCCGAACCACCCTGGCCCGAGTTGCCATTCCCGCCGCCCTGATCGTCATCGCCCTGATCATCACCGCCCTGATCATCACCGCCCGAGCCTGAGCCAGAGCCAGAATCGTCTCCGCCAATGCCCGAACCGCCACCGCCGGAATCGTCACCCCCAGCATAGTCGCCTCCGGGATCGTCGCCACCGGAATCCTCCTTGATGTCGTCGATGATCGGCTTGGCGTTGGCACTGCCGCTCGCCATCCAGGTGTCACGCAAAATTTCGCCGGTGCGGGGGTTCAGGATGATCTCGCGTTGACCATCACCACGGTCAGCCAAAATGCGCACCCGCCCCAGCAAAGTCGTCTGGACTGCGATGTTGTAAAAGCCCTGTTTGGTCAGTTGGCTGACCACGGCGTCGGCATAAGTTGCCGCAAAGGCAGCCGCCCCCGTCAGCGTCAAAGCCGAGGAGGCGGTCAATCCGTAAAGAAAGCGTCTGCGGTTCATTTTGGGCCGGATCCTTCCGGTGCAACTGGGGATAGTATCGGTCATGGGCCGTTGCAGGGCAAGCCCGACGCGCGGCCCCGGAGGCTGTGCCTCCAGGGCGACGGGATCAGTCGTCTTTGCCACCTTTGCCGTGGCCGCTGCTGTCGTCTTTGCCATCGTCATCGTCGCCGTGATCATCGTGGCCTTGATCATCGTCGCCTTGGTCGTCGTTCGCGTCATCATCGTCGTTCGCGTCATGGTTCGGACCATCGTCATCGCCGTTATCGTCGTCCATGTCGTCATCAGAACCGTCATCATTGCCGGGCCCGTTCAGAAAATCGTCAGAACTCGACGACAACTCGACCCCCGTGCTGCGATCACCGCGCCGGGCAAAGCTGTTTTCCTGGGCCAGGACAGCACCCGTCGCGCCGTCATAGATCACCTCGACCTTGGCGGTGCCCTTGACCGCTTCGACCTTGATCTGGGTCAGGCCGGTGATCACTTCGATCTTGGTGTAACCTTCGGCCTGATAGGCGGCAACAAGGTCATTTGCCGTGATCGCCATCGCCATCGAGGCGGACATGGCAAAGGCGGCGGATAGCAGAAACAGTCGTTTCATGGTTTTGGTCCTTTGATACTGCGCCGTACAGATCGGTTTCCGCACGACCCGAGCCAGGTCTGCCTTTGTCGTAGCCTGGGACGCCGGATACGGGGGATGCAAAGGCAGTGGCGTGGCTCGGGTCGCTTGGAACTTGGTCGCAGTGATGCGATGGACCGAGATTTGAGGGCAAAGGCGGCGGGGCGAAATTGACCCGGGGTTTAAAGTGGGGCGGCTAAACCCAGCCGCAGTCCGTCTAAACCGCAGTTTAGGGCCAATTCAAACGCTGCTCGCGGGGGACGTCAGACCAATTGCGGGAATTTCAAGGGTCCAGCCTTGGCGTCCCAAAACGCATGTCTTTTTCGGGGGTGGCGGATGGGTCCATGCGTTCGGCCCCCATCAGATCCTCGATGAACAGGCTCAGCAGTTGCGGGCGGCCCGACACATCGGCCTTGCGATAGATGGCGGCGGTCTGCGCTTTAACCGTGCCTTCGCTGGTCTGGCGCAGCCTTGCGATATCTTGCACCGTCAATCCCTTGATCGCGAACAGCGCCACATCACGCTCTGCCGCCGTCAGCCCCCATTCGTCAAACCGCGCGTTCAACAGATCGATAAAGGCACTCGACGCCCGCTCTAACCGCGCCTCGGCCCGGTTCAGGTCGCCAAAGGCCCGCCAGACCAGCATCGCACCAAAGACCAGCCCCAGCAGCAGACCGACCAGCGCACCGACCTCCATCAGTTCACGCGTCGACCAGGCGAGGGGGGTCGGATAGATCCCAAGGATCGACAACAGGATGTCAGACGTAAAGAACAAGGCGCAAAGCGCCTGCGCCACCAGCAAAAACAGATAGGCGCCCGCGCGCGTCACGGATTGCCCGGCGACATCGGCAGGATGTTGGCGTCCAGCGGGATATCTGGGTCGCTTTGTCGTCTATCAACCTCAAGACTGGAGGTGCCGATGGTATTGGTACCGGGCTCCAAGGTCGAGACTGCGACGCCTGCCGTGCCCGTCACTGCGCCGCGCGTGGTCGTGCCGGGCCTTGACGAATCCGATCTGCTGTCACGGCTGGACATCTGAATTTGCGGCGGGACCATGTCCCACAGATAAATGGCATAATCGCGCAGAATTTCGCCCGTACCTGGGTTGACGACGATCTCACGGTGGATCTGATCGCTCTCGGCCACGATCCTCAAACGACCCAGAAAGGTGTAGCCCTTTTCCAGCACGGTATAGCCCTGGTCTTGCAACGCGGTCACAAGCCGCTCCTCTACGGTCAGCCCAAGGCCCGCTTGCGCCATGCCAGCCCACAGGATCGCCGCCATCAGCAACTTGTGCATCGCCAGTCCTTTCAGAATGGTGGCGCGCCACAGGCGCACACACCCTTGGTCACAAGGTCACGGCACCTGCCCGAAGGCAGATGCCGCAAGGCCGGTTCGACTTTATTGACCCGCCCCGTTCTGCCATTCGCAAATCCAGGTCGAGCGGGGATGCTGCGCCAGGCACTGCGCCATGGTCGAGGTCACAGCGATGGCCGCCGATGAACGGCTGGTCGAACTGCGGCTGCTGGTGGTCAGGGGGGCGTCGTCGGTCAGGTTGCGCTGAACTTCGGTCGGGTTGATCGGCCGGCCGGGGATTATGACGTTGCACTCGATGCAGACTTCGCCATCCATCGTGTACATCATGCCATCGCCATCGGTGCCATCGACGTACTCGCCCTCGATGTACTCACCGTCGACGTACTCGCCCTCGACGTACTCACCGTCGATGAGGACCGGCTCGCCCTCGGCAATGCCGCCGTCCTCGCCAATCGCGACGACGGTATCCTCATCCTTCACCGGTGCTTCATCGATAACCGACGGGTCGCCATCCACGACAACCAGTTCGATAGCCGGGTCAGAGACACCCTCACCCGTTCCGCCATCCTGAGCGAAAGCCGCGCCCGACAGCATCAGCGCAGCCACGATGGACAGTCCACCGCGCAAAACCAGCTTGTTCAATTTCCCGAGTTCCATTTTCGCAATACTCCTTAACGACCTGCCTCAACCCCTGCACCGGCTCGTCCGATTCGTCGGTGGCGCCTCCAGTCTTGGACAACAGCGCTGCACCATCTATCCGTCAAACGTTTGAAATCACCTAGGCATCTGTAAATTCGAAGCGTAAACCTTCGTTTAGGCCGGATTTGCGCCAAGTCTCCTTTGTATCACAAGACCCTTTAGCGGAATTGGGCAGTGCAGCCTGCACCCGCCCAAATTCCGACATTTCGCCTAAAACGCCGCTGACCCCGCGTCAGATCTTCATATCAAAGCCCAGATGCTTGGCCACGGTAAAGATATCCTTGTCGCCACGCCCACACATGTTCATCACGATGATATGCTCGGGCGGCAGTCTCGGCGCGATCTTCATGACATGGGCCAAGGCGTGGCTCGGCTCCAGTGCCGGGATGATGCCTTCCATCTGGCACGAGAATTGGAAAGCCTCCAGCGCTTCGGCATCGGTGATGCTGACATATTCGACCCGGCCCATGTCGTGCAGCCAGGAATGCTCGGGCCCGATGCCGGGATAATCCAGACCCGCGCTGATGCTGAAACCTTCCAGAATCTGGCCGTCGGGGTCCTGCAGCAGATAGGTCCGGTTGCCGTGCAGCACGCCGGGCCGACCGCCGGTCAGGCTGGCGCAATGCTGCATCCGGTCATCGACGCCCTTGCCGCCCGCCTCGACGCCGATGATATTGACCGATGGATCGTCAAGGAAGGGATAGAACAGCCCCATCGCATTCGACCCGCCTCCGATCGCCGCAATGATAGTGTCGGGCAACCGCCCCTCGCCTTCCTGTTCGGCCAATTGCCAGCGGACTTCCTTGCCGATGATCGACTGAAAGTCGCGGACCATCGCCGGGTAGGGATGCGGCCCCGCAACCGTGCCGATGCAATAGAAGGTGTCGCGCACATTGGTGACCCAGTCGCGCAGGGCGTCGTTCATCGCATCCTTCAACGTGCCGCGACCCGAGGTGACAGGGATAACCTCGGCCCCCAGCAGACGCATGCGGAACACGTTCGGGGCCTGACGTTCCACGTCATGCGCACCCATATAGACCACGCATTGCAACCCGAACTTGGCGCAGACGGTTGCGGTGGCCACACCGTGCTGCCCTGCCCCGGTCTCGGCGATGATCCGCGTCTTGCCCATGCGGCGGGCCAGGATGATCTGACCCAGCACATTGTTGATCTTGTGCGCGCCGGTATGGTTCAACTCGTCGCGCTTCATGTAAATCTTGGCACCGCCCAGATTTTTGGTCATCCGGTCGGCATAGTACAGGGGGCTGGGGCGGCCTACGTAATGCTTCCACAGATCGTCCATCTCGGCCCAGAAGGTCGGGTCGGTCTTGGCGAATTCATAGCGCGCTTCCAGATCGAGGATCAGCGGCATCAGGGTTTCCGACACGAACCGCCCGCCGAACTTGCCAAAACGACCCTGTTCATCCGGGCCGGTCATGAACGAATTTGGATTGTCCTTGGCCATGTGGCACCCCCTTTTAGATGTTTTTCCTGATGTAATGCCCATTTTGGCGCATGGGAAGGTGTTGAATGGCCGCAGCCGCCCAATTGTCAGACCAAGGCTGCGAAGAACGCCTTGATCATGCCCGCATCCTTGACCCCCGGTGCCGATTCGACGCCCGAGGCAAGGTCGATCTGCCGCGCCCCGGTCAGCCGCACCGCTTCGGCCACGTTCTGCGCGGTCAGGCCACCCGCCAGCATCCACGGTCGCAGCCAGCGCCGTCCCGCGATCAGCCGCCAGTCAAAGGTCACGCCGTTGCCACCGGGCAAGACCGCACCCTTGGGCGGTTTGGCGTCGATCATCAGCTGATCCGCGATGGTGGAATGGTCGAACAGGTTGGCCAGGTCGCCCTCATCCGCCACACCCACCACTTTCATCACCGGCAGACCATAGCGCACTCGCACTTGCGCGACCCGGTCGGGCGTCTCATGGCCATGCAGTTGCAGCATATCCAGCGGCATCGCCTCGACGATGGCATCCAGCGTGGCATCGTCCGCATCGACGGTCAGCGCCACCTTGGCCAATCCGGGCGGGCTGGCCAAGGCCAGCAGCCGCGCCTGATCCAGCGTCACATAACGCGGGCTTTTGGGAAAGAAGTTCAGGCCGAAATAAGCAGCACCCGCATCCGCCACCGCCTGCACATCGGCCAGCGTGCGCAGGCCGCAAATCTTGACCCGCACATCCCCCATCACCGCGCCCGTGGTTTATCCAGCAGCGCCAGCACATCATCGGTGGGCACCGAGGTTTGATCCCTCATCACCGCAAGCTCACGTTCCAGCTTGGTCACGACACGCGTTTTTGTGTTGGCTGCACGGCGGTATTTGTGTTCGCGAAGCCATTCCAGCGTGTAGCCGACCAAAAGTCCCAACACGATGCCGAAGAACACCAGCACAAACAGGGGCAGTTCGATCTGCCAATCCAGCATGAACAGCCGGGCAAAGCTGTCCGGCAACAGATGCACGGTCACAAGGTCACGGTTGGCCGTAGCAAACAGCATCAGCGCAACGGCGATTACGGCGAGAAGCAGGTAACGTAGCAGGCGAAACATTGGGCGGCCTTTGTTCAGGGTCGGCAGTTGTTCACAGTCTGGCCAGTATCAGGCTTGCCGCCCCGCAGTGCAAGCCGCCTAGTCGGCGTTCAGCCGGTCGCGCAACAGTTTGCCGGTCTTGAAGAAGGGCACCTTCTTGTCCTCGACCTGAACCGCTTCGCCGGTGCGGGGGTTGCGCCCCACGCGGGCATCGCGGGCCTTGACCGAAAAGGCGCCAAACCCGCGCAACTCGACGCGCTCGCCTTTGGCCAAAGCCTCGATGATTTCTTCGAACACGGTGTTGACGATCTTTTCAACATGACGTTGGGTCAGGTGCGGATTTTCCTCCGCGATCTTCTGTATCAGTTCCGAACGAATCATACGCATTATCCCCCCGGTGGTCGCCCCGTCCCTGTCCCGGTCCGTTTGGTCGCCACGTGTTGCAAGCCTTTCCGGACTATAGGGATTAAATTCAATCGCACAAATGAAATTACGCTGCAATAACAGCCCCGAACCGGAAAGCTGGGGGCAAGGTGCCGGGCCTGTGATGCCAACAGTGGGGGCACGACCACCCCGCGGCACCCCAGCGACAGGTCGCAGACGGTGATTTTATGATCCCGAATCAGGGCAGATAACGCGGATACAACCCTGCCGCGAGCCAAACGAAAGCCCCCGCCGCAAAGCGACGGGGGCCTTTACTGAACGACCGGTGGCTTACTTGCCGCCCTTCAGCGCCGCACCCAGGATATCCCCCAGCGAGGCACCCGAATCAGACGAGCCATACTGCTCGACCGCTTCTTTCTCTTCGGCGATCTCGCGCGCCTTGATCGACAGGCCCAGCTTGCGCGTCTTGGGGTCGATGTTGGTCACGCGGACGTCGATCTTGTCACCGACCTGGAAGCGTTCCGGTCGCTGATCGGCACGGTCACGCGAAAGGTCGCTGCGGCGGATGAACGACTTGGTGCCGTTGTAATCCACCTCGACGCCACCTTCTTCGATGGCGCTGACTTCGACCGTGATGATCCCGCCACGTTTGACGCCATCGACGGCGTCGGTGAAGGTGTCATCGCCAAGCGCTTTGACGGACAACGAAATCCGCTCTTTCTCGACATCCACTTCGGTGACGGCGGCCTTGACCGTGTCGCCCTTGCGGTAGTTCTGAATGACGTCCTCGCCGCGCTGATCCCAAGACAGGTCCGACAGGTGAACCATGCCGTCAATGTCGTTGTCCAGGCCGACGAACAGACCGAATTCGGTGATGTTCTTGACTTCGCCTTCGATGGCCGACCCAACCGGATGGGTTTCCGCAAAGACTTCCCACGGATTGCGCTGGGTCTGCTTGAGGCCCAAGGACACCCGGCGCTTGGCAGAATCAATCTCCAGCACCATGACCTCAACCTCTTGCGAGGTGGAGACGATCTTGCCGGGATGGACGTTCTTCTTGGTCCAGGACATTTCCGAGACGTGAACCAGACCTTCGACGCCAGCTTCCAATTCGACGAAAGCGCCATAATCGGTGATGTTGGTGACACGGCCCTTGTGGACGGTGCCGATGGCGTAGTCTTTCTCGACAGCATCCCACGGGTCGGATTGCAGTTGCTTCATGCCCAGCGAAATGCGGTGGGTTTCCTTGTTGATCTTGATGACCTGCACTTTGACAGTCTCACCAATGGCAAGGATTTCCGACGGGTGGTTGACCCGGCGCCAAGCCATGTCCGTGACGTGCAACAGGCCGTCAACACCGCCCAGATCAACGAACGCACCATATTCGGTGATGTTCTTGACGACGCCGTCAACCGTCTGACCCTCGGTCAGATTGCCGATGACTTCGGCACGCTGTTCGGCACGCGACTCTTCCAGGATCGCACGACGCGAGACAACGATGTTGCCACGACGACGGTCCATTTTCAGGATCTGGAACGGCTGCTTCATACCCATCAAGGGGCCAGCATCCCGAACCGGACGCACGTCGACCTGTGACCCCGGCAAGAACGCCACAGCGCCACCCAGATCGACCGTAAAGCCACCTTTGACACGGCCAAAGATCGCGCCATCGACGCGTGTCTCGGTCGCATAAGCCTTTTCCAGACGATCCCACGCTTCTTCGCGGCGCGCCTTCTCACGGCTGATCTGCGCTTCGCCACGGGCGTTCTCGACGCGGTCCAGATAAACCTCGACCTCGTCGCCAACCTTGATGGTCGGCTGTTCGCCGGGGTTGGCAAATTCCTTGATATCGATGCGGCCTTCCATCTTGTAGCCGACATCGATGATGGCCTGGCCTGCTTCAATCGCGATAACCCGGCCTTTGACAACGGTGCCCTCTTCGGGCGTGTCAATTTCGAAGCTTTCCTTCAACAGGGCTTCAAAGTCTTCCATAGAGTTTTTAGCGGACATGCAGTCGTTTCCTTTGCGAGATTTTTCACTGGCCATGCGGTTGGATCCGCCGGTCTTTCAGCAACAGAATGGGGGCCAAGGCTTGCGCCCGGCCCTCTCTGCACCAATCCCATAAGGGCTGATCCCGGCTTTGTCCAGTGGCGGCGGGTCCGGATCAGGACAGAACATCAGCGTGATGCGTTCGCCGAGGTGGCCACCGGACCTTTCTTTGCTGCCGAAACGGTTTGCCGGTCCAGTTCCGAATTCAACTCGGCCCCGATCAGCACCAGACTTGCCGACAGCCACATCCAGGTCATCAAAGCCACCACGGCGCCCAGCGATCCGTAAGTCTCGTTATAGCTGCTAAAGTTTTCGACATACCAACTGAAGACCAGCGAAAAGATCACAAGTCCACCCGCTGCAAAGACCGCTCCGGGCGAGATCCAGTGCCAGACTGCATCCTTGCGATTGGGGGCAAAGCGGTAGGCCAGTGCCAGAACGCCGATCATCAATGCAAAGATCGCGGGCCAACGGCCCAACAGCAACAGGGTTTCTGCCACTGACCCAAGCCAGATGAACTGCAGCAATTTCGGCAGAACCGCGATGCCCGCAATCAAGAACAGGGCCAGCACGATACCCATGATGGTCGATCCCAACGACAGCACGTTCAGGCGCACGAAACTGCGTCCCTCTTCGACGCCGTAGGCCACGTTCAGCGCTTCGATCAGGGCCTTGGTACCGCCATTGGCTGACCAAAGTGCCAAAGCCAACGCGACGACGGCCGCAAGCGACAAATTGGCGGAACTGGACGCGGATATCGCCGTGGCCTGATCGACCAGAATAGTCGCGGCTTCAGGCGGCAAGATCGAGGTGAACCCGGCCAGATAGACGGCCACCTCTTGCGGTGCCGCAAACAAACCGAAGATAGACACCAGCGCAGTGATTGCCGGGAACAGGGCCAGCAGGCCGAAGAATGTCAGGCCGCCCGCGACACTCAGGACGCGGTCCTTGCCAATCTCGTTCCAAACCCGCTTCGCGGTAAAGACGATGCCGGCGCCGTCCATTTTCAGATCGACAGGTTGGGTGGTGGCCCCGACCGGCAATGCGTCCGTCCGGCCGACGCCGCCTGACACGCCCTTCGTTTGCACAGCCGACCGCGGTTTCGGGTCGCTGTCCCCGGCAAATACCTTGACGGCTGTCCGCACCCCGAATGCAAGAGCCGCGTCCAGCAGTATTGAACCGACCTCGCCGAATGGCCGACGCGACTCAGATGTTGACCGACGTTTCACCATGTTAAATCCGCCTTGCGCCACTATACCAAACCAAACGCCAAGCGATGCTGTCGGTTCCCAAACTACGCTGCGGCAGCCTGCGTATGCGGCTGAATCCGGCGCAGATGTTCAGCCTGAAATCGTGAACACCTGTGCGTGGCGTCTTCCCCTTGTTACGCCAACGCGCTATCAACCCTCGCATGGAACCTTTGGTAGATTGCGTGATCGAGGATGAGCGGTGGCAGGCCTTCGGGCTGGAACCGCTGGCGGTGCGGGCGGTGCAGGCGACGTTGACCGCATTGGGTTTGCCGGAAACCGGGTTCACTCTGGCCGTGATGGGCTGCGACGACGCCCGGATTGCCGCGCTGAACGCCTCGTTCCGCGACAAACCGACTTCGACCAACGTGTTAAGCTGGCCCTATGATGATCTGAGCGCCGAGGGCGAGGGCGACACCCCCGACCTGCCCGAACCGGGCGACCGTGACGACCCCGCCTCGCTGGGTGATCTGGCATTGGCCTACGACACCTGCGCGCGCGAAGCAGCGGCGGCTGGCAAGCCCTTGGCCGATCATGTCACCCATCTGGTCGTGCACGGGCTGTTACATTGCCTGGGGTATGATCACATCCGTGAGGGCGATGCCACCCTGATGGAGGGAACCGAGGTGCGGATACTTGCAACCTTGGGGCTTTCTGACCCATACTAAGCGCTGGCCCGCAGGACGGGTCGTTTCTGGAACAAGGACCAATGGCCAGTAGCACTGAACAGTCTGGATCCGCATTGGATGTGGGTTTGCAGGCGGACGATCCCGAAGACCCGCCGCAGCGCGGTTTTTTTGGCCGGTTGATCGACGCGTTTTCCTCGACCGAACCCTCCCCCACGAAATCCGAGATTTCCGAACCTTCCGCACCGGCCCAGCAGGTGGTCGGCACCCATGGTATGGGCAACCTGCGCCGGTTGCGGGTGGATGACGTGGCGATCCCCAAGGTCGACATCGTGGCGGTGGCCATGGACATCGGCAAGGATGCGTTGGTCGAGGTGTTTCGCGAGCATGGTTTCAGCCGGGTGCCGGTGTTCAAGGGCACGCTGGATCATCCGCAGGGCCTGATCCTGCTCAAGGACCTGGCGCTGCAATACGGTTTCGGCGCGGGCGGCAAATTCTCGCTGCGCAAGATGCTGCGGCCGGTCCTGTATGCGCCCCCGTCAATGCCCGTCGGTGTTCTGTTGCAAAAGATGCAGCGCGAACGGGTGCATATGGCGCTGGTCATCGACGAATATGGCGGCGTGAATGGCTTGGTGACGATCGAGGACCTGATCGAAACCGTGATCGGCGAGATCGAAGACGAACACGACGAGGAAGAAGACGTCCTGTGGAAAGAGGAAAAGCCGGGCGTGTTCCTGGCGCAGGCGACAGCCCCCTTGCAGGAGTTCGAAACAGCCTTGGGCGTGACTCTGCGGGTGACCGAAGAAGACCAGGAGATCGACACGCTGGGCGGTCTGGTGATGCTGCGGACCGGCCGCATGCCCGCCCGTGGCGAGATCGTGCCACATGAAAGCGGGGTCGAGTTCGAGGTGATCGACGCCGACCCCCGCCGGATCAAACGGGTCCGGGTCAGGCTGTCGGGCAACGTGCCGGATGCAACGGGTTAGGAAATGGGCCTGACACCCGGCGCGGGGAATAAATTCCTTCAAGGGAACTTGCAATTTTTCGCGAAAAAACTTGGCCTTGACAGGGCGCGGCTGTCCGTTCAGGACGCCTCGGCACCCTCCACCCGACGCCTGAACTTTCCCGGCTGGCGCCGGGTTTCGGTGCCGTTCGCCTTGGGTGCCGTGATGGCCTTGGGGCAGGCGCCGTTGGGCTGGTGGTTTGTCACACTGCCCGCCTTGGCGCTGCTGCTGCGACTGCTGGCGCGGGCCGGGGTGGCGACGGGCCTCTGGCTCGGCTGGTTCGCGGGCGGCGGCTATTTCCTGCTGGCCCTGAACTGGATCGTGAACCCATTCTTCGTCGATGCTGCCCAATACGGCTGGATGGCCCCCTTTGCGCTGATCCTGATGGCGTTCGGAATGGCTCTGTTCTGGGCAGCCGCCACAGGGCTGGCCCTGCTGTCTCGGGCGCCACTCCTGGCGATGGTCACGGGTTTGGCCGCCGCCGAACTGGCACGCGGCTATATCCTGACCGGGTTTCCCTGGGCGCTGATCGGTCATGTCTGGATCGACCATGCGCCCGCCCAACTGTCGGCCTTGGTCGGCCCCAGCGGATTGACACTGCTGACCCTGATCGTCGCGGGCCTGCTGGCGATGGGACGGGTCATGCCTGCGGCGTCGGGCCTGGCCCTGCTGGCGGCGATGTGGGGCTTTGGCTGGTGGCAACTCGGCCTGCCCCAACCCGCTGCCCCCGGCGTGACCCTCCGCCTGGTGCAGCCCGACGCCGCACAGGATACCAAATGGGACGCTGGCCACGCGCAGGAGTATTTCGACCGTCTGATCTACGCCACCGCCGCACCACCCGGCGCGCTCGGCCGCGTCGACCTGGTGATCTGGCCTGAAACCGCCCTGCCCTACCTGATCCGGGACAATCCCGATCTGCCTGCCATGATCGGCAGTGCCGCGCGCGGCGCCCTTGTGGCCGTAGGTCTGCAACGGGTC
Organism: Rhodobacterales bacterium; assembly: GCA_038323315.1. Taxonomy (GTDB): domain Bacteria; phylum Pseudomonadota; class Alphaproteobacteria; order Rhodobacterales; family Rhodobacteraceae; genus Stagnihabitans. Next base: position 2,586 of record JBBQGU010000043.1, on the reverse strand, counting down.
GAGGCGGGGCGGGGCTGGAACAGCCTGCAGGTCTTTGATCCCGATGGCGCGCTGAGGGCAAGCTATGACAAGCACCATCTGGTGCCCTTTGGCGAGTATTACCCCTTTGGCGACCTCGCCTATGACTGGTTCGGGTTCGGCGCGTTCTCGGCGGTGGCGGGCAATGCCTATTCGGCGGGCGCGGGGCCTGTGGTTCTGGATCTGGGCGGCAAACTGGGTCAGGTCCTGCCGCTGATCTGTTACGAGGCGGTGTTCCCGCAGGACCTGCGCGGCACATCACGGCCCGGATGGCTGTTGCAGATCACCAATGACGCGTGGTTCGGCACCTGGACCGGCCCGTTTCAGCACGCCGCCCAAGCCCGTCTGCGCGCGGTCGAACAGGGCCTGCCCCTGGTCCGCGTGGCCAATACCGGCGTGACCCAGGTCGTCGATGCACGGGGCCGCGTCACCGCAGCCCTGCCATTCGGCACCCAAGGCTATCTCGACGCCGCCTTGCCCGGCCCCCTGCCCGCCACATTCTATGCCCGCTGGGGCGAACTGCCGGTTCTTGTGTGGCTTGCCGGACTATGCGCGGCAATCTTGGTCAAAAGCCGCAGACCGCTTGCTTGACCCTTGCGCCAATAGCGACTAGGCCCCAGCGATCTGCTGTCACAACGGCTTCCTGGCGTGGCAGTTCACCCTACCGGAGCACTTCCCGAATGACCCGCAACTCCTATGTCTTCACCTCTGAATCCGTGTCAGAGGGGCATCCCGACAAACTGTGCGACCGCGTCTCGGACGCCATGCTCGACGCGTTTTTGACCCAAGAACCCAATGCGCGCGTCGCCTGCGAAACCTTTGCCACGACGGGCCGCGTCGTGGTCGGTGGCGAGGTTGGCCTGTCCGACCCCAATGCCTTGTCCGACATGATGGGCCGTGTCGACGGCATCGTGCGGGCTTCCGTCCGCGACATCGGTTATGAACAGGACGAGTTCCACTGGAACACGCTGGAAGTGCAAAATTACCTGCACCGCCAATCCGCCCACATCGCCCAAGGCGTTGACCGTGACGGCGCGGGCGATCAGGGCATCATGTTCGGTTATGCCTGCCGCGAGACGCCCGAACTGATGCCGGCCCCGATCCAGTACAGCCACGCCATCCTGCGCCGCCTGGCCGAGGCGCGCAAGTCGGGCGCCGAGCCCACCCTGCGCCCCGATGCCAAAAGCCAACTGTCCCTGCGCTATGAAAACGGCATCCCGGTCGCGGTGACCTCGATCGTCCTGTCGCACCAGCACGCGCTGGAAAGCCAGACCTCCGGCGATATCCGCGCCATCGTCGAGCCGTATATCCGCGAAATCCTGCCCTCCGGCTGGATCACCGAACAGACCGAATGGTGGGTCAACCCGACCGGCACCTTCGTCATCGGCGGTCCGGACGGTGATGCCGGCCTGACCGGCCGCAAGATCATCGTCGACACCTATGGTGGCGCTGCCCCCCATGGCGGTGGCGCGTTCAGCGGCAAGGACCCGACCAAGGTTGACCGCTCGGCCGCCTATGCCGCGCGCTATCTGGCCAAGAATGTGGTGGCGTCCGGCCTTGCCGACCGCTGCACCCTGCAGGTCAGCTATGCCATCGGCGTGGCCAAACCCCTGTCGATCTATATCGACACCCACGGCACCGGCAAGGTCGAGGAGGCGCAGATCGAACGCGCCGTAGCGACATGCATGGACCTGACCCCGCGCGGCATCCGCACCCATCTGGGCCTGAACAAACCGATCTACGCCCGCACCTCGGCCTACGGCCACTTTGGCCGCGCCCCCGAAGCGGATGGCGGCTTCAGCTGGGAAAAGACCGATCTGACCGACGCGCTGAAAAACGCGGTTTGATCCAGACAAATCAGCCATTGCCCGCTGGAACCGCGACAAATGTTCGTATTGTACAATGCGGGCGGGGGTAAACCTCCGTCCGTCCCGTTGAATACCGCCCTTTCATGAAACAGGTCGCCATCACCCGATTTAGCGCGTATTGATCTTTGGCGGCTCCGCCCTCGGCAAATCGACACTGGCACGGTCAGCCTGCTGACCGGCATTCCGTCAGCCACCTGTACAACGCCATTTGCCAAACGCCCGTCCGTCTGTCCGCAGGCTCAGTCCTGTATCAACTGCTGCCTACTTCGCCACAAAGTCGGACATCAGGTTCTCTCCCCGCCGGTGCCAGAAACCGCACCGCCTCGGCCAGAGCCTTGCGCGGTTGTCGGCCTTGGGCAGATTATGGACCGCCCCGCGCTGACCGCAATCCAGGTAACGACCCCGGTGGCCACATTGGTCTGCATGCGCTGTGCTGTCCCGATTGTCGGCAGACCACGCCCGCAGCCCAGATGCACCATGCGGACTGTGAGGGGCCGGTCCAACCCGTTCAGCATCTGGTCAGGGCCTTCCACCTGCGGCACAGCCTGATCGGGCAAGGTCTGGTGGACATTTGCCACATGACAAGGCGTCAGCGACAGATGCTTTGCCATATGAACACCGCCGATTTCGGGTCTCCTTTGCCGTTAGTCAAGGCTTGACCTGCTCTTTGCCGCAGCCTATGCGCTGCCATCCTGAGCAG
>JBBQGU010000042.1:0-16834 GCA_038323315.1 Rhodobacterales bacterium | reverse complement strand
GTCATGGGCGATCAGATCGAATGCCCCAAACACAATGGCCGCTTCAACTACAAGACCGGGGCGGCGCAGCGCGCGCCGGTCAGCGTGAATTTGATAACATTTGCCACGCGTGTACAAGGTGACGACGTTCAAATCGAGGTGGACTGACTTGAACCGCAAAAAGCCGACAGCGGGGTTTGGCAGGGGTTCAGAAACAGCGCGCTTTTGCGATCGCGGGTGTGCCGTCCGAGGTTGAGAGGACGCTGAGCGCGCGCAATTCGGGTACTTTCCCCTGGGATCGGCATCTGGGCAAGATTGAGCCTGTCGGTTCGCAGGTGTTTCTGGTCCGGAGCGTCTAAAGGGCCTCAGGTCACGCAACCCCGCGCGGCAACCTTTTGTGCCGCGATCAGAGTGCCGCTGCGGTGGAAATAGACCTGATCCATCAGATTGCTGACCGGGCAGGCATGGTTCGGGATGATGTGCAGCTTTTGGCCGATGGCGGGGCCAGGTTGGTCGGGCGGCAGGGTCAGGATGGCATGTTCCTCGGACAGCGCGGTGATCTGGGCGCCCGGAAACTCGACCACATGGCCGTAGCCTTGCAAGCCAAGAAGGTCCGAGGTCAGGGATTTGGACCCTGCGTCCAGAATGGCACGGGTCGGGGTGGGGCGGCTGACCACGGTGGACAGAACGGTCAGGGCGCAATCTGCGAGGGTGCATGCGCCGCGTGCCATCAGAGAGCGGTCGTTGTAAATATAAGTCCCGGCGCGGTACTCGGTTACCACGGGGGCGAGGGCGGCGTCGGCCATGGTGGGCGTCCCACCGCTGGAGATCGTCTCGCAATGGCCCACGGCGGTGATGCACAGGGCCTTGGCGGCGGACATGAAGGTCTGGACGGCAACCTCACCCTGCACGGCGGGATAGGTCAACAGGCCCTGAAAGTACAGGCCGGGGGCATGTTCGATGGCATAGGCGAGGTCAGCGGCGTCCTGAGGAGTTTGGACGCCACAGCGGCCCATGCCGGTGTCGCATTCCACCAGTACCGACAGACGGTCGGTGCTGTCGGCAAAGCCGGTGGACAGCGCCTGCACGGTTGCAAGATTGTCGGCCACCACGGTCAGGTGGCACTGGGTGGACAGGGCGCGCAAGCGTTCAATCTTGGTGGGCGACAGCAGGTTGAAGCACAAAAGGATATCTTCGAACCCCTCGGCCACAAACACCTCGGCCTCGGACAATTTTTGCACGGCGATGCCCTGTGCCCCCTCGCGCAGTTGCAGGCGGGCGAGGCGGGGGATTTTATGGGTCTTGATATGCGGTCGAAAGCGGACGCCTAGGCCGTCGAAATGGGCTTGGGCTGCGGCGATGTTCGCCTCGGCGATGTCGAGGTCGATCAGGACGGCGGGGGTTTCTATATCGGGGGTCATGTGGGCCATCAATGTGGTGCTGGTCACTTGGTAGCTGACATTGCGCGCAAGTCCAAGGGGTTGCCCTAGCCCAGCGCGTACCCCGCCCCGCGTACCGTGCGCAGCGGGTCGTCGCCGCCGTGTTGGCAAAGGGATTTGCGCAAGCGGCCGATATGGACGTCCACAGTTCGCGTGTCGACATAGACCGACCGACCCCAGACGCGGTCCAGCAGTTGATCTCGGCTCCATACCCGGCCCGGTTTTTCCATGAAGGTCGACAATAGCTTGAACTCGGTCGGGCCCAGTTTCAGCGTATCTTCGCCGCGATAGACGCGGTGGGTGCCGGTATCCAGACGGATGTCGTTGAAGGTCAGAACCTCGCCCACCAAGGACGGCCTTACGCGGCGCAGTTGGACGCGGGTGCGCGACATCAGTTCCAGCACGGAATAGGGCTTGATCACATAGTCATCCGCGCCAGTCTCAAGCCCACGGATACGGTCGACCTCTTCGGACCGGGCCGACAGCATGATGATCGGGATCGCCTTGGTTTCGGGCGACATCTTCAACCGCCGGCACACCTCGATCCCCGACAACAGCGGCATCATCCAGTCCAGAATGATGATGTCGGGGTTTTCTTCCTTGACCAGCAGCATCGCCTCTTCGCCGTTGGAGGCCTGGATGACGCCAAACCCCTCGGCTTCAAGGTTATAGGCCAGCACTTCGCGTTGGGCGGGTTCGTCTTCGACCAGCAGAACCAACGGGGGTTGATCGTAATTCGCCATCGGCATCAGTTCCTTTGCGTCGTGGCGAGTGACAGGTCTTCGCCCTTCAAACGTTCATCCTCGGGGAAGCGGCCGTTCACCAGATACAGCACCTGTTCGGCGATGCCGGTGGCGTGGTCGCCGACGCGTTCGATGTTCTTGGCGATGAAATGCAGATGCATGCAGGCGGTGATGTTGCGCGGGTCTTCCATCATATGGGTCAGGAATTCGCGGAACAGGCTGTTATAAAGCTGGTCAATCTCACGGTCAGCCTGACGCACCTCTTCGGCCAGGACGGCGTCTTCGGTGAAATAGGCGTTCAGCGCATTGGTCAGCATCTGCACGACGGCGCGGGTCATGCGCTTGATCGCGGCATTGGCGCCGGGGATCGGCCGCATCTCGGTCAGGACCATGGTGCGTTTGGCCAGGTTCTTGGCATAATCGCCCGACCGTTCCAGACCGCCTGCCAGACGCATCACCGTCAACACGGTCCGCAGGTCGGTCGCGGTCGGCGCGCGCAGGGCGATGATGCGGGCGCATTCCGATTGGATCATGTCTTCCAGATCGTCGATCATTCGGTCATCGGCCCGCACCTGGGTGGCAAGGGCCAGATCACCAGCCTCCAACGCCTCGGCGGCGTTCAGCAGGGCTTTTTCGACCAGACCGCCCATCTTGCCGACCTGTGCCTTGACGGCGTCCAGATCATTGTCGAAGGCCGAGCGGATGTGGGGTTCATAGGGCATGCGATGTTCCTTAGCCGATCCGGCCGCTGATATAGGCTTCTGTGCGCGGGTCGCTGGGATGGGTGAAAATTTCGCCGGTTTCACCGTATTCCACCAGATGGCCAAGGTGAAAGAACGCCGTGCGCTGCGAGACGCGGGCGGCCTGCTGCATCGAGTGGGTGACGATCACGACCGAGTAATCGGTGCGCAATTCGTCGATCAACTCTTCGACCTGCGCCGTGGCGATGGGGTCGAGGGCCGAGCAGGGTTCGTCCATCAACAGCACCTCGGGCGAGGTGGCGATGGCGCGGGCGATGCAAAGGCGCTGTTGCTGGCCGCCCGACAGGCCGGTGCCGGGGGCCTGCAGGCGGTCCTTGACCTCGTTCCACAGGGCGGCGCGGCGCAGGGATTTCTCGACAACCGCATCCAACTCGGCCTTGGAACTGGTCAGGCCGTGAATTTTCGGGCCGTAAGCCACGTTGTCATAAATCGACTTGGGGAAGGGGTTCGGCTTTTGAAACACCATGCCGACCTTTGCGCGCAATTGCACCGGGTCGACGCGGGCGTCATAGATATTCTCGCCCTCAATGGTGATCAGGCCATCGACGCGGCAGGATGCGATGGTGTCATTCATCCGGTTCAGGCAGCGCAGGAAGGTCGATTTGCCGCAGCCCGATGGCCCGATGAACGCCGTTACGGTCTTGTCGAGGATATCGACATTCAGATCCTTGATCGCGTGGCTGGTGCCGTAATGCACCTGAACGTTGCGGGCCGAGATCTTGTTGCCATGGGTGTCCACGGTCCGCTCCACTATGCGCATGTCGTTCATGTCTTTGTCCTTCGGTTACAGGTTACCAGCGGCGTTCAAAGCGGCGGCGCAACAAAACCGCAAGCACGTTCATCACGACGAGGAAAATAAGCAGAATGATGATCGCCCCAGAGGAGCGTTCGATAAAGGCCGGGTCGGCCCGCTGGGCCCAGCCATAGACCTGCACCGGCAGCGCCGTTGCGGGGTCCAGAAAGCCCTGCATCGGGGCGGAGGGATAGTTGTCGACAAAGGCCACCATGCCGATCAGCAGCAAGGGCGCGGTTTCGCCGAGCGCCGAGGCCAGCCCCAGGATCGTGCCGGTCAGAATGCCCGGCATCGCGAGGGGCAACACATGGTGGAACACCGTCTGCATCTTGGATGCGCCGATCCCCAGGGCCGCATCGCGGATCGAGGGCGGCACCGCCTTGATGCTGGCGCGGGTGGCAATGATGATCGTTGGCAGCGTCATCAGCGTCAGCACCAGGGCTCCCACGACGCTGGACGAGTTTGGCATGCCGGCAAAGTTGATGAAGATCGCAAGGCCCAGGATACCGAACACGATCGACGGCACAGCGGCAAGGTTTGCGATATTGACCTCGATCGCGTCGGTCCAGAAGTTTTTGGGTGCAAATTCTTCCAGATAGATCGACGCGGCGACCCCGACCGGCACACAGGTGATCAGCACCAGCAGCATCATATAGGCCGAGCCGATGATCGCCACCCCCAGACCCGCCGCTTCGGGCCGCTGGTCCGAGGCGTCGGGCGAGGTGATGAAATCCCAGTTGAACACCGATTTCAGAAGGCCCGCCTCGCGCAGCTTGTCGGCCAGTTGCAACTGTTCGGGTGTCACGTTGCTGTCACGCTGCGCGGTTTCCATCGTGACGCGGCCCTTGAGGTAACCGTCGATGCGCCCGGTCGCCAGCACCGTCGCATCTATCGTCGTGCCGACAATCTTGGGGTTGGCAAGAACCATCGCCCGCAGATCCCCCGCCGCGTCTTTCGAGACCATGTCGGCTACATCTTTGTCGGACTGGCCATCAATCGCGATGCCCTTGGCGGTCAACTCTTTCTTGAATGCTGCTGCCAGAACCTTGTTATAGCCAAGGGTCGTAATCTTGACCATTTCGTCGCGGTTGCGGTTGCCTTGCGGGTCCAGCGTTTCGGCGGTCAATTCCATCGGAAAGCTGAGCTTGGCCTGAAAGAAGGCCGAGACGCCGTCCGACAGGATGGTAACCAACATGAAACCCAGCGTCGCAAGGCTGACCGCGATGGCCGCGATGCCATAGGCCTTGAAGCGGCTCTCGGCGGCATTGCGGCGTTTGACCAGAGCGCTCTGGGACATAAGCGACGATTTCGGTGCGGCGGATTTCGGCGCGGCCATGCCGCCTGCGGTTGCGTCGGTCAATCGTATTGCTCCCGATATTTGCGGACGACCAGCAGTGCCACGATGTTCAGGGCAAGAGTGATCACGAACAGGGTCATGCCAAGCGCGAAGGCGACCAGTGTTTCAGGCGAGTTGAAGTCGGTATCGCCGGTCAACTGGCCGACGATCTTGACGGTCATGGTGGTCATCGCCTCGAACGGGTTCAGGCTGAGCTTGGCGGCGGCACCTGCACCCATCACAACAATCATCGTCTCGCCAATGGCGCGGCTGGCGGCCATCAGGCAGGCGCCCACGATGCCGGGCAGGGCGGCGGGCAGAACCACCTGACGGATGGTTTCCGACCGTGTCGCCCCCAGACCCAGCGACCCGTCGCGCAGCGATTGCGGTACGGAGTTGATGATGTCATCGGATAGCGAGCTGATGAAGGGGATGTTCAGGATGCCGATGACGATCCCGGCGGTCATCACCGACGACCCCGAATTGCCCCAGCCCAACGGTTCGGCAAAGTAGTCGCGCAGCAAGGGGCCGACGGTTACCAGAGCGAACAGACCGAACACGACGGTCGGGATGCCTGCGATCACCTCGATCAGCGGTTTGACCCAGGCGCGCACCGGCTTGGACGCATATTCCGCCAGGTAGATCGCCGCGTACAGTCCGATCGGCACCGACACGATCATCGAAATCACCGTGATGTACATCGTGCCCCAGATCAGCGGCCAGATGCCCAGTTCCGAATCCCCCGCAAAGTTGGGCGACCATGTCAGGCTGAAGAAGAAATCCTGAAATGGGTACTGCGAGAAGAAATTAAACGTCTCTGTCAGCATGGAATAGACGATGCCGACCGTCGTCAGGACAGCAATCGACGAGGCCGCGATCAACAGGCCAAGCACCACCTGCTCGACCCGGTTGCGGGCGCGGAAATCTTTTTGGGTGATCATGACGGCGTACATCAGACCCGCCACGGCAATCAGCACGATCAGAATGGTGCGCGCCATGGCGGACCATGCGATCATGACGCGGTAATCCTGTGCGGCGGCCAGAACCTCTTTGGAAACGTCCGACCCGAGCGCCACGCCAACCCGCCCAAGTTTGTCGCGTACATTGGTAAATTCGGTGCGGATCATGCCCGCTTCCTGTTCGGTCATCTCGCCCACGGCCACCGCAGCGTCCAGACCGCCCGCGACCCGGCGCACATCGGACATCACCAGGGTCAGCCTGCTGGCGTCGGTGGTCATTTCGGGCGGCAGTGCCGCAGCGATCCGGTTTTCCAGCACAAAAGGCTGGATGATCAGCCACAGCACAAGCCCGGCCAATGCGGGCACCAGCACCATGATCGCGCCGTGCCATCCATAATAGATTGGCAGCGAATGCAGTGTCTTGGGGTTGCCCTGAACCGAGGCCATGACCCTTTGGCGGCACAGCACAAATGCCGCAATTGCCAAGACCGCCACAAGGACAAGCAGCAAAAGAACCGACATCGGGGATCCTGTCCGCAAGAATGAAGATAAGGTCGTCACGAAAAAAAGGTGGCGCCCGAAGGCGCCACCCTTAGGGTTAGGCTTACTCCAGCGGAGCCATCAGTGTTTCGGCTTCGACCGCAGCTTGGGTCGCGGCCAGTTCCGGGTCAGACACCAGGCCATAAGCGGCCAACGGGCCATCGGGGCCAGCCATTTCGTCGGACACGAAGAAGGTGATGTACTCTTTCAGGCCGGGAATCACGCCGATATGTGCCTTCTTGACATAGAAGTACAGCGGACGCGACACCGGGTATTCGGCGGAAGCGATCGAGTCAGCCGAAGGAACCACGCCGTTCATGGTGGCGACGCGCAGCTTGTCGGTGTTGTTCTGATAGAACGACAGGCCGAACACGCCGATGGCGTTCTTGTTGCCGTCGATGCGGGCCAACGTTTCGGTGTAGTCGCCGTCGATGTCGACCGACTTGCCGTCGGTGCGCAGTTCCATGCAGGCCTTGTCAGCGTTGGATGCCTTTTCCTTGTCGTCCTTGCCTTCGGCAGTGGCGGCGAACAGGGCATGTGCGCCCGAATCCTTGCAGCCAGCGACGATCACCTTGGTGTCGAACACTTCACGTGTACCATGCTTGGTGCCGGGGACGAACATCAGGATCGGCTGAGCTGGGAGCGCGGCATCAACTTCGTTCCAGGCGGCGGCAACGTTGTCGACGATGGCACCGTCCTTGACAACCTTGGCACCGATGGCGCCATAGATCTGTGCCGGGGTATAGGCAAATTCCGGGCCGTTCACGTCCGATGCGAACACGATGCCGTCATAGCCAAAGCGGACTTCCATGATGTCGGTCACGCCGTTGGTCTTGCACAATTCAATATCCGACTTGGAAATGCGCGAGGACGAGTTTGCGATGTCGACGGTGTTTTCACCAACGCCTTCGCACATCTTCTTGCGACCGGCACCCGAACCGCCACCTTCAACGACCGGCGAGGGGAAGTCGAAGTTTTCGCCAAAGGCTTCGGCGACGATGGTGGAATAGGGCAGAACGGTTGACGAACCGGTTACCTGAACCTGATCGCGGGCCGAAGCAACAGTCGCCGACATGGCAACAATGGCCAGAACAGAGACGCCAAATTTAACAGATGTCATGGATCACTCCTGATTTCGCTGACAGCCGAACGAGTCGGCACAACGACCTGTTAGGGGGTTCAGGTAACAGTTTACCTCACTTTATGTAACAGTTTTGTAAATATGGAAGCGGTTAGCAAGGATTGCGGCGCGGAAAACCCAACTATTTCGGGGGCAGTCGAATGGTGCAACCAGTCGCACAAATAGACGCGTGTAGGCTTATGCAAGCAAATATACCGTCGGTCGTCTGGACGGGCATAAACTGCCGTAACTCCATTCTCGAATAATCAATTACGCTTGTTTCAGCCGAATCACCACGTCGACGCGGGCAATCTGCGTGCCGTCGGGCGCTTCGGGCAGTCCGGTAATGTGGATGTTGCCGCTTGGCACATCGGTCAATTGGTGGCTGTCTTCCCAATAGAAATGCGGGTGATCATCCATGCGCGTGTCGAAATAGCTGCGCGCGCCATCGACCACGACCTCGTTCATCAGACCTGCCGCACAAAAGGCGCGCAGGGTGTTGTAGACCGTCGCCAGACTGACCTTTTCGCCGCAGGACGCCGTCAGCGCATACAGGCTTTCCGCCGTCACGTGCCGGTTTTCGCCGTCACCAACCAGCAGCGTGGCCAGTGCCAGCCTTTGCCGTGTAGGGCGCAGATTGCCCTGCGCCAGCCAAGTGGCCACCCGGTTGCGTTGCGCCTCGATCATGTCCATGCCCTTATCCATGGGGATATCATACTGCCCCTGACTGCGTTAGAACAAGTCACTTACTTGCGTAAGCTGCGCAGCACCGCAAATCCGCCAACCGCAGCCACGGCCGAACCTGCCAAAACTCCCAGCCGCACCGCATTCATCGTGGCACCCTCGCCGAAACTCAGGCCGCCGATGAACAGCGACATGGTGAACCCGATCCCTGCCAACAAGGCCAGTCCGGACATATGCGACCAGCCCGCCCCCTGCGGCAGTTGCGCAAGACCCAGACGCACCATGATCCAGCACGCCCCCACCACCCCGACAAACTTGCCCACCAACAGGCCCAAAGCGATGCCCGCCGTGACGGGCGACGCCAATGCCGCCCAGGACATGCCAGACAGGTTCAGTCCGGCATTGGCAAAGGCGAACACAGGCACAATCAAAAAGGCGACATAGGGCTGCAACCCATGCTCCAGCATTTCCAGCGGCGATCCCCCGTCGCGATCCCGCAGCGGAATGAAAAACGCTGTGGCGACTCCGGCCAGCGTCGCATGGACCCCGGATTTCAGCACCAAGACCCACAGGATAGCGCCCAACAGCAAAGCAGGGGCAACCCTTGGCGTCTTTGCCCGGTGCAACAGGTACAGCCCCACCAACGGCAGCAGCGCCAGCCCTAGGTAGTTTAATTTCAGGTGATCCGTATAAAATACAGCGATGATCATGATCGCGCCAAGGTCATCCAAAATGGCCAGGGTCAGCAAAAACGTCTTCAGCCCCATCGGCAACCCGCTGCCCACCAGTGCAAGAATCCCCAGGGCAAAGGCGATATCCGTGGCCGTCGGAATGGCCCAGCCCCGCACCTCACCGTCATGGTTGAACGCCAGGTACACCAAAGCCGGAACCAACATCCCGCCCACAGCCGCCATGCCGGGCAGCACGATGTCAGACAGACGCCGCAGCTTGCCCACCAGCACCTCGCGCTTCAACTCCATCCCGATCAAAAAGAAGAACACCGCCATCAACCCGTCATTGATCCACAAGATCAAAGGCTTGGTCAGGCCCGTCCCGGCAAGGGTGATCGACAACGGCGCACCAAGTGCTGCGACATAGCCACCTTGCAGCGGTGAATTGGCGACGGCCAGGGCTGCAAAGGTGGCCAGCATCAGGACCACGCCGCCGGACGCCTCATGGGCCAGGGTCCGGCTGAACAGGGAAGGGGTCATGTGGCCTCGTCTCGTTTAGGTTCAGCGCAAGATAGGGTGATGTGCGGCAGATGCAAGCAGTCCGCTTGCCTACCCCCACTCTTGCAACCCCTTCTTGCCGGATGTTACATTGCCAATAACCAGACGGGGGCAGCATGGCATATCCGAATTCTTTCGACAAAGAGGCATTGCTGGCCTGCGCGCGGGGCGAGTTGTTCGGCCCCGGCAATGCCCAGTTGCCCGCCCCCCCCATGCTGATGATGGACCGCATCACCGAGATTTCCGGCGATGGCGGCGAACACGGCAAGGGCCATGTGGTGGCCGAATTCGATATCACCCCCGACCTGTGGTTCTTTGCCTGCCACTTCCCCGGCAACCCGATCATGCCGGGCTGTCTGGGTCTGGACGGGTTATGGCAACTGACCGGCTTCAACCTCGGCTGGCGTGGCTGGCAAGGGCGCGGCTATGCGCTTGGCGTGGGTGAGGTGAAACTGACCGGCATGGTGCGGCCCGACCGCAAGATGCTGCGTTATTTCGTCGATTTCACCAAGGCGATCGAGACGCGCCGCCTGACCATGGGCGTCGCCAATGGCCGGGTCGAGGCGGATGGCGAGGTGATCTATCTGGTGACGGATATGAAGGTTGCGCTGTCGGTCAACTGACCGACCCGGCAACAGACTGATCCGGTTTGGTACTTTACCAGTCGCCGCTATGGCATGACACCCCCACCCACTGCCCTAACTGCTTGCCGCATCCCGGGCACTGCCTTAAACAGGCTGAAGTTAGTTCAGGAGACTTCCCATGCGTCGCGTCGTCATCACCGGCATAGGCATCATCTCATCCATCGGCAATTCCGCGTCCGAGGTCGAAACCTCGCTGCGCACCGGCAAATCCGGCATCATCTTCGCGCCAGACTATGCCGAACACGGCTTCCGCAGCCAGGTCAAAGGCCAGCCCAAGATCGTGCTGGAGGATCATATCGACAAACGCGACCTGCGTTTCATGGGGCCGGGGGCGGCCTATAACTTCCTCGCCATGCAGCAGGCCATCGCCGATGCCGGGCTGCAACCGACCGATGTGTCCAACGAACGCTCCGGTCTGATCATGGGGTCGGGCGGGCCGTCCACCAGCAACTTCTTTGCCGCCTTTGACGCGGTGATCAACAAAGGCGCGCCCAAGAAGATGGGGCCTTACATGGTCACGCGCTGCATGTCTTCGACCAATTCCGCCTGCCTGGCCACGCCGTTCAAGATCAAGGGCGTCAACTATTCCATCACCTCGGCCTGTTCCACCTCGGCCCATTGCATAGGCAACGGGGTAGAACAAATCCAGATGGACAAGCAGGACATCGTCTTTGCCGGCGGTGGGGAAGAACTCGACTGGACCTTAAGTTGCCTGTTCGACGCCATGGGCGCCATGAGCAGCAAGTACAACGACGCCCCCGAAACAGCGTCACGCGCCTATGACGCGACCCGTGACGGCTTTGTCATCTCGGGCGGCGGCGGCGTCGTGGTGCTGGAGGAACTCGGCCACGCCCTCGCACGCGGTGCGAAAATCTACGCCGAGGTGACCGGTTACGGTGCCACCTCGGACGGCTCCGACATGGTCGCCCCCTCGGGTGAGGGTGGAGAACGCGCGATGCGACTGGCCCTGAAAACCCTGCCCGAGGGGCGCCATGTCGACTATATCAACAGCCATGGCACGTCGACCATGGTCGGCGACGTGACCGAGGTCGAGGCGATCCGCCGCGTCTTTGGCCGTGGCAACACCCCGCCGATTTCCTCGACCAAATCTCTCGCGGGCCATTCGCAGGGGGCAACCGGCGTTCATGAGGTGATCTATTCCCTGATCATGCTGACCAAGGGTTTCATCACGGCCTCCGCCAACGTCACCACCCTCGACCCCGCCTTGGACCCCGCCGAAATCGTCACTACGATGCGCGACGGCGTCGATCTTGACACCGTCCTGTCGAACAGCTTTGGCTTCGGCGGCACCAATGCCACGCTGGTGATGAGCAAGTATCAAGGCTGATCGAAGCCCCGTCCAAGCCCGCGCCGCGATAACCTCTCCCCGTGGGAGAGGGTCAGGGTGAGGGGGAAAACCCACGCCACAGGCACTACGACAGGAGACGGTTACCACATGGCGGAACTGATGCAGGGCAAACGCGGGCTGGTCATGGGCGTGGCCAACGAACGCTCCATCGCTTGGGGGATCGCCAAGGCCATGGCCGGAGAGGGGGCGGAACTCGCCTTCTCCTATCAGGGCGATGCCTTTGGCAAACGGGTCGAGCCCCTTGCCGCCTCGGTCGGGTCGGACTTCCTCGTCGATGTCGATGTGATGAACGACGCTTCGCTGGATGCCTGCTTTGACACGCTTAAAACCCGCTGGGGCACGTTGGATTTTCTTGTCCACGCCATCGCCTTTTCCGACAGGAACGAGCTGACGGGCCGCTTCATCAACACCTCCCGCGCGAACTTTTCGAACTCGCTCGCCATCTCTTGTTTCAGCTTCATCGACGTCTCGCGCCGCGCCGCTGCCATGATGCCCAACGGCGGCACGCTGCTGACCCTGACCTTTCAGGGGTCAAACCGCGTCACCCCCAACTACAACGTCATGGGCGTCGCAAAAGCCGCCCTCGAATCCGCGACCCGTTACCTCGCCAACGACCTCGGCCCCCAAGGCATCCGCGTCAACGCCATCTCGCCCGGGCCCATGAAAACCCTTGCCGGGGCCGCCATCGGGGGCGCCCGCGCCACGTTCCGCCATACCGAGGCAAACGCCCCCCTGCGCGCCAATGCCACGCTGGAAACCATTGGCGGCACGGCGGTCTACCTCGCTTCCGACTATGGCGCCTGCACGACGGGCGAGGTGATCCGCGTCGACGGCGGCTTCCACGTGCTGGGTATGCCGCAGCAAGACAACCTGTAAATGCAGTCGCACCATTTCTGGCCGCGCGGGGTGGCAGCGATCGTCGAGGACATGCTGGCACCGCTTCCCGCAGTGCTGCCCGCAGTGCTGCCCGCAGTGCTGCCCGCCGTGCTGCCCGCCGTGCTGCCGGGATGCCCCAGTCTATGCAATCGTGACAAGGCAGGCTTTTCGCCTTGCGAGTGTGGAACAAAAGACCGCTTGCCCAAGATTCCCGTAGATCAGATAGGCGCCAAACCCCTCAGGACCCAGCACTTCTGCGAAACCTCGGACTTCGACCAACCAACCGGCACAAGCCTGATTGACCTGAAGGTCACCGACCCAAACCCGTCGCAAGCCATTCGGCGCACGCCTACAGAAAAGTGTGCCAGCCATCAGTTTGCGCAAGTTTCAGCGCGCGGCGCCAGGTGCTGCAACCGCTGGCTGGGCCTGACCGTGGTACGGGCGTGACGGATGGACCTGCTGGCCCTGATCATCGCCCTTGGCATTCTGCACGGCATCTGGGTCAGCTTACGCGGTGGCTTCGTCGTGCCCGGCGCACGCGGGTTTCTGATTGCCGGGTTTGACCCCAATGCGGCGGGCCTCGGTGCCCTCGCCATCATCGTCGCGATCTATTTTTACGGTTGGATCTTTGGGCTCGCGCTGATTCTGGCGGTGATCATCCACGAATACGGTCATGTCGTCGCCTTTCGGGTCTGTGGTCATGAAGATGCAAGGTTCCGACTGATCCCCATCCTCGGTGGCGTCGCCATTTCCAACCGGCTGCCCGCGACCCAAGGCGAGGCCTTCTTCATCGCCATCATGGGCCCCGCGATCAACCTCGCCCCGATGAGCCTGTCGTTCGCGCTGTCCAACCTTCTGTTCGCGCAGTTCCCGACGGTTGGCGCGTTCCTTTTTGCGTTCGCCACGGTCCTGGCCGCGTTCAACTTCTTCAACCTGCTGCCGTTCTGGCCGCTGGATGGGGGTCGGATGGTCCAGATGCTGTGCCAAACCTACATTCCCTCGGCCACCCGTCAGGTTTCCATCGCAATGACGGTGATCAGTGGAGCGTTGGCCCTGTTCACCGGGTCTTATTTCCTGGTGTTCTTCATCCTCATCTCCTGGGGTGGTTTGATGCAATCTGAACAGGTACTGGGGATCCAACGCCCGATGACCAGGCAATATGCTTTCGTCGCCCTCTCGGCCTATGCCTTCACGACAGCCGCGTTCCTCATCGGCGGTTCGTTCCTGCTGCAGGGCTTGCTTTGACCCGCGCCCCGCCATATACTTATCCGATAAGCTAAGTAATGGAACCTGCCATGCCTCAGATGATCTTCGTCAACATTCCCGTCACCGACGTTGCCGCCAGCCGCAAATTCTATCAGGCCCTCGGCTATACGATCAACGAGCAATTCTCTGACGCCACGGCCGCCTCGGTCGTCATATCGGACACGATCTATCTCATGATCTTGAATCATGAACGTTTTCAGGGCTTTGCAACCAAACCCCTTGCCGATCCGGCCAAAGGTACCGCCGTTATGCTGGCCCTCAGCCAAGACAGCCGCGCCGCCGTCGACGCCATCACCGAGGCCGCACGCGCGGCGGGCGGCACCGAACCCAAGCCTGCACAGGACTTGGGTTTCATGTACAGCCGCACCTTCCACGACCCCGATGGCAATGTGTTGGAGCCGTTCTGGATGGACCAAGCCGCCGCGCAAGGCTGACCGATGTGGCCGATTTTCAGCCGCAACTTCAACCCTCGTCTGGCCGTCGCCACGGCCCGCCAGCCGAACGCGCCAGTCGGCTGCGTGTTCTCCAGCCCCTATGCGCACGATCGGTCCGAGAGGCCGACGCGATCGCCTGTCGGCCGACCGATCAAATCAATTGAAAACTGGAGCGGGTGACGGGAATCGAACCCGTGTCTTTAGCTTGGAAGGCTAAGGTCTTACCATTACACAACACCCGCGCAGGTGATTGATATCATCCCGCGTCACCATTCTCAACCCAACTTTTCGGCCCGGAACCGCGCGACCCATGCGGCCGAGACATCCTCCGCCATCCGCCGGTTCGACACGGTCAGCGGCGAGGCGGCGACCAACCCCAGATGGGCCAGCACCCGCTCCGCCACCGCCACAGGCTCCGCCGCCAGAACCTCATAGTCCACGATCAACGGCACGATCCCCCGGGCGGCAAACCACGCCGCCCAAGCCCGGTTGCCGACTGCGGCATCGTCCAGCCAAGCCGCGATCCGGGCAAAGTCATAGACGGGTTCCACCGGATGCAATGCTTCCTCAAACCCCAGATGCCAGGTTCCGCTGACCTCGGCCCGGTAGCGCGACACCGCTTGCCCGACCAGATCGCCACGCCGCAGCCAGATAAACCTTTGCAGCCCCAGCCCCGGCAGCCCCGGCCCCAAACGCGCCTCGACCTCCACCAAGGTCTCCCACATCAGCCGCAGCCCAAAAACCCCATTCGCCCCGCGCCCCGCCTTCAGGGCCGCCGCCAGATAGTCCGACCAATCCGCGCCAATCCCCCACGCCTTCGCATAATTTGCCATGCTCTGCCGTCGAAACCACGATTCCGGCCAGCCCGCCACAGCCGATGCGCGCAGCAAGGCGCACAGCAGCGTGCTGCCCGACCGGGGTGTCGCGCAGATCGCATAGCCCGTCATTCGACCAAAACGTCCGTCAACTGCGGCCCGGACGCGCGGACCGAGTTCACCTCGACCCCAACCCGGTGCGCCTGCAACACACCCGCCGCCGTCGCCCGCATCAACGGCGCAGCCCCATGCCCCGCCTCACCCAACCACAGCGGCCAATCCACAGGCTCCAGCACAACCGGTTCGCGGTCATGGATGCCGACCATATTGTCCCCGCTGGGGCCCGTCACAATTGCCACAGTGTCGATCTCGCCCCAGCGGGTCCACAATCCGGCCAGCGCCAAAGCAGCACCATCGGTCCGCGTGAAATACCACGGCAACCGCGTGGTCCCCGGACCGGCGCTCCATTCATAAAATCCGCTGGCCGGCACGATGCAGCGCCGCTGTCGCACCGCCTCGCGGAAGGCGGGCTTCTCTGCCACCGTCTCGGA
This sequence comes from Rhodobacterales bacterium, assembly GCA_038323315.1. Taxonomy (GTDB): domain Bacteria; phylum Pseudomonadota; class Alphaproteobacteria; order Rhodobacterales; family Rhodobacteraceae; genus Stagnihabitans. The sequence continues at coordinate 1,296 of JBBQGU010000042.1, read as the reverse complement.
CCGCGCGTTCAGGATCAGCGGCCCGTCGTTCACCGCCTTGTACCAGCCAGGGATAAACCCCCACCGCATCGCCCGCAGCCGCCGCCCGGCATCCGAAGTCACCACCGCCACCACATTGGTCGGACAGATGTTGAACCGCGGCCCCTGCGGCAGATCATTGCCGGGCACCGCGCCAAACAACTGCGCCATCGCCTCGTCAGGATGGGTCATGGTGATGCGCGTGCACATAGCCCCGCCTTTCTTACCAGTCTAAATATCTGCGTGACCGAGGCCACCCAAGGCACCGCGCCGAAAGGTCATGTACCACGGCCCCCGCCCCTCGCGCAGCGCCTTTTGTTCATAGCGGGTCGACAGCCAATCATCCCAAGCCTTATCCCCCTCGGCGACCATGACAAACCCGGCCAAGGGCACCTCTTTGCGGGCTTGCCTGACATAATCGGGGATGTCGGTCGCGATGCGGAACTCGGCCCCCGGCGCCATCACCCGCGCCAATCCGCCAAGATAGCCCGGCGTGACAAACCGCCTGCGATGGTGACGCCCCTTGGGCCAGGGGTCGGGATAGTTCAGAAAGCATTTCTGCACGATCCCGGCAGGCAAGACCTCGAACAGATCGCGGACATCGCCGGGATGGATGCGCAGATTGGCGACGTCTGCCTGCCGCACCTTGCCCAACAGCATCGCAATTCCATTCACAAACGGCTCGCATCCGATCAACCCGACTTGCGGATAAAGAACGGCCATATGCACCAGATGCTCGCCGCCGCCAAAGCCGATCTCCAGCCACAAAGGCTTGCCGTCAAACAGGCTCAGATCGACCAGCCCCCGCGTGGGATTGGCATCGCGCGTCACGCCGGTCAGGGTCAACGGTCCCAGATCCTCGGCCAGATAATCCTTTTGACTGGCGCGCAGGGTCTTGCCCCGGATGCGGCCATAGAAGTTCCGGCGTTCGGGTGGGCTTGCGGGAATTATGTCGTCTTGCATGGGAAGGCCTGCTCAGGATGGCAGCGCATAGGCTGCGGCAAAGAGCAGGTCAAGCCTTGACTAACGGCAAAGGAGACCCGAAATCGGCGGTGTTCAGATGGCAAAGCAGTTGTCGCTGACGCCTTGTCATGTGGCAAATGTCCACCAGACCTTGCCCGATCAGGGTGTGCCGCAGGTGGAAGGCCCTGACCAGATGCTGAACGGGTTGGACTGGCCCCTCACAGTCCGCATGGTGCATCTGGACTACGGGCGTGGTCTGCCGACAATCGGGACAGCACAGCGCATGCAGACCAATGTGGCCACCGGGGTCGTTAC
>JBBQGU010000041.1:0-16958 GCA_038323315.1 Rhodobacterales bacterium | reverse complement strand
AGAGGCCATTGCCCAAAAGGAACCGATTGAAGCGGTTCTGACCCGGACCTGGACGCATCCCGCTGGCGCGAACATGAGCGGATGACAAGCGGGACGAATGCGGCTTATACTCAATTTCACAAACGTTTTAGCAGGTAGGTAAATCATTTTGCCGAAATTAAATGAAGACAACCAAGGCAATGGTGATCTCGTCGTCGGAATTGGCGCATCTGCGGGCGGTCTCAGCGCCTTCACATCGTTTTTTGGCGCTATGCCGCCCGACAGCGGCATGAGCTTTGTTCTGGTGCAACACCTGTCGCCGGATTACAAAAGCCAGCTTTCCGAAATTCTGGGCAAATCGACCGACATGCCGGTGATGGAGGCCGAAGATGGCATGGAACTGGCCCCGAACACAGTCTTTGTCATCCCGCCGGACTCGACCCTGACCATTTCTGACCGCAAGCTTATGGTCAGAAAGCCCGCCCCCCCGCGGCCAGAACGCAGACCCATCGACACCTTCTTTTTCTCGCTGGCTCAGGATGTGGGCGAAAGCGCCGTCTGCATCATCCTGGCCGGAACCGGCACCGACGGAACGCTGGGTCTGGGGGCGATCAAGGAAAATGGCGGTCTGACCATCGCGCAGGCCGAATATGACCACATGGCGATGAGCGGCATGCCGCAAAGTGCCGTCGCCAGCGGTCAGGTCGATGTGGTGCTGGCGGTCGGGGATATACCGGCCAAGCTGATGTCCTATCAAAGCCACCTTCAAAAAGTGGCCTCGGTCAAGGGTGAAGATGGCATCCGTCAAGACATGGCATCGCATCTGTCGACGATCAGCAAATTGCTGCACGCCAAACTCGGCCATGATTTCGGCCGCTACAAGGAAAACACCCTGACAAGACGCGTGCAGCGCCGCATGCAGGTGCTGCAAGTCGATACTCTGCCCGAATACATCGAGATATTAAAGACAACGCCGGTCCAGATCGAACTTTTGTTCCGTGAGTTTCTGATCGGGGTGACTCAGTTTTTCCGTGACCCGCTGGCGTTCGAGGCGCTGGAGAAGACGGCGCTGCCCAAGTTGCTGGAACACAAGACCGACAATGATACCGTCCGCGTCTGGGTGCCCGGCTGTTCGACCGGCGAAGAGGTGTATTCCATCGCGATCCTGCTGAAGGAAGCCTGCCTCAGGATGTCGATCGCGCCAAAGCTGCAATTGTTCGGAACCGATGTTGATGACCGCGCCGTCGCGACCGCCCGTGCTGCGCGCTATCGCAATGTGACCGGCATCTCTGCCGAACGATTGGAGCGCTGGTTCGCCGCTGACGGCGATCACCATTGCCCGATCAAGGAAATCCGCGAGATCTGCATATTCTCGCCGCACAGTGTCGTCAAAGACCCGCCGTTTTCAAAACTTGATCTGCTGTCCTGCCGCAACCTGCTGATCTATATGAACGCCGATTTGCAGGACCGCGTTCTGCACAGTTTTCACTACGCGCTGCGGCGCGATGGTATTTTGTTTCTGGGGCCGTCCGAAGGCACGACACGCCTGACCTCGGCCTTTGTCGCCCTGGACAAAAAGCACCGCATCTTCACCCGCCTCGACAGCGAATTGCTGTTGCCACAACTGTCGCCTGCGGCCGCCGGGTCCAAAGCGCATCCCTATGAGGCTGCCAAATCCGCCTCCGGCGAAGACCGAACTGACCGAAACGCGCGGCGGGCACTGGAACAATACGCGCCGGTCTTTGTCGTCATTGACCGCGACCAAAACATCGTGCGGTTTTCCGGCGGCAATGTGGGCGCCTATCTGGAGCCAAGCTCGGGTGCAGCCAGCCTGAAGCTGTTCACGCTGTTGCGCAAGAACCTGCAGGCAGCCGTCCGCGATGCTTTGCAGGTCGTCGCAGACACCAAACTACCTTTTGTACAGGACGATATTGCACTGACGATTGACGGCAAGAACCGGCTGATCACGTTGATCGTGACGCCTATTCCTGCCGACCTTTGCGTCGTGGCGTTTCAGGATTCCCGCTTTGCGGGCGCTGACCTTGACCCCTTGCGGGCGCGGGTTGCCACAACCGAGCACGACTGCCTGGCTGTTGAACAGGAACTGCGGACCACCAAAATTCAGTTGCAGACCGCAATAGACGATCTGCTAACCACCAGCGAAGACATGAAATCCGCGACCGAGGAATATCAGTCGGTCAACGAGGAACTGCAATCCTCGAATGAGGAATTGGAAACCGCGAAAGAAGAGATGCAGTCGGTCAACGAAGAACTGCACACAATCAACGCCGAAATGACCGCCAAGAACGAAATGATGATGCTGCTGAACAGCGATCTGAAGAACCTGCTCGACAGCACTGATATTGCGACGGTCTTTCTGGATAACAACTTGCGGATCAAGACCTTTACCACAGGCATGACGCAGATCATTCACCTGCGCGACGAGGATCGGGGCAGACCGATCACGGAAATCGTCACGCTGCTGAACTATACCGAACTGCAGTCGGACGTGCGCCATGTCTTGCGCACCCTCAAGGTCATGGAAAAAGAAGTGCATCTGGTTGCCCAGGACATGACGTTTATCATGCGCATCCATCCTTACCGCACGATTGACAATTACATTGACGGCGTGGTGATCACCTTTGTCGATATAAGCGCGCGCAAAAAGGCCGAAGAGCGTGCAGCATTGCTGATGGGCGAGCTTGACCATAGGGTCAAGAATATCCTCAGCATCGTGTCCGTTGTCGTCAAGCAGACTTTGACTTCCAGCACGTCGGCAAAGGAATTTGCCGATAATATCGAAGGGCGTATCGCGGCCATTTCGCGTGCTCACTCAGTACTGACCAAGGATGGTGGACAAACCGATACAATATTTCAAACTTTGATCGAAACCGAACTTGCGCCCTATGTTCGTGACGGGAACATCACCGTCTCCGGCCCTGATGTCATGCTTTCGCCAAAGGCCAGCCTTGCGTTGGCGATGGCGATCCATGAATTGTGCAGCAATGCGGCAAAATTCGGGTCGCTCTCGATCGCGCCGGGCAGACTGTCCGTGACTTGGTCCGTGATCGGCACAAATGGCGACCAGACATTGCATCTGATCTGGGCCGAAACGGACGGGCCACCTGTCAAACCGCCCAAGCGACGTGGTTTCGGCACCACATTGATCGAACGTGGCCTACCCCACGAATTTGACGCAACCGTCAAACGCGAGTTTCTGCAGACCGGTGTGCGATGCGCCATAGATATTCCGCTGACCGATGCCGTGGGTCGTCTGCGGCCGAAACCGGACCATTAGGAACGGGCTGATGACAGACCAGAAGATGAACGGTTTTCGCGTGCTGATTGTCGAAGACGAAATGATGATTGCTGTCGATATCGAAGACACGCTCAAGGCGCTGGGGTGCGACGTGGTCGGGCCAATTGCCAGTGTGAAAAAAGCGCTCGCCGTCGCCACCGAAGAAAACTTTGACGCCGCAATTCTGGATGTGACCCTTCGGGGCGAACTGATATTTCCAGTTGCCGAACGACTGGTGCAACGCGGTATTCCGTTTGTCCTGGCAAGCGGATATGCCCAATGGGCACTCCCCGAGCCAATGCGCGTCCATCCGCGTCTGACCAAGCCATTCACAACTGAAGAATTGGAAACTGTGGTATGGGTGTTATTCAACAAGTCGTCTCACCCCAAAGCTGCCGCTAATCAGGGTCAGGACCTGTAAATCTGTTTGATAGACGGCTGGCCGCGTGATGAAAACTTCTAAAGTGGGGGAATCACGAGCAAACTTTTTTGGCTGACGATCGACGATCCGCCAGCGCACCACACCGTGCAAAGCCAACTCTGGACCGGCGTGCAGGCGTCCCGGCCAGCGCCTCGCGTTGCGCTGCCTATGAACAGGGGCTGCTTGCCCGGAGCCTTGCCGCCGATCAGCCCCTCGGGGCCCTGCGCGTTGAACCGCAACATCCGTTCGGCGGGCAAACCATCCCCCGGATGGTTTTCTTGCCCGCCTTACCCCACCGTCTGCAACCCCACGCCGCCCGAAAGTGTGCTGGATACGGTGAACCGGTTCATCGACTGTTATTCATCGGTCCATCGTGGCAGTAGGGCGTTCAAGGGCACGCGGTTCGCCGTTATCGCCGATGAGGCGCATTCCAGCCAGACCGGCGATACGGCAGCGATGTTGAAACAGGTGTTGTCGCTGGGGGACTTGGCGGTCCTGAAAAACGGGGCGAAATCAGCAGCGAGGATATTTTGGCCGCGCAGATGGCGTCCAAGGCGACGCCATCCTCGATCAGGCTCAAACTTACCGGAGAAAGCATGCGAAAAGCCGCCCGCAACTCGACCCTTGACCTGTCAGCACCAGCCTTGCTCCATGACCCTCGGTCAAACCACCCGCCCGCCTTCGCATGGAATGGCTGCCCGCGATGCCGTGGAACGAGTGCCCGCGATCGCGTGGAATAGGTGCCCAAGCGGCTGGAGGCGGGGAGATTCAACTGGCCCGTAAGCCAGGATGGAGCGGCAGTTCCGATCCTCCCAGCCCACGATCTGCCGGCTGAAGATATCCCTCGCGGCATCGCTGACGTGATAGCGTCGGACCAACTTGTGCATGCGGACCACATTCACATGGTTCTTGTAGCCGTAATGGTTTTTGCCGTGCTTTGTCGTCCAGCGCGCATCCAGATCTTTCTGCCATCGATTGGCGGGCTTGGCATCCGGCACCCGGTGCCCGAGGCCAAGCCGCAGAAAGCGCCCTGTCGGGACATTGCTGCGCGATGCCCTGCCGGGTGCAACATCAAGGACAGCCGGGCACGGACCTGATACTCGATCTGGTCGTCCGACAGGTTGCAAAGCGCGCTCAGCACCAGTGTCTTGAACATCGGCAGGGCGTCCATCGGCCTGGCGCCCTGCGCGGGGCTTGCGGTCCGCATCCGGCTTGCGCCAGACCCGCTCAAGAGCCGGGCGGAACTCCTCCCACGGCACGGCGGCGTCGATCTTGACCAGCGAGTCTTCTTCACGTCAAGGCTCGCGTAGCGGCCCGAAAGATCGAAAAAGCCCATCTGCGCCATCGTTGCATCCCCACCACAAGGTGCTTTCCAAATTGTACCACCGCGCCAAGGTCAGGGCAATTTTCAGAGGTGCCCAAAAGAAAGTTCGGCGGGTCTGTTCTATGACGGCCAACGATCGATGTAATTTCATCAAGGTGCAGTACCTGGGCTCCGCAGGGCGTCGTTGCCCAACTCCGGCTGTGCGGGTCAAGGTGCGGCGAAGGGCGTGCCTGCCGGGCGAAGATTAGCACCGAGACTTCAACAGTCTGTGTAGACCAAACGCAAAACGTGGACTACCGTTTGGGCCAGGTCACCCGACCAGGGCGCCAAAACTGGCACCTGCCGCATTTACCGGATTGCCAAAGCAGGGCGGGACTGACTTTCGCGGCCAAAGACGGCCGTCAGACTGCGAACGATGCCGGTCAGGTATCCTGCCTGTCGGAAAAGCGGAGGAGGAGAACCACATGTTGAAACGTAGCTTATTGGGTGCTGCGGCGTTGCTGTCGCTCAGTGCCGGAATGGCCGGGGCACAGGGCAAGACCTTTTACTGGATATCGCATGGCGGCCCGGCCGATCCGGTCTGGACCTATTTTCTGCAAGGGGCCGAGGCCTGGGCCACGGAAACCGGCAACACCGTCAACACCTCGTTCTTCTCGGGCGATGTCCCCAGTCAGCAAGAAGCGGTGCGTGCCGCCATTTCGGCCAAGGCCGACGGTATCTGCTCGACCAGCCCCGATCCGGGCTCGATGGTCGATGTCGTGCAAGAGGCGCGCGATGCCGGCATTCCCATCGTCAACTTCAACACCCCCGACCCCAAGGCGAACTGGAACGCCTATGTCGGCGGCGACCTGCAATATGTCGGCAGGACCTGGGCGCAGTATCTGGTCGACAAGGGCTTTGTAAAGTCGGGCGACTTTGTCTGGATGCCGGTCGAAGTGCCGGGCGCATCTTATGGGGTCGAGGAGGAGAAGGCGATCAAAGAGGTTTTCGAACCCCTTGGCATCACCTATGAAGTGACCGACGCGACGCTGGATCAGGCCGAGGTGATCAACCGGATGACCGACTATGTCACCGCCAACAAGGGCAAGATCAAGGCGATGATCGGCCTTGGCGACATGGTGACGGGGTCGGTGCAGCGCGTCTGGGACCAGGCTGGCATCATGCCCGGCGAAATCCCGGTTGTCGGCTGGGGCAACTCGCTGGACACGACCAAGGCGGTCATGGACGGCTATGTCAACGCAGGCATGTGGCAGGACCCGCAGGCCACGTCCTACATGTGCCTGTCTGCGTTGCTGATGGAAACCAATGGCATACCGATCGGTTTCGACATCATCACCGGCGCGCTGTATGAAAAGGACAAGGCCCCGATCTATGCGGGGATCATGGGCGGCAAGTGACGCTGAACGCCGTCGTGCCTCACGACAAATGATCCGCACCGCCCGCTGGATACAGCGGGCGGTGTTTACCTCGAACCGTCAGGACCAATCCATGACCGACGCCGTCGCCGCGCCAGAGGCGCATCCGCCCGAGCCGGGCCTGTTCCGTCGGCTGATCTCCAAGCCTGAATTCGGACCGCTGGTGCTGCTGGTCATGATGATAATTGCCTTCAGCGTGATCAACCCGGCCTTCGCCTCGATCACCAATATCGGCAACGCCCTGACCTTCACGGTCGAACTTGGCCTGATCGCGCTGTCGATGACGCTGTTGATGACGGCGGGCGAGTTTGACCTGTCGGTCGGCTCGGTCTTCGGCTTTGCGCCGGTGGTCATGTGGGCGTTTTTCAACGCGGGCATTCTGCCGCTGCCGCTGGCCTTTATCGTCGCACTGATCCTCGCAATGCTGATCGGCCTGTTCGCGGGCCTGTTCGTCACCCGCCTCGGGATTCCCTCGTTTCTGGTCACGCTTGGCATGTTGCTGGTTGTCCGTGGCAGCGCCTTGTGGCTGACAAACGGATTTCCGCAGCGCACCTGGGACGCCGACAATCAGTGGCTGGCCAGCGTGCTGGTCGGCGATTTCTATGTCGGAGGCTTGCGGGTTTACATGAGCCTGATCTGGTTCGTGCTTCTGGCCATCCTGTTCCATTACCTGCTGACGCGCACCCGGTTCGGCAACTGGATTCAGGCGACCGGCGGCAATCCGGGTGCTGCCCGCAACCGTGGTGTGCCAACCTCGCGGGTCAAGGTCATCCTGTTCATGGTGTCCGCCGTGATGGCGGCCTTCGCGGGCATCATCTCGTCGATCCGGGTGTCGGCGGCGAACCCGAACTCGGGCCAGGGCTATGAGCTGGAGGTCATCGCCATGGTGGTGATCGGCGGCACGGTCCTGACCGGCGGGCGCGGCACGATCATCGGCACCATCATCGGCGTCCTGATCCTGCGGCTGATGCGCAACGGCATCGTGCTGATCGGGGTGCCGGGTCTGGCCTACAACATCTTCATCGGGGCGATCATCCTGGGGATGATGGCGCTGCATGCCGGGCTGGAACGCCGGCACAATCCGGGAACCTGACCATGACCGACCAACCCCTAGTCCAGATGCAGCATATCGAAAAGTACTACGGCCGGGTCCATGCCCTGCGCAACGTCAACCTGACCATCCGCAGGGGCGAGATCGTCGGACTTCTGGGCGATAACGGTGCCGGAAAGTCCACCCTGATCAAGGTTTTGTCGGGCGCAATTCCCTACACATCCGGCAAAATCTTCATCAAGGGTCGCGAGGTCACCCTCACCTCGACCAACAATGCCATCGATGCCGGGATCGAGACGATCTACCAGGATTCCGCCCTGGTTCAGCAGTTGTCCATCGCGCGCAACCTGTTCCTTGGGCGCGAATTGGTCACGGGGCGGTTCTTCGGCAGGCTGGACCGCGACAAGATGAACGCGGTGGCTGCCGATCTGTTGAAACGCGTCGGGATATCCAAGAACATCCCGCCGACCACTCCGATCGGCTCGCTGTCCGGCGGCGAACGGCAGGCGGTCGCGATTGCCCGCGCGATGCATTTCGAAAGCGACCTGATCATCCTGGATGAGCCGACCAACAACCTTGGCGTGGCCGAAACGCAAGGCGTGCTGCGGTTTGTGCGCGAGGCGCGCGACACCGGGCATTCGTGCATCTTCATCGCACACAACATCCACCACGTCTTTCAGGTGGTGGACCGCATGGTGGTGATGCGGCGCGGCACAGTGGTGGCCGATGATCTCAGCCCCAAGACGTCGACGATCCAGGATATCGAAGCGATCATCACCGGAGAGCATCTGACGATCTGATGCGGATCGCCGCCTGCGACAGACTTGCGCATGTCGGGCCGTTCTGCTGCGGCACGGGCAGATCATGACAGCACTGCGGAACATTGGTGCAGGACTTTCGGACGCTGCGGACTGTATCGCCCCTTCTGCCTTTAAGTTTGCTCCGCTTTGCTGGCTTGTTGCGATCCGCTTCCTTCCGTCCTCTCCCGTCTCAATGCTCAGTCACCGGACTGCGCCTTGGTGGCCTTGGGTCGATTCCGCCCACTCGGCGACGAGGTTGAGCAGCAGCCCGACACACCCGGCCGCGTGGCCGACAGGGGGCACGTGGCGGCAGAGGCTGAACTGTAACAGGTGCTGACACCTCACGCTTTCAGTCGGCTGAATGCCATGGGGCTACCTGGCAGCCGGGCTGGATGCGATCTTTGCCCGGCGCGGCTTGCCTTCGGCCTTGGCCCCCGAACCGGTTATTGTTTGCATTCCGAACTTTTTCGCAACGGGCGCGAAGCGAGTCTGTCCATCGCCGGAAATCTGTTCGCCCCACGTCATCACCAAATGGGGGTCTAGATGGCCAATCCCGGCGTTTGGGACCGCTGCCTGCAACTGGCCAAAGCATCTCAGATCACCTGCGTCGACCATCGCATCGCTGATGCTCTGCGTGAACCTTGATGTGATGCTGGCCCGCCGCAAGTTGCGGCTTGGTAAATAGGCAGATGCGGTGCATGTGTCGATCCAGAACCTGTCTGTCCTCGGCATGGCGCGGGCCGTGCCCGCCCGACCCGCTGTGACGGGCGCTGACCAACCGGCCCTGCGTTATGTTAAGGGTCCACGCCACGCACTGACGCCTCCCTGACGCGGCGCTGCCGATCTGACCCGGATGCCTTGGCACCGCCCCGTCAGTTGATGGCCGTCAGGAACGGCAGATTTCCGGCCATCAGCCCGGCATCCACCGTCAAACTGGTGCCCGTGATCCCCGAGGCGAGGGGGGAAGCCAGGAACAGCACGGCATTGGCCACCTCCTCGGTGGTGACGATGCGGCCAAGGGGATAGATCGCGGCCAGCCGGTCCAGAACGGCGGGATCGGCTTGCAACCGATGTTCCCAGGCGTTGGTCCGGATCGAGGCGGGTATGACGGCATTGGCGCGGATGCCGTGCTTGCCCTCCTCGACCGCAATGGCACGCATCCACGCCAGCAGCGCCGCCTTGGCCGCCGAATAGGCCGGGTTGCCGTGGTGGCTGACCGCGTTGACAGACGAGATGAAGACAAGCGCCCCGGTTTTGCGCGCCCGCATCGCAGGCAGCAGGCCCTGGCACAGCATTGCGGCCCCGGTGAAGTTGCGGTCCATTTCGTCGGTCAGGGCTGCCGGTGTCACAGCGGTCAGCAGTTCGGCCCTGGTCCAGCCGGCGTTGGATACCAGCACATCCACCGGGCCCATGGCCAGAATATCGGCCGCAGCCTGGGCAACGGCGGCCTGATCGCGCAGATCGAACAGGTGAGCCGCTGTGTGGCCTGCAAGGTCGGTGCCCGGTATGTCGCAGGCCACAACCTGTGCCCCGGCCCTGGTGAAGGCCCGCACCAGCGCCGAGCCAACCCCGCCCCCTGCCCCGGTGATCACCGCGCGTTGGCCCGCCAGACCAATCATGGCCCAGCCTTTTGAACAGGCGCGGGGCGGCCCCAGACCGGGGTCGCGATTCCCGCCATCCGCGCCTTCAGTTGCAGGGCGACAAAGCGGGAATAGAACCGCGACAGGGCCAGGTTGCCGCCATGGAACCACAGCGCATCCACGGCGGTCGGCTTCCACATGTTGCGGATCTCGCCCTGCCACGGCCCTGGATCACCCCGCACGCCCGAGCCTATGCCCCAACTGTGCCCGATGGCATCCGCCGCCTGACGCGAGACGATCCCGGCCACGGTTTCATGCATCGACTGATAGCCGGTGCAGGCCACGATCACATCCGCCTTGACCTGCTGGCCATTGCTCAGGATCAGCCCGTCGTGGGTCAGCCCCGTGACGCCGTGCCCCGCTATCACGCCGATATCGCCGCGCGCGATCAACCCGGACGCCCCCACATCAATGTAATAGCCCGAGGCGGTGCGCAACGCCTTCATCATCAGGCCGGTGTCATCCTCGCCAAAGTCCAACTGAAACCCCGAGGCGGCAAGGCGGGTGTAAAACGCGGCATCACGCTGGCGGATGATGCGGTAAAGCGCCCTTTGCTGGTCGGCGAACAGGGCAAAGGGCGTGGCCGCGACGATCATGTCGGCCCTGTCGGCGGTGATGCCCCGCGCAAGGGCCGCTTCGGAATAGATGTCGAAGCCGACCTCCATCAGGGTTTCGGACCGCACGACCACGGTGGGCGAGCGTTGGATCATGGTGACATTGGCCCCCGCCTCCCACAGGTCGACCGCGACATCATGGGCGGAACTGGCGGCACCTACGACGACACAGGTCTTGCCCTTGAACGCGGCACCCTCGCGGTAGTCGCTGGAATGGATGAGGTGACCCGTGAAATCGGCCTGACCCGGCCAATCAATGGCGCGCGGCGGGCCGTAAGCGCCGGTGGCAAAGACGATGTGCCTGGGGTGCAGGGTTATGGGTTTGCCCTCACGCGTGACCTGGACCCGCCATTCGGCCTGGGCCGCGTCATATTCCGCACTGTCGCAGGTGGTGGATTGCCAGATGTTCAACTCGAACAGCTTGGCATAAGCCTCCAGCCAGTCGCCCATCTTGTCCTTGGGCGTGAAAACCGGCCAGTTTTCCGGAAAGGGCAGATACGGCAAATGATCGTACCAGACCGGGTCATGCAGCACCAGACTGCGGTAACGGTTGCGCCAGCTGTCGCCCGCGCGGGCATTCTTTTCCACGATCAGCGCGGGCACCCCCAGTTGCCGCAGCCGCGCGCCAAGGGCGATGCCGCCCTGTCCGCCGCCGATCACCAGCACATAGGGCTGGTCCTGCCGGCCCATGCGGTCCGTCTCGGCCTCGCGCGCCTCGCGCCAGGTCTGGCGGTTGCGGTCGGCCTTGTGGACGATGCCTTGCGGACGGGTCTGGCCACGTGGTTCCTCATGGCCTTTCAAATCCTCGGTCGCGGTCAGGAGGGTGTGACAAAGGCCGTTCCTTAACGTCAGCCGCCCGGTGCCATGGGCGGTGGCGGTCTGGAAGCTGATCCAGACCGTCGTCGCATCGCCCTCGGTTTCGGCCGGGCTGGTCACGGCCCAGTGTGACGGGGCGGTGCTGGGCAAAGTCGCCTCCAGCATGGCGGCGATGGCGGGCCGCCCCTCCATCGTCTTGATGTTCCAGGTAAAGGCCAGCAGGTCGCGCCAGTAGCAGTCCTGATGAAACAGCGCGACGGTGGCGGGAATGTCGGCGCGGGTCAGGGCGGCTGCAAAGGTGGCAAGCCAGTCTTGGGGGGTCATCTCAATCTCCCAACGGTTCGATGGTCGGGCCGGCACCCTTTTCGATCAGATTGAACTTGATCCGGCGCAGGTTTTCGCGGGCCAGCGGGCCCATCTGATAGCCGGTGGCGGCCGCGATCAGGTCAATGATGGTCAGAAAGGCAAAGCGCGAGGCCGAGGGCATCAGCGCATCGGAATAGCCCGCGATATGGGTTGTCAGGGCGATTTCGGCGGCGTTGGCGGCAAGACTGCCCGGCGTGGTGATCGCGATGGTGCGGGCGCGGTAGGTGTGGGCAAGGTGCAGGCAATCGATCACCTCACGCGTGCGGCCCGAGCCTGAAATCGCGATCAGCACGTCGTCGGGCCGAAAGGTCGATACGGTCATGCGGGCAAGGTAAGGGTCCTTGCAGGCTGTGACCGGCACGCCATAGCGAAACAAACGGTTCTGCATCTCTTCGGCCAGGGCCGACGAACTGCCACCAAGGCCCAGGGTCAGCACGCGCCGCGCAGGCGCCAGAATCGCCGCCGCTGCCAGCACGAGGGCGGGGTCCAACTGCCGCTCGACCTCGCGCAGCGCCAGCCGCGCCTCGCCCAGAACCGAGGCCCAAAACGGTGGCGTGCTGTCCGGGTCGGTGGTGGGGCGGGGATTGTCATTGGCCAGAAACAACTCACCCACCACCAGACTGCGCGCCAGTTGCAGCTTGAAATCCCGCACTCCGGCACAGCCGACCGAACGGCAAAACCGGGTGACGGTGGGTTGGCTTACTCCGGCGCGGATCGCCAATTCGGCGTTGGACGCCTCGACCGCCGCGCGCACGTCGGACAACACCGCATCCGCCACCGATTGTTCCGATCGGCTAAGGCCGGGATAGCAGTCTTTCATCAGCGCAATGATGTCATGCGCGCGCGCATTGGACGGGTCGGGAATGGGGTCTGCCTGTCCCGCCTTGCGCACCTGCCACCCCCCTGATTCCGCGCAGATTATCGCGCGCTGATTGCCGGGTCGTCAAGAAGATGTAAGTAACTTACGCAGCAGGCCCGGTAATTCGGTCAACGTTGTATAACCTTGTTTCGGCCCGGTTTCGAATCGTTGACAGCCTTGTAAGTTAGCAACACTGTTGGAAGATTAGCTTTCGCATGTGAAAGGCGGGGCGCGGATGTCGGTCAAGCTGTCGGTTGCGGATGCAGGCAAGCGCTATGGTGTGCTTGACGCGCTTGCGGATTGCAGTTTCGATGTGGCGGCCAATACCATCGTGTCCATCGTCGGCCCGTCCGGCTGCGGCAAGACCACGCTTTTGTGGTCGATGTCGGGCCTGCATTCCCTGACCAGCGGCACGGTAAAACTGGACGGCAAACCGATCACCGGACCGCATCCCGATATTGGGTTGGTGTTTCAAGAGGCGAACCTGCTGCCCTGGCGGACGTTGATCGACAACATCCTGTTTCCCTTCGAAATCAAGCGGACCCAACCCGACCGCCCCTGGATCGACCATCTGTTGGACCGGGTCGGGCTGGAGGGCTTTGAACACCGCTTTCCGCGCGAACTCTCTGGCGGCATGCAGCAGCGCGCCTCCATCGTGCGCGCCTTGGCTTTGCGCCCGCAGGTCTTGCTGATGGATGAGCCCTTTGGCGCATTGGATGCCTTCACCCGCGAGGAGATGAACCGGCTGGTCGAGGAGATCTGGCTGGAAACCAAAACCACCATCGTCTTCATCACCCATTCCATCGAGGAGGCAATCTTTCTGTCGGACCGGGTGCTGGTCCTGTCCAAACGTCCGGGGCGGGTGCAGGGCGATTACGCCGTGCCGTTTGCCCGCCCGCGCAGTCTGGACACCATGGCCAGCCGCGAGGTGTTCGACCTGATGAACCGCATCAAGCGCGATATCTATGGCCTGAAACCCCAGTCAGCGGCGGCGGAATAGCCATGACTGATCAGATCCCCGCATTCGGCAAATCTTCCGGCGGCTCGGCCCTGTCGGCCTTTGCCCCCGGTGGCGGGGCGCGGTCGCGGGCCGAGTTGGTGGGCATCATTGTTACGGCGGTGATCGTGATCGGCGGGATGGAACTGGCGCTGATCTGGTTCAAGGTTCCCGAATACTTCCTGCCCCGGCCCTCGCAGATCCTTGCGGCACTGATCCGCGAGTTTCCGCTGCTGGCCCCGCATCTGGGCTACACGCTGATCGAACTTTTCTCGGGCTTTGCCATCGGGGCCAGCATCGGGCTGGTGCTGGCTGCCGTGATCACGCAGTTTCCCTATGCCGAAAAGATCATCTCGCCCTATATCCTGATCCTGGTGACCACGCCGATGCTGGCCCTGGTGCCCTTGTTGATCCTGTGGTTCGGCTTTGGCTTTACGCCGCGCATCATCGCCGTGGCGCTGGCATCCGGGCCCATGGTGATGATCAACGCTGCGACCGGCTTTCGCCGCGTCGATGCGGCCAAGATTGCGCTGGCGCGGTCCTATGGGGCCACGACCTTGCAGATATTCTGGAAAATCCGCGCGCCGATGGCCCTGCCGGTCATTCTGGTCGGCCTGATGATCGGCGCGATCTTTGGCCTGCTGACGGCGGTGGGGGCGGAAATGGTCGGCGGCGGTTTTGGCCTTGGCAACCGGCTGACCACCTATTCCTCGATGATCAACATGCCCGAGTTCTTTGCGGTGATCGTGATCCTCTCGACGCTCGGCATCCTGATCTATGTGTTCTTTTTTCTGGTCGGCAAGAAATGGGCAAGCTGGGAGGCGTGAGGCCGCAAACCCGGTGCATGACACTCAACAGGGAGACAAGGAATGATGACGGCAAAGAACGGAATGACCCGGCGGCGGATGCTGCAGGTTTCGGCGGCGGGCGTGGTGACTGTGGCGGCGATGCGCCCGGCGCTGGCAGCGGGCTATGACCGCCCCTTCACCTGGATCAGCCCGCGTGGCACGCTGGAAGTGCTGGACGATTACGCCTTTTGGGTGGCCAAGAAGATGGGCTATTTCGGCGACCTGTCGATTGACATGCAGCCCGGTCCCTCGGATGGCACCGCCACGGTGAAATTCGTGGATGTGGGGCAAGCCGATATGGGTTTTCCCAGCCCCGGCGTATTCTCATTCGGGCTCCAGAACGGGATGAAGCTGAAATCGGTATTCCACATGGGCGCGCGCGACACCTTCAGCCTCGCTTTCCGCAAAGGCGAAGGCGTCAAGGATATCAAGGAGATGGAGGGCAAGACGATCCTTCTCGGCTCCGCCGCCTGGCAGCCCATCGTCGACCCGATGCTGGCAGCACAGGGCGTGGATATCTCGACGATCAAATATGTCGAGGCGGGCTGGCCGACCTGGGGCACCGCCCTTGCCGGTGGGCAGGGCGATGCGGCGTTGGCCTGGGAGGGGCTGCGGGCCGAATGGATCGGCTCGGGGCTGGAATTTGAATACTGGCTGGGCGTCAAGAACTCGCCCCTGCCCGCGAATACCTTTGTCGTGCGGGCAGCCGATCTGGAGGACGCCGACAAGAAGGCCTTCATGGAACAGTATCTGAAAGGCTGGGCCATGGGGCTGGAATTTGCCGAAGCCAACCCGCGTGCCGCCGTTCAGGCGGTATTCGAACAGTTTCCGACGCTGGCCACGAATATCGGCCCGGCGCTGGGCGTCACCTCGATCCTGCAACAGATGAACGTGTTCCGGGGCGACTGGGACAAGCGGCAGGGCTGGGGCTGGCATGACATGGCGTCGTGGCAGACCTTCTTCGACCTGTCGGCCAAGATCGCGGGCAAGACGGCCTTTGTCGCGACCGAGGTTTGCACGAACGATCTGATCCCCGGTGCCAACAGCTTTGACGCGGCCAAGGTTGCGGCAGACGCCGCTGCGGCGACACTGACGACAGAGATGGCGGCGATTGACGTGGACACCATCCGCGCCGGCATGTTCGATCAGTCGATCTGATGACACAGCGGGCGGCCTTTGGTCGCCCGCCTTTCCGAGGGGGGAATGATGACAAAACCTGTGCGTATTCTGGTCGTGGGTCTGGGCAATATGGGGGCAAGCCACGCCTCGGCCTATCACCGCAATCCGGGGTTTCAGATCGTGGGGCTGGTCAGCCGGTCGATCAAATCCAGGGAAATCCCGGCGGAATTGCAAAGCTATCCCTTGTTTGACACTTACGAGGCGGCTCTGGCGGAAACGCGGCCCGATGCGGTTTCCGTCAACACCTGGCCCAACACCCATGCCGATTTCGCCATCAAGGCGATGGAGGCGGGCGCGCATGTCTTCATGGAAAAGCCCATCGCCACGAACAACGAGGATGCAGAAAAGGTCGTCGCCACCGCGCGTCGGCTGAACAAAAAGCTGGTCTTGGGCTATATCCTGCGCGTCCACCCGTCCTGGGTCAAGTTCATCGAGATCGGCCAGACCTTGGGCAAACCCTTGGTGATGCGTCTGAACCTGAACCAGCAATCCTCGGGTCCGGCCTGGACCTGGCACAAGAACCTGATCGACAGCCTGATCCCCATCGTCGACTGTGGCGTGCATTATGTCGATGTGATGTGCCAGTTGACCGGCGCAAAACCGGTGCGGGTCCATGGCATAGGCGCTGCCCTGTGGGGTGAGGCGGAAAAGCAGAACTACGGCCACCTGCACGTCACCTTCGACGACGGCTCGGTCGGCTGGTACGAGGCGGGCTGGGGTCCGATGATGTCGGAAACCGCATTTTTCGTCAAGGATGTGGTGGGGCCCAAGGGCTCGGTTTCGTTGGTGCCGAACGATCAGCCGCGCACGGATGCGGGTTTGTCCGGCTCGGCCGATATCGACAAGCACACCAAGACCGACGCCATTCGCATCCACCATGCCGCCGTGGATGCCGACAAGAATTTCACCACCCCCGACGAAATTCTGTCGATGGAGGACGAGCCGGGCCACCAAGAACTGTGCGACCGCGAGCAGGCCTTGTTCCTGAAAGCGATCACCGAAGATATGGACCTGTCGGAATCGATGGATGCAGCGGTCAACTCCCTGCGCATCGTGCTCGCTGCCGAACAAAGCATCGCCGAGGAACGCGTGGTCAGGCTCGACTGACCAAAGGGGACCGCCATGGCAAACCTGACCGATCTGTACCGCGAGACTGACGCCGTGGCCCTGGCCCAGATGGTGCGCGCCGGCGATGTTTC
Organism: Rhodobacterales bacterium; assembly: GCA_038323315.1. Classification (GTDB taxonomy): domain Bacteria; phylum Pseudomonadota; class Alphaproteobacteria; order Rhodobacterales; family Rhodobacteraceae; genus Stagnihabitans. The sequence continues at coordinate 152 of JBBQGU010000041.1, read as the reverse complement.
GGCAGGTGAGTTGGCCGAAACCGCCATCGGGGTGATCGAGGCGCTGAACCCCGGTCTGAATGCCGTCATCTGCAAACTCTACGATGTTGGGCGCGAGATGGCCGCCCAGGTTGACCGCACCGCGCCCCTGGCAGGTGTGCCCTATCTGCTGA